>NZGD01000255.1 GCA_002690925.1 Rhodopirellula sp.
GCAACTACCGGTCTGGGCAACTACCGGTCTGGGCAACTACCGGTCTGGGCACAGAACAGCAAATTCTGAATTCCATGCCATACCGAGACGCAATCAGCACAGTCAATCCGTTTTTCATCGTCGCGCGTGCTACGCATCAAATCTTGGCACTACTTCTTAATATCAAAACAGTAGACGAGTTCTTGGTCACGCAAATATAACTTGCCATTGGCAATGGTCGGGTGAGTCCAGATCTTTCCGCGCGGGCTACGGTACTCGGACTGGGGATTCAATTTGAATCTGCCTTTCTCGTTCCAACCTTTCGGGCTTGCTTCAATCAGGACCACTTCGCCGCCAGCTTCATCGACACAATAAAGCATCCCATCAGCACAAGCCACCGCTCCCTTTCCCAACGCGTTCTTTTCAGCCCAGATCTGCTCGCCAGTCTCAAATTCCTGACAAACCCAACCCAGGCCATCGGAGTACCCAAACAGATGGTCGCCCACAAGAATCACACCTCCGTGATGATTCTTCATGATTTTATTTTCGTAGACTTCCTCAGCTCCACCATCGGTCAATTTCACCAGACCACATCCAACGCCATATCCACAGGCGACATAAACTTTACCGTCCCGAAATATCGGTGTAGGCACAACTGCAGTGCGCCCCGGCCAAGGATAACTCCACAGCACCCGACCGTCGTCGGCAGCTATCCCAACGAGTGTCTTTTGTGTCAGTTGAATGTATTGTCTCGTGTCATCGTGTTCGGCAACGATGACAGAAGAGTAGTCCGCTGGATCGGTAAAATCTTTTGATTGCCATATCAATTTTCCTGTGAGCTTATTCACCGCTACCAGTGCACCATCAGCACCTCCTGGTGTGCAAATCAGCTGGTCACCATCGACCAATACTGATTCGGAATAACCCCAATAAGGAACCTTTCCTCCTAAGTCTTGGAGACTGATCTTCCACACCAAATCGCCACTAGCGGCTTTGGCACAAACGACGGTTCCATTGCCCGCCATTGCGTAGACAAATTCTCCATCAACCGTGGGTGTACCTCGAGGGCCGTCACCCCATCCATTCTCAAGGACGGATTCGGTCATCACCATTCTCCAGCGAACATCCCCCGTTGCTGCATTGAGACAAATCAGACGCTCGTCATTCTTGTAAGCACCTAGCGTGTACACATTTTCATCGACCACAGCAAAACCCGCGTAGCCAACGCCGCACTTCTTGGACAGCCAAGCTAACTTCGGTCCCTCTTCAGGCCATTCACTGAGAAGCCCAGTTTCCTTTGAGACATCAGTACGATCCGCACCTCGCCAAGCGGGCCAATTCTCAGCCCAACTGTTGCCGCGGCCAACGGAGCAAATCAGCAGGCAGATCCAAAGGATTCTTACTATCATTCGTGTGTCTCAATAATTGGAAAATACATTGACATCAATGGAACCGGCTGATTCAGGATAATTTTCGCTCTCCCGCACATATCGGCCCGAAACCACAGTTCACAATCATGTTTGTATTCATTCTTTGACCCACAAACGATGATCTCCCACCAATTTACAGTAAAACACTCACGCGCAGCACTCCTGACGAGCTGACCAGAAGTGGACGATACGTGGACCGCTCGATAAACTAGAGAAACGGCGGGACTGGTGCAGTACAGACGTAATCGGCCGTTTCTCTTTCGTTAACCCCATGTTTTCCTATTGTCGAGCTACAGCTTTGATTTAACGGTACGCGACCGCTTGCGGCTGCAGAGCGAGAGATATTTCTTTCCAATCGTTCTCGCCACGCTTCTTTGCATGCAATCGTCCTTCGGCGTAGACCCTCAAGATGCAGAATCTGGGCGAGTGCCTTGGAACGACTCCACCGTTGTCGGGTTTCCCGATTCTCCACCACCGTTCGAAGTGGTCCAACTATATTCTCACTTGGACATCCCGAAGCCGATGGGCGTGACAGCTTTGCCGGGAACGAGTGACCTGCTCGTCCATGTGCATCAAGGGGGCTACGGTGGTCCGGGACGATTGCTACGAGTCTCACCGGGCGCTGCAAACAGTAAGGAAACCAAGGGCGAACTGGAAGAGTTTCTTGTTCTTGACGACATCATTTACGGTGTAGCTTTCCACCCCAATTTCAAAGAGAACGGGTTGATGTACGTTGGCTGCAACGGAAAATCAGAAGCACTCGATAAAGTTTGCACTCGCGTGCTCCGATTTCACATTCAACGAGAGGCCCCCTTCAGATGTGACGCAGCATCGCAAATGACGATCATCGAATGGCCCTCGAACGGCCACAATGGCGGCGACTTGGTCTTTGGACACGACGGGATGCTATACGTATCTGCTGGTGATGGCACATCAGACTCAGATGCCAATCATGCCGGTCAGGATCTTACAACACTTCCCGGCAGCATGCTGCGAATCGATGTTGATCACCCAACAAAAGATCTGGCTTACTCGATACCCACTGACAATCCATTTCTCCATATTGACGGAGCACGCCCTGAGATTTGGGCCTATGGACTTAGAAACCCGTGGCGTATTTCAGTGGATGCTGGGACGGGCGACTTGTGGGCTGGCATCAATGGGCAGGACCTTTGGGAAACCGCGCAGGTCGTTCGTCGCGGTGAGAACTATGGCTGGAGCATCACCGAAGGCAGCCACCCGTTCCAGACTCATCGCAAACGCGGGCCAACGCCAATCGTGCCCCCAACCCTGGAACATCCACACTCCGAGGCCCGTTCGTTAACTGGTGGGCATGTTTACTACGGAAACAAGCACCCAATACTACGCGGCCACTATGTGTACGGTGATTATGCGACGGGAATGATATGGGCTGCAAAGTACGAAGCTGGCTCGGTGCTCTCACATTTTCCAGTCGCGAGAACTTCCCTGCAAATCGCGGGATTCGGGATCGATCACGAAGGTGAGTTGATCGTTGTGGACCACGGAGGTGGCTTGTATGCATTGGTGCCGACCCGACAACAACAATCAAGCAGTTTTCCCCGACTACTGAGCCAAACCGGCATTTATGAGTCGATCACCAAGAATCGAATGCACGCGGGCCTGATTCCCTACCGAGTTAATTCTCCCCTGTGGTCAGACGGCGCAGTCAAAGATCGATTCATTGGTATTCCTGGCAAGCGAACGATCGAATTCCAAACGGCTAAGAGCTGGGACTTTCCTGATGGGACCGTGCTGGTCAAAACGTTTTCACTTCCACTGGCGGATAAGTCAAAGAAAGCAAGTGATCAAACCCATGAGCCACCTTTGACTCGAATTGAAACAAGGTTGATGACGCGTCAGAATGGTGAGTGGCACGGCTATAGCTACCAATGGAACGCTGGTCAGACCGACGCTGTCCTGGTGGAGGCTTCGGGCCATGATCAGATATTCGAAGTCGCCTCAAAAGGAGGTAAGAATGGCTTCGCCAAGCAAACTTGGCATTATCCAAGTCGTTCTGAGTGCATGGTCTGCCATAGCAGAGCCAGTAATTTCGTACTTGGACTTTCAGTCCGGCAGACAAACCTCACCTTCAGTGATGAAGGCCATACTTTCTCACAGCTGGAACAATTCAAACAGCTCGGTTTGTTTCACGCTTCCCATGCGAAGAACAAGAAAGAACCAACGATGGATACCCCATTCAAATTTCCATCTGCAGTAGAAGATTTACCCAAGCTGGCAGATCCAGCCGACACAAACCAGGATTTGGAAAGCCGTGTGCGTTCCTACCTGCATTCGAACTGTGCGAATTGTCATGTCAAAGAAGGGGGCGGTAATTCGAACATTACCCTTGCCGTCAATCGTGCTTTGGAAAAAACGGGGATCATTGATGTCGCCGCGTCCCACGACTCTTTTGGCATCACCGATGCCAAGTTGATCAAGCCCGCCGATCCATCATCCTCCATTCTTCTGCAGCGCATGAAACGCCGTGGGCGCGGCCAAATGCCACCCTTGGCCACCTCGATGATCGACGAGGATGCCGTCAGCATGATCACGCAGTGGATCAACCAACTTCCGGTTGGCGAGCCTACCAGAGTTCCAAACGCGTCCCCTAAGCCTTGACGCAATTGAAACGATGGCTGCTCGAAAATATCGGCTTGGGTAATGCCGTGCCATTCCCAACACACACTCAGATGCCCGGACAAGCACCTCAGTCACCACTGAAGTTCCTGCCCACGACAACCGTTTCGAATAGCTTATACTTCATCTCGGCATGATGGCGATCGCACCTGCTTTGCGCCGCTCCAAGTGCTGCTCCGATATCGCAACCACAGGACAACAACATGATCAGACGATACTTGCTAGCCGCTACTGCGGGACTTTTTCTTCTATGCACGGATGCAGCAGCTGCTGACCATGTCGTTTATGAAGGCGACTCGGGTCCGGGAAAGGGCAAACACATCCTTTTCATCGCATCGGACCATGAGTATCGAGGTGAGGAGACATGCCCAGCAATTGCACGGATCATGGCCAAACGGTACGGATTCAAATGCACCGTTCTTTTTGGGCAAACACCTGAGGGACTGATCAAGCCCGGCTCGAGCCTGATCCCCGGTATCGATGCGATTGATGATGCAGACATGCTATTTCTGTTCCTTCGGTTTGTTCATCCAGAAGATCCTTGGATGGCCAAATTCGAGCAATATCTGAAACGTGGCGGCCCTGTCCTCGGGCTGCGAACGACCACACATGCCTTCAATGGACTCAAGGGCAAGTACGCGTATCAGAACTTCAACTCGAAAAACGAAGATTACGTCGGTGGGTTTGGGCGACAAATCCTTGGCGAAACGTGGAACCCTGGCTTGGGAGCGGGACATTACGGACGCAACCATCAATTCGCCACGGCCATGAATGTCGTTACAGAGCAGAAAGGGCATCCTGTCATGCGAGGTGTAAAGGACATGCATGCTATGGCGGGCGCCTACTCAGCTCGCCCGATGCCAAATTCAACGATCCTGGCGACGAATCAAGTGCTTGAGTCGATGGAAGTCGGTGCCAAGCCAATCACCGACAAAGCCCCCCAGCCCGCTGCGTGGGTTCGCAATTACCAATTTCAGGATGGCAAAGAGGGACGCGCATTCTGCAGCACTCAGGGTGCATCAGAGGACATTCTCAGCGAAGGCGTGCGGCGAATGATCATCAATGCAACACTTTGGTGCATGAAGATGGAAGACGAAATCGTGCCCGATGCTGACATATCATTTGTTGGACCTTACAACCCAACGACATTCAACTTCAAACCTTCCATCACAGATGCCAGCCCCAGTGAAATCCAGGGATGGGACACACCAATCCTGAAGGCGAAGCAATAACCGTCACCACAGCGATGCCAAGCAGGTAACCGAACACTGCTACGCGATGATTCGGCAGCACAACACAACCTGTTCTTTGATCGCCACCTGCTACTGCAGGTGGCGATTTTCATTGCGTCTTCCCATCGCCACCCAAAACGAAGTCGAACAGGTGAGCCCCGCGTACCAATCGCTTCTCATGAAAAACCGCCGAATCCACAAGCGGCCCATCTCACACGTACGCTGCAGGGCCATCAAGAGCAGTTCCTGCCTGCTGAACTGGCCTATCTGATTTTCACTCTCGCCGCAGCTTCGTATTCAAAAAGTCCGAAAACGTTCGCAGAGCACTTCTCTTTTTCAATAAATTATTGATTTCTTCATCTGTCATTTCGCCGTCCTTGTTTTTGTCGATCTTCTCAAATTCGACATCCATTTCTGGATCAAGACCTCTGCCATCGTTCTGATCTTCAGCAACCGGTTTTTTCTTGGCAACCGGATCTTCGAGATCGAAATACTCTTCGGATGGTTGTGTTCCCTGCTCATATCGCATCACCGTAGTTGATGGTGGTTGGCTACGCGGGTAACAGGCATCTTTTCCACAACGCCCCAGCGGTCCAATTGAGCGGAAACGTTCTTCAAAGAACACGACATTGTGCTCCTGCAAAATGGTTCCCGTCTGCAATTCAAGTCTGGCGAGCTCAGTGTTGTACTGAGTGAGTGACTGGGCTTCAGAACTGACACTGTTTCCCCAATCCACAATCGCCTGCAAAACAACAATGAACTGAATAATTCCCTCATTATATTGCGCAAGTTGCTGTTCCAAATTTCGCCGAGCCGCAGCACGAACAGCTTTGTAACGCTCGTACTGAGCATAGAACTGTTCAAGATTACGCAGACTCAAGGCCAGCAGTTGCTGCATATTGTGCAACCCCTGATCAAGATTGGCCCGGTCACGTTGGATGATCAACTGTCGCTGGCGCAGGGTTGCTCGCTCAGTTCGCATTCCCAACGGTACTGAAAAATTGACACCGAGCGACCAATCTTGGAAGTCGCCTGCATTACTTCGCACACGGTTGCCCGCTGGTGCAATTCCCTCAAGCCCATTCCAGCGATACAAAGCAACGCCGTTGAGTTGTGGCCGTGCTTGATTTTCCGCAACTAGAATTCTTTGCTGATCAGCTTCCAGAATCAGCTTCAATTCGATGATATCTGGACGCTCTCGCTGTGCAAGTTCATTGATCAAAGTCCAATCGACTGAAATCAACTCTTCGATCATTGGCGTCACGGGGACCGTGCGTTCTGCCTCGTAGGGAGGCAACCCAAGAATATTCAGCAGAGCAGCCTGTCGCTGAAGAACGCTGGCTTGAGAAGCTAGCAGGCTGGCTCGAAAGTTTTCCAATGCCAATTCAGTTTGAGCAAGATCGCCCGCGTTGGCATCTCCACTTTCCACTCGGGCCACAGTGCGGTCATTGGCAAACCTTGCCTGCTCGACCTGCTGCGTCCGCGCCCACAAGTCAGTGCGCGCAAAAACAAGAGCCCAATAAGCTTCGATCACACCTTGCACAGATCGCTGCACTGCCTGCTTGTACTGAAAATAGGAACGCTCTGTATCAATGCGAGCCAAAACGATAGGTGCCTGGTTGGCAGCTTTCCCACCACCTTGCAACAGTGGCTGTGTATAGCTGAATTCAGTGGACGTTCGATCGGACGGATCGATCGGAAAAACACCAGGAGTGACGCGATTTCGATTACTCGTGACTCCCAAGTTGGTCGTTCCACCGAGCAGATTCTTCTTGGCTAATCCGAAGTCGAACCCAAATGCTTCATTTTGGGTTCCACCAATCAAGGTGTTTCCTGAATTCAGCGGGTCGGGGATTCCAATGGGGTTTTCAACCTGATTCCAGATATTGTTCAAACGTAGCGTTGGATCAAACACACCCTTTTGCTGATCGATTGTGGTATTCGTGATGGCCACATCATAAATGGTTCGTCCACTGGTCGATGCCGTCACTCCGCTAAGCACCCGTACCACCTCACTGTTGGCCAGTGTGATATTGATGGCTTCGTTGAGCGTGAGATTCCGAGGCTTTGCGTCGAACTGGGGATCTGCAACCGTAGGTGGCCGGGGTGTCTGGGGGACCGCAACCTGTAACAACTGACTGGGTGATCGAAGTTGCAAAGAACGTTGCTCAGGCAGAATCGGATAGAAGGGCTCCTCAGCGAGGACGCAATGCGACGCCATGACCGCGCAAACAACCCAACTGCCAACCCAACTGCAAAAAATACAGCAGAGACTCAAATCACGACCTGTAAGTACAATACCCATGATGTTCGGATTCGACCGGACACGACGAATGCGTTAGTAATTCCGAGTGTGACGTTGGTTCCAGCCAAGTTCCCAACCTGACGGCAGCAAACAGGGCATCAACTTTAACGGTTACGTTAAATAGCGAAAATCGGCCATCGGCGCACGATGCATTATTGATCAATGCGCCAGAAGCGTTGCTTCGTCGAAGGCTGGTCTCATGGAAGGCTGTCACCCAGAAAAGCTGCCGGTGTACTCGGCATTATTCTTCCAATCCTGGATCATATTCGAGTGCAGCCTTTGCGAGCTTAAAATCAATCGTGTCCTCGACGATCTCACCATCCCGCAGAACCAAGGTTCGTTTTGCATTACGGGCCACGTTCTGATCATGTGTCACCAGAATCACCGTGATGTCCTGTAGTTCGTTCAACTCACGAAACAACTCGATTACTTCACGACTGGTTTTTGAATCAAGGTTACCAGTCGGCTCATCTCCCATCAGGATTGAGGGGCGATTCACAAGCGCCCTGGCGATGGCCACCCGTTGTTGCTGGCCACCAGACAACTGACTGGGGTGGTGATGGTAGCGATCAGCCAAGCCAACCTTTCCAAGCATTTCCATGGCACGATCGCGACGTTCACGAGCGGAAACACGAGGTCCGTACATGAGTGGCAGTTCGACATTTTCGAGGGCTGAGGTTCGATTCAGCAGATTGAAGTTCTGGAAAACAAAACCGAGCTGTTTATTTCTGATTTTGGCTCTCTGATCACGATTCATCGTCACGACTTCTTCGCCATCAAGCAAATAACTGCCATGGGTGGGACGATCAAGACACCCAAGCGTATTCATGAGCGTTGACTTTCCACTGCCCGATGGTCCGATCAGTGCGATGTACTCCCCAAGCTCAATTTGTCTCGTCACCGTGCGAAGCGCGTGCACCTTGACTTCACCCAAATCATAAACTCTGCGAACATCATCAAGTTCAATCAAAGCCATCTACTCGTACCTCAATGCATCGATTGGGTCGAGTTTGCTTGCGCGGCGGGCAGGATAGTAACCAAAAAAAACTCCCACGGCCGCAGCAAATCCCATCGCGACAACAGCCGCCGGGATGGACACGATCATGGGCCAATCTGTTCCCGGTTTGTAAATATTGATCAGTACGTTAGCGCACATCGACGCACCGGTGCCAAGTAAAAGACCGATGGCACCACCAATGCACGACAACACGACCGACTCAATCAGAAATTGCCGCAGTATATCTTTACCCCGGGCTCCCAATGCCATTCGAATACCGATTTCCCTTGTTCTCTCAGTGACCGAAACCAGCATGATGTTCATGATTCCAACACCACCCACAAGTAGCGAAATCCCGGCAATCGCGGAGAGCATCAATGTCAATGTTCCGGTGATGATTCCCAGCGTCGCTGCTATCTCCGTCGTATCTTGAACGCTGAAATCCGGTTCTTCCGAAGGCCCGATTTCGTGTCGTTCGTAAAGCAACGTTTCG
Source organism: Rhodopirellula sp. (assembly GCA_002690925.1). Lineage (GTDB taxonomy): Bacteria > Planctomycetota > Planctomycetia > Pirellulales > Pirellulaceae > Rubripirellula. Next base: position 9,095 of record NZGD01000255.1, read on the forward strand.
ATTTGCTTTGCGGCTTCGCCCATCTGCTTGGTTCCTCTTGCCGACACCATGATGATCCCGACGTTATCAAGCGGTGAACCATTGAGCCTTTTTCGCACAGTGGTGTGAGGCATCAAGACCACATCATCTTGATCATCACCCACCATGTTTGCACCCTTCTTTCCCAGAATCCCGATAACGCGGAATGGGACATTATTGATCCTGATCATTTCGTCCATTGGATTGACGGTACGAAACAGCTTAGGAATCAAGGTTTGGCCAATCACACAGACCTTGGCATTGGATTCAATATCGCTGGTGGAAAAGAAACCGCCAGCTTCAAGCTCCCAATTTCTCACAGTCAGGTAGTCTTGGCCTACACCCTGCATCTGTTTCGGATTCCAGTTCTCATTGCCATAGATGATCTGGCCGGCAGTCCCGACGATTGGAGACGCAGCGAGCACTGCAGGGCATTCGGTCCCGATTGAATCCGCATCTGCTGTTGTTAGCGTCGGAGCGCCTGACTGCCTGGCTCCACCACGCCGCGTTTGCCCTGGAAACACGAGAATCACATTCGTTCCCAAAGCTTCAAACTCGCCGCTGACCAGTTTGCTTGCTCCCTGTCCGATCGAAACGATCGTCGTCACCGCCGCGATTCCAATCACGACACCAATGATGGTCAAAACCGCACGCATTTTATTTTTCAACAACGCGCGAAATGCAATGCGAACCGTATCAAAGAACGACATGCCTGACTTAGTCCTTCTTGCCAACAACCAGCTTGTCACCAACCTCAAGCTTGCCCGAGACCATCTCGGTGAACTTGTTTTCCATCAAACCGGTCGTGACTTCGACAGCACGCAGCAACTCGCCATCGACCACCCAAACATGACGCTGATTCTTTTTTCGCTGTGCTTCCGCACTCTCACTCGCTGTCTGATTTGCTGCCTCATCTTTTTCCGCATCCGTCTTATTGGATCTCCACGTCGATCCATCGATCAACTGCCTATCCGCTTCACGAACCAACGTCACATTATCTGGGAAAAATCGCAACGCGGCATTTGGAATCTTAGGAACGTCATCAGTAGAATCCACCTCAAAAGATATGCTTGCCGTCATTCCAGGCAATAACTTCAAATCTGGATTACTGGCAGCAATCACAACGGGATAGGTCACGACATTCTGAGTTGCCACACTGCTGACCCGAATCTGCTCAATCTCGCCGTCAAACACTTCATCAGGATGCGCATCAACGGTGAAATCTACCGGCTTGCCTGACGCCTTTGCAGCCTGAATGAGCCCAATGTCAGCCTCATCAACCGAAGCAAACACGTGGACCTTTTCTCGCAAATCAGGAGCAACCACAAACAATTCTGGTGTTTGAAATTGTGCCGCCAATGTCTGCCCCGGATTGATCAATCGATTGATCACCACACCGTCCACAGGTGAAGTCACCTCACAGTACTTCAAATTAGCCTGCGATGTTTCCAAAGACGCCTTCGCCTGCAAGATCGATGCTTTGGCAAGTTTCCGCTGCGCCTGCAATGACTTGACATCAAACACCAATGCGTCCATCTCACGATCAGATAGGAAGTCTTCGTTCTTATCCCGAAGCCGCTTACCACGAAGATAGTTATTCAATGCTTGCTGCAACTGCGCTTCAATCCGCTCCAATTCAGCTTCGCGTGTCGAGAGCATTGCGTTATCTCGATCCACTCCCGCCTTGAATAGCCGCGGATCAACTCGAGCGAGCACATCACCCCGCTTCACCTCATCATTGAAATCGACATTGAGTTCAACAATTGGACCGGAAACAAACGAACCAATGGAGACCGATAGAACCGGTTGCACCGTCCCAGTGGAATTGACAAAACGTGTGATATCACCAGACTCGATCTCGGCCGTATCCCATGTGATCTTATTGCGTTCACGCCAATAATTTCGTGCAGGCTGGTACCCCAAAGCCCCCACGGCCCCCAACAGGACTATGACGATCAATAATTTAAAAAGAGTTCTCATGCCGGCAGGCAGTTAGCCTTCTAGATCGTGGACAATTCAGACAGGAACTTGCAAGTTCAGGGCTTACTGCCCCAGAAATCCCATCCAACAAAACTCGGCCCATTTGCCGCACGATACGCAAGCTTCCCTGAGAAACGCCCCCTGTCAAAAGCAACGCCTGATTCGTGGATGAAGAGTACATCATAAAACAAAAGATGATGAAACACAGCACAAAAACTGCGGGGGTTAGCAGAGAACCGGGAATCGCAACCAAGGCCCATGGCCCCCTAAGCCTCAACCCGCCCCAACTGAAATACCGGCAAAAGATTCAGCTTGCCTTTCAGGGGGCGACAATCAGCCCGTAATTTGTTGTCAACAGGCAGGACTGGTACGCTAAAGAGCGGGGCGAAGAGAACGACTCAGGGTTCGCTAGCGTGACCAACCCGAGTGGATCCAGACCGACTCAAACGTCCGATGAGCCAATGTCTCAACCCGTACTTCCATTATGTTTCAATCTTTCCATGCCTCAGTGAATCCTTGCTGACTCCACCACCTATCGAGAATCACGAAAGACAGACCCCGCCTCGACTCCCGGATACAGTTCGCGAGAGGAGTACGGTTCCCGAGAGGCGTACGGATGCATTCACGACGATCAAGGACGATGGAGGTGATATTGGGATGAGCACGGAACGACAACTCAGGCAGGTGTCTGGATTCCTGTGTTCGCTCATCATTCACTTGATCATCCTCATTACCTTGGCGTTGGTGCTGATACCAACCCACCGCTCTGATCCCTTAGTCATCTCAATTGCTGCTGACCATAACCAAGATCCATGGGCCAAGACTGAAGCATTGGCGAGCATCACGAACGTCGACATTGTTGCCCCTCCTGACGAGGCCATGACCGCTGATCCGGTGATGTCAGAACTCGTAACGGTTGACTTGGTCGATCTTGCGAAACTGGAATCAACTCCATTGCTTCTCTCAAGTTCTGCGAACGGCGATACTGCCAGCAAAGCCCCGAGTGCCCCCCCCTCTGATTCTGGCGATACAAGTAAAGACAAGAGCATCAAGTTTTTCGGTGCCGAAGCTTATGGAAATCGTTTCGTGTTCGTGCTTGATGTTTCCTCAAGCATGGCGGCTCGCAATGGACAACGGCTCGAGCGGGCTACAAAGGAACTGATTGGATCGATCAATCAACTCAATAACGAACAGAGTTTTTTGGTCATCCTGTACAGCAATCACGCATTACCAATGTTCTTGAAAAACAACGAAGCTGTGATGAGACAGGCAACTCCTTCCAACAAGCAAGCCGCTATCAAGTGGCTGAAATACCAAGTCCGCCCCCAAGGCGGAACGATGCCAGCACGAGCGTTGCAAATAGCAGGCAACCTCAAACCAGATGCTGTCTTCTTTCTGTCCGACGGTGAGTTCCTGTACGGTCACGCAGCGCATCTGGATTCACCACTCAATTCTTTTTTCCAAAGCTTCGGGGCAGCACGGAAGGCGATGCCGCCACCGGGTGGCGTCATGCTGGACCCTCAAGCTGTCCTCGCAGAATACCCCCAAGAAACGATCGTTCATACCATCGCCTTTGAAAGCATCAACAGCGGTCCCTTGATGGAGAGAATTGCAAAACAAAAAGGCGGCCAGTACCGATTCATTCCGGCACCATGAAGTTCGACTCTTGAGATTCCCCAAGTTGGCTTGAAAGAACGTCAATCGCCTTGCCGACGCCAATCAACGGCCGCACCGTTCAACTCACCAACTGGCAGATGCTTGATCGTACCCACAGCATGCGATTTTCCCGATCGACTTACAGCATCCAGCATCTTTTTGAATACCAGTAACTTTTCGAATACCAGTGCCTTCTCAAAACCCAGCGTACTCTCAAAAACCTCGCGCTCTCAAAAACCTCTTGCTCTGGGGACTCAGCCACCACGTTTCGTCAACGCACCCAAACAGGGAAACCACCTGATCGAAAGGAAGAACATTTGCCACCTTCAACACAAGCAACTTCCCTCAACACCGACCACTCAAATTCACTGCCGTTAAGTTCGGGAATGAACACCACGAGACCTGTTGAATTAATGTCATCTGATGATGACAACAATTCAAAGAAAGGCGCCCCTTAAAATGCACAGCTGAAAACCGATATCACGAATTCGCTAACGTGCTGTTTCCCAAGACTACCGACACAAAATCCCATGAACAGCAAGTTGCGAAAGCAAGGCCCCGAATGCGGTCAGCTCTTGCATGAATCAACGTACTCGACGTACAGCTGAGCGATTAAACTGGACACACTTCACTTGAGAAACCGTTGACACAAGGATCAATCATGACCCTGACTCGATACGCCACGATTTCTATACTCGTAGCGTTCGTCTGTGCGATGCACTTGCCCAACAGCCTCGCTGCCGAGCGTCCCAATATTGTGTTCATTCTTGCTGACGACCTTGGTTACGGTGATGTCAAGGCATTTGGTGGTGATAAGTGCAATGTAGACACACCCCACTTTGACCAACTGTGTGCCGAAGGTATGAAGTTCACTGATGCGCATGTGACCGATTCAGTTTGTGTTCCCAGTCGCACTTCAATCATGACCGGCCGTTACGCCTTTCGTTTTGGCAAGGCCGAACCGGGCGGACCGTGGGGATTTACGGGGTTGCGATTCCCTGCATCACAACACACCCTTGGGGCCATGTTTCGGTCGGGCGGTTACACCACGGGCTACGTTGGCAAATGGCATCTTGGCACCCGGATGACAACCCGTGATGGCAAAGTCCAAGGCCCCGAGAACACCGATTTCACCCAACCCATCCAAATCGGCCCCAGCGACTATGGCTTTGACGAATGTTTTTTTCTTCCCGGCTCGCTCGACATGTTTCCCTATGCCTACATTCGAGGGAAACAATGGCAGGGGAGGATCACAACACAGAAAGGCTGGAGTGCATTCAATCGGGTGGGACCAGCCGCCGAGGACTTTGTCGACACGGAGGTCCTCTCCAGATTCTGCAACGAGGCGGGAAGCTTCATCCAGACTCAAGCCAGATTACAAAGTCAGGCCACGAGCCCCGAACCCTTCTTCCTTTTCGTTGCTCTCACAGCACCGCACACTCCAACCTCACCCGAAGCTGATTTTAAAGGTAAAAGCCGCATCGGAATCTACGGCGATTTTGTCATGAATGCCGATGCATGTATCGGAAGAATTCGCAAACAACTGGGCGATGCTGGTCTTGCCGAAAATACGGTGGTCATGGTCGCTTCTGATCACGGGCCCGGACATTATTCTGGCCGTCGACTCCAAGCCACTGCCAATCAAATGCAGGAGATGGAAAAGGACGGGCACTTTTCTGCTGGTCCGTGGCGAGGCTACAAATTCTCTGCCTTCGAAGGCGGGCTTCGAATTCCCTTCGCGACGGTTTGGCCTGGTGTCGTCAAACCGGGTAGCGTCAGCCATGCCCTGATCGGCCTGAATGACTTGATGGCGACATGGGCCGACATTGCGAAGATCGAACTGTCTTCGAAACAGGCACCCGATTCCTCCAGTTTCCTGAATGTGCTGAAGCAACCAGAACAGCCACACCGCAGGAATCTCGTGATTCGCGGAACGCGGTCCGATGCTTTCCGTGAGGGCGATTGGAAACTGATCCTTGGTCCAGGCAGCGGCAGTTCCGGACAATTCTTCACGGAACCAAAATCCGAGGATGCGTGGAAAGAGGCGATCGCGGTCTTTGGCCGTAACCCAGCGAATCACAAGGAGCTCGAGGATCCAATCTTCGTGCAGCTTTACAATCTGAGAAATGACCCTGCCGAAACTACCGATGTGGCGGCCAACAACCTGAACCAGATGAAAAAGATGCTGGCAGATTACCAGGAAATCATTCGCAACGGCCGCTCCACCCCTGGAGCCCCGCTAAGTAACGACCGAAATGTAAAGGCGTTCCGCCCACCAGCTTTTGTCTGGAAAAAGTAGGACCTCGACAGCACCACCCAAAATGCAGTTCTGCTTGATATAGGCCTGCTTGCAGTCGAGCACCGATGCTCCCCATTCAGTGGCTGGATGCATGCCTGGCTACGGCAACTCGCGCAGTTTCAAACCTCGGAACTCGATGGGTGAGCCTTCGGATTCCAGACACAGGTAACCCGTGCTGGGCGAACACGCGGTGCCACCGGATACTTCTTCACCGTTGACCCACAAGCGGACCTCGCCATTGATGGCACGGACGTAATAGTGATTCCACTCACCAGTATCAAGCGTCAATTCTTTCGAGGGAAAACTCCTGCGTCCGTTGGGAGCGACAGGTGCAAAAGGCTTCATCTTTGCGGCCCCCACAGGGAACACGTCGCCATGACAGGTGAACCAGTCAGCCTTGCGTTTTCCACCTTGTTCAAACGCATCCTTGTAGCCTAGATCGAGCACTTGCACCTCGATCCCGTGAGGAAGGCCTGGTCCTTTGAGGCTTTCCAGTGACTCAGGAATGGTCCACACAAATATCCCCGAGTTACCCGCATCTTTCATGTGTCGCCATTCACAGACGAGTTCAAAGTTGGTGTACTGATTTTGAGTTCGCATCACACTGACAGGCTTCCCTGTGCAATGGATTTCGTCCCCCTTGAACGACCACGTATCATCAGCGCTATTCACTTTCGCGAAGTCGGCTTTACCAAGCGAAACCCACCCGGGACCGGAACCATCAATTTTAGCAACGGATTTTGCTTCCTCAGCGCGCAAATGCGAGAAGCCGGCAAGGCCGAGAAATAAAAACGAGACCAGCATGCTGCGATATTGTGTAACCACGATGTGTTTGCCTTCTGCAGTTTCGAGTTGCACGTCTTAACTTCTCGCGTGCTTGAATTTGAGGTACCAGAAATTCTTCGAATCAATAGTCTGGCTGACGTACCGCCTGCAGACCCCACTTGAAGCCAAAGGGATCGAAATTGCAGACGTGACGACACCAGATGTAAACCACTGCCCGAATGGGAGAGGTTAACCTGAAACGCTTTCGTCTTCCACTTCACGCTGGGACGAAAGCGTCTGGGGACTGCAGAAAAGCTTTGCAAACACACCAAGACCTCGAATCAGATCAGGAAATTACACACAAAACGAGTCCATTACACTGTTTGACGGAGCAGCGTGGAACGGGGCAGTGTTTAACGGGGCAGTTTACTGAGGCCCGTGATCTCATCCTGATCAAGTAACCGTTGCCAAACCGCAACTTCATCGATCCAGCCATCAAAATTTCTGCCGGTTCCTGCGCGGTGGCCACCAATCACCAATCCCCCAAATTCAGCTGCCGGACCTTTGACGGGTAACGCATGGGTCGCCGCCAAGTTTCCATTGAGAAACATACAGAGCGATTCAGAATCAAAAGTGAATGCCACGTGGTTCCATCGATCCCGCAACTGTTCACGGTCAACCAGAAAGTCAAAGGGGCCTTGGGAAACCGGCTTAGGTGCCGCCCCCGGACTGGCTGCGGGCTGCAAGGTCACCGTATACAGTTGCAAATTTACTTTGCCTGGATCAGCAGTGGCTCTTAAACCCAGAGACAAGTGCCACGCCTGCTTATCGCTGGCTTTCCCCTGAGCGGTGCTTTCCAACAGGAAGCAGCGATCACCCGTTCCACGCTTTGGCAAGCTGGCGGGCTTGAACCACATTGAAACAGTATGAGCAGGAGAGTTGTCGTCAAGAAAACTCTGCGGCACATTCAGATACTGACCTTTCGAACGTTGGAAACGGACACTACCACCCCGAGCTTGCTGCGTTTGATCGATCGATGCCCCCCCATGGGATTGGGCATCAATCCGGCCACCAAGTAGCGATTTATTCTTCAGCCCCTTGTTGAAATCCCAGTGGGCCCGAAGTTCTTTTGACAGATCCGGCCTGCGTACTTTGGGCGTCAATTCATCGAGTTTCAAAACAACACGGCGATTCACCCGCCCCTGAGGCTGACGGAATTCGGCTGTGAGTGAGGGTTTGTCTCCGCGGGTATCTGCCGTCAACATCAGAAACTGTCGTCCTTCTACCAATGACCACAGCAACGAGGGATGATAGACATCAAGCCCCGTGATTGTGCGTTCATGGCCTGGTGAAATGATAAAATCATGCAGGTCATAACCGACTCGGTCGGGATGTTTCAGGTGCCGTGCTACATGAATATCACCACCGAGCAAAGTCACACCGGAGATCTGTTCTTCCTTAATAAAGTCCAGCAACGCGTCACGTTCGTACCAATAGGTGAACATATCGTCGGTTTCAGAATTCTTCTTGTCCTGCCAGATCGCTCCCATCGCGAGAACTTTGAATTTTGCTTTCGAATCACGCAGACCTTGCAACAACCATGCCCATTGTTGTCGCCCGAAACAGGTAGGCTGAGTCGCATCAACAGGCGAAGGTTCGGTCTGTGAAAAATAGCGAGGGTCCAGAAAGAATATCTCCAATGCACCCATGTCCATTTTGTGATAGACCCCTTCACGACCATTGCCATAACGGTCGTGCGCCCGATAGTCGACGAAAGCCCGGCGCGTTTGCGACTTTCCTTCCAGAAAATTTAGCCCGTTACCGTTGTTCTTGCCAAAATCATGGTCATCCCAACTGCCAACCACCGACGTGGTTTGTCCCAATCGAGCAAGATCCGGCATCTGCAGAAACTGGCGATGTTTCTTTCTGGCAACCTCAAGATCAGAACTATCAATGTACGGCGTGTCGCCCATCAAACAGACCGCATCAACCTCAAGCTTCTCCATCTCGTTCCAAATTTCCGTAGGCTCAACATCAACGCAGGAGACAAAACTGACCACCACACGTTCTCCTGTGCGTTGCTGAGTCGCTGTCGTGAACTGATGTGCGGGACCTGCCTTGACCAGCACCTTGGATGAATCACCGATTCTCTCAATCTGGTATTCATAAGTCGTCGCTGGCTGAAGCCCACTGATAGCGAAATGAGCTACAAAGTCTTTTTCAGCCGCGCAGTCTGAGCTGACAACTTTGACCAACTGCCCATTGTCATCAAAAATCTGCAGACGCAGCGTTTGAGCTTTTGCCGAGGGACGAAACAGCATCTGCACACTGTTGGACGAAACGGAACCCACCAAAGGCCCGACAACCTCATCGGCCTTCAACAGTGACCCGATGGCAAGAATGCCAAAAACACAAATCAGACGCATCTGCATAGGATCAATCTCTCAGAAAACAAAAGTTGGAAATGAAAGTGTCAACGGCTGTCCTGATGGTAACAACTCGGGCACGCGACAAGCGACATGTTGAAAATCGGCCATGTCATTGTGCTACATTTGACTTCGTGACCCCTGCCACCGCTGAAATATCCTGACCCAACCTGTTTGATCAGGGAACACCCCCGAAATCGATCTGCAACATGCAAGAAACACCAACTCATTATCGTCGCAGGCTCTCTATTCTAATCCCGCTTTGGTTGTTCTGGCCTCATGGCAACACAATTGCTGCTCAAGACACGAACACTCGAGCTGCTCCAAACATTGTTCTGTTTCTGGTAGACGACATGGGATGGCAGGACACTTCGGTGAATTTTGGATCCGAAGTGACCCCACTGAATCGTCGATACAGAACGCCAAACATGGAACGTTTGGCAGCTTCGGGATTGAAATTCACGCAAGCCTATGCATGCAGCGTCTGTTCACCAACTCGTGTCAGTCTGATGACAGGTCTGAACGCAGCGCGACACCGGGTTACGAACTGGACGCTAAAAAAGAACGCAACCAACGACCGCCCACATCCAACATTGAAATTTCCAAAATGGAACATGAACGGACTTTGTCCCGACCCTGGCGTCGAGGGCACAATCCACTCCAAAGCTTTGCCCGCATTCCTGAACGAAGCAGGCTATCACACCATTCACGCAGGAAAGGCCCACTTTGGGGCCTCTGGAACTGCCGGAGCCGATCCACGAAGCATTGGTTTCGATGTGAATATTGGCGGGCATGCCGCGGGGGGACCGGGAAGCTTTTTGGGCAAGCAGAATTTCAGTGCCGCATGGCGCAATGGCGACCGGATATGGGATGTCCCTGGCCTTGAAAAATACCATGGCCAGAACATCTTCCTGACAGAAGCCCTCACGATCGAATCGATAGCGTCCATGGATGAAGCCATCGATCGGGAAGAACCATTTTTTTTGTACATATCCCACTACGCGGTTCACGTTCCGTTTGCAGTCGATGATCGCTTCTATCAGGCGTACCGTGACCGGGGACTGGAGCACACCGAATCGATGTACGCTGCCATGGTAGAAGGCATGGACAAATCACTCGGTGACATTCTGGATCACCTTGAAAGTCGAAAGATCAGCAAAAATACCGTTGTCCTCTTTATGTCAGACAATGGCGGACTGAGCGCCAGCGGACGAGGTGGAAAACGACATACTCACAACAAACCGTTGTCCAGTGGAAAAGGGTCCGCACATGAAGGCGGAGTTCGGGTTCCCATGATTGCGTCTTGGCCCGGCGTCACGACACCCGGATCGAAAACAGATCACCCCGTCATCATCGAAGATTTTTTTTCAACGATCCTCGAGATTGCCGGCATCCAGAATGCCCAACAGATCGGTGGCGTGATCGATGGAATCAGCTTTGCCGATGTTTTGCGAGGTAATCCTGAACCACCCTCATCTCAGCGCGCATTGCATTGGCACTTTCCCAACCATTGGGGGCCCAAGGGTCCGGGCATTGGCCCCTCAAGTTCCATACGGCGTGGCAATTGGAAGTTGATTCACTACTACGATGGTCGCCCAACAGAACTATTCAACCTTGAGACGGACATCGGCGAGTCAAAAAATCTGGCAACCCAGAATCCTGAAATTGCAAAGAGCCTTGCCGATGATTTGCGTGAATTCCTGACGGATGCGGAAGCACAATACCCGTTTGACAAACGCACAGGTAAGTCGAAAACCATTGAAATGCGGTGAAAATGAACCTCCAAAAACCAAACCCCCATCACGCACACATGACACCTGCAACCTGACATCCGGAAAATCACATCAAATGGCTGTGGAAGTGTGACTGCGAGCCTGGGTTTTCACCGACTATACTCAACGTACAGCCTCAACCTTGCCCCAACCGATACCAACGAATTCATGTCGCCATTCATTTCCCAGCAAGGGACGCGTCGATCATTTTTGCGAACGGGTGGTTCCCTGCTTGCCATTCCATTTCTGGAAACATTCGCCCATTCGAAGGATTTGGCAGCGACTCCCCCAAAACGCGTCCTCTTTTTAGGAGGTGGATTCGGGTTTACCAAAGATACGTTTTACCCGACCCAACAAGGGCGTTTCTCTGAAATCGGAATGACAGAGGGCCTTAGTCCGCTGAAGCGTCACCAAGACGATATCTCCATGGTCACCAATTTGACCAACATGGGAGCCACTAATCCTCATGGTGGCAGTCTGTCTTATTTGACCGGAGCGAATGTTGCCGGTACCCCTGGCAAGAGATTCCACAACTCGGTGTCATGCGACCAAGTGCTGGCAGACCAATTGGGAACTGACACTCGTTTCGCATCACTGACTCTTTCAGCCAATGAAGCGGATGGCAATTCCAACTCGGGTCATGGCGGAGGCCTCTCGCTGGCATGGGATGATTCCGGAAATCCGATCCCCGGGATCAAGCGTCCCCTTGACCTTTACTGCACGCTGTTTGCCAACGCGAGAGATTCCAAGGAAGAAATCAACTCGCGTTTGAAGAAACGACAAAGCGTTCTGGACATCGTGCGTCTCGACGCCAAGGGAATCAAACGGACTCTCAGCAAAGTTGACAATCTCAAACTGGACGAATACTTCACGGGTATCCGGCAGGTAGAAAAAGGACTTCAGCGTCAGGCGCAATGGGCCGACATCCCTAAACCTCAGGCCCCCATGGACGCACCACCAGAAGGCATCGCAGGCGAAGAAGCGATTCGACTGATGTACGACATGATGGTTGTGGCTCTACAAACGGATGCCACGCGTGTGATCACTTACCGGCAGCCAGTGAGTTCCGTTTTGACGGGCATGGGAATTACACTCAAGGCGCACTCACTGAGCCACTATGGATTTTCAGAACCCCGGACCCAAGCCTCTCGCCAACGGGACAAGAAGTGCATGTCGCTGTTTGCACACTTTCTGGATCGACTCAAAGAAGCGACCGACAGTGACGGTAGTCGCCTCTTTGACAATTGCATTGTCAGTTACGGAACCAACCTGCGTTCAGGCCATGAACTGAAGAACATTCCTGCGATTCTGTCCGGCGGCGGAGCCAGGAACATCAAACATGGCCGCAACATTGTCCTGCCCGAAGAAGATACCCCACTGGCCAATTATTGGCTGACGCTCATGCAACAAGCGGGACTGGAAATTGATTCTTTCAGCCATAGCACTGGCATCATCCCCGAATTGGTCTCGCCACGAACGTGACACCCACCTGAATCAATTCGTGCCCTCTTTTGGCTTTCGTTACCCGATTCCGTACGAAATGTCAGTGAGCAGACAAAACATGCACTCACGCAAATCGCACCAACATTAATTTTCAAGCAACCAAGTCATTCATGCGCAATCGCTCGCAACTACTCGCCGCGACTCTCATGGCAGTCGTGTCCCTGGGGGCGAACGCCCAAGCTCAAACGGAGAATCAGACTCTGGATCTGAAAAAGAGCCTGCAGCCTTTCATCCGCTCTTACTGCATGGAATGCCACGGCGCCGAGGCACAAGAGGGTCAGGTCAGGTTTGATCAGGTCTCATGGCTGATCGAAAGCAACGACACGGCACAACGTTGGCAGGATGTTCTCGATCAATTGAATGGTGGTGACATGCCACCTTCTGAAGCAGACCAGCCAAGCGATGAAGAACTTGCATCCGTACTGGAAAAACTCAACAAAACTCTTGTCAAAGCGAGACGGCGACTTACCGACACTGGAGGTGAGATCCAAATGCGACGACTGAATCAACGCGAGTACTCGAACACAATTCGCTCTCTGTTTGGATTCGAAGTGGCATTGGATGAGATCCCGGATGATGGCGAGATAGCAACTTTCGACACTGTTGGCACGGAACAATACTTCACATCCATGCACCTTGAAGCGTATCTGGAACTGGGAAAGAGAATCGCTGCCGAAGCGTTGAACTTCAACACGAAACCACAACGCAAGGTCGAAGTCTCACGCACTGAACCGGAAAAACGCGTCAACAAGAAAATGCGTGAGAAACTTGCCGACCTCGACCAGAAAATGGCAATGAAAAAGGCGGGCAAGACGTGGCAGGAAATGGGATTCAAGGATGAAGGTGAAATGGAAGTCATTTTTCGCCAATGGGATTCGCGTGCTGAATTACCCCGCCAATATTTGCAATACCCATTGATCGAATCAGGAGTCTACAACTGCGATGTTGCCAAATGGGTTAGCACTTCAAAGCACATCGACATTCGCGGCGAGTATCTGATCCGAATTCGCGGCGGTGTTGTCGGAGCACCCAATGAACTCAGAAGCATCGTCCGTTTGTGGGATCGTAATCGTATCCGTGGCACCTTGAGATTGAACGGAACCGCTGACAATCCCGGCACCGTTGTGATGAAAGCGCGACAACCCATGGGACGATTCCAGCTATCAGCCAACGTTCGTGAGAACGTACCGGAGAATACGATCAATTCGATGAGGGGCTATGTGAACAAGCTCGAAGGGCCAGGTGAACGCACTGACCCACGTGCAGCGATCTGGATCGATTGGCTGGAAATCGAAGGCCCCTTTTATCCCGGTCAGCGACCAATTTTTGAGGAAATCCTGTACCCGAACCAACCAACTGGCGGCAAAAGCCAACTGCTGGGGCATGACGACAAGGCAAGAGAACTGATTGAACAATTTTCTTTCGAGGCGTTTCGACATCGCAAGCCTGAGACGGCTTACGTTGATGAGTTACACCAACTGTTTCTGGACAACCGCCAGGAAGGCCTCAGCTACAACGAGTCCATCACCGAAGTCATGGGGATCATCATGGCATCGCCTGGCTTTCTTTTCCTGCAGGAAGAAGCGGATGATCAGGACAAAGTCGCAATCAGCGGTTCCACAAATATCGGGCCTGACGCATCGATTCATTTACTTGCGAACCGGGAACTGGCGCACCGGGAACTGGCGAACCGGGAACTGGCGAACCGGGAACTGGCGAACCGGGAACTGGCGAACCGGGAACTGGCGAACCGGGAA
>NZGD01000256.1 GCA_002690925.1 Rhodopirellula sp.
ACTGCATTAAAATCTGATGCATCGCCACCGCCCATCGAAGGTTCTTCTGTAGGACCAGAATTAATTCTTCATAACAGCGCATCCCTGTGATGCACTCGACAGAAAACTCCGGCCACGTCTCCCAAGTCGATAAAAATTCCTCTGCCGCAACAGCAACGAAGAAAATAGCAATCCAATTGAAGTAAAATTGAGCACATGATTAAGAGAATGTTATTGGAATCCTCGCTGGCTTTAAGACTTTCAATCTGTGGCATCTTGCTGGCATGCATGCATGACTGGGCGTGCGGTGATATTCAACCTGACGTGAACACATTTCAGCAAAAGGTCAAACCGCTGCTTGAAAAATACTGCGTGGAATGTCACGGGCCACAGGATTTCGAGGGCAAGATACGTATCGACAACATCGATCCGAATATCGTTTCCGGCCAACACTCTGGAAAATGGGAAGACATTCGAGAAGCTTTCAACTCCGGCGAAATGCCGCCCGAAGATCGCCCACAACCGACGCTTACTGAACGATCAGTGATCACCACGTGGGTCGACACCGAATTCAAAAAATCCAAGCAATACGGAAACTCTGGCAAACGAGGCAGCGTACGACGCTTGACTCGATATGAACTGCAATATGCCCTTGAGGATTTGCTGAAAATATCGGTAGCAAATGAAGTCAGCGCACTTCCCGAAGAGGGCACGAGCGTCGAAACCGGATTAAAGAACAATTCCCGACTGCTCATGATCAGCGGGCCGCACCTCGAATCCTACTTGAACGTTGTACTGTCTGTGATTCAAAGAATGAAGCAGATTGCGGCGTTTGAGCCTTATTCCGAGAAGGTTGATATTGCAAACCTGGATACCGCACCGGCCGTTACTTTTGCGTCCGAAGGTCGCAAGAACAAACCGCCTGTGGGCAAAGTTGAACGTGCTGGCAAAGGGGTATTAATTAACCAAGGTGGATACCTTGATCTGCCCATTCGCTCCATTTCCAAATACATGTTCCAAACATCTCTAACAGCAAAAGCAGAGAAACCTGGAAAGCTGCAAGTCGCCATCGGCTTCACTCACTCGGAGGTCGACCCACGCCAGAAAACGGCGGTGCTTGGAGACATCAGCATAGAAAAGAGTGATGTATTACGTACCTACTCACTGAACTCCCATCCGGAGATGCTACCGACAGAAATGACACGAGCGTTAGACCGCCCATTTTTCATTCGCATCACGAATCGAGGTTCGCAGCCGATTTACTTGGATGCTTTTGACTACGAAGGAAACGTCAACACTGAGTTGACCGAGAGTCTGATACCAGCAGACATCAGTGACATTGCAGATCACCTACGCCACCGCATTCACAACTTCGTTGAGAAAGCATTTCGACGTTCTCCAAGTGAGGCAGAGTTTCAAAAATATTACAGCATCTATCAAGCACACAGTCGTGATGAGGACGCAATCACCGCTCTGTTGAGCACCTATAAAGAAATACTGTGTTCACCCAGTTTCTTGTACCTGGGTATTCCCGGAGAGCTATCTGACACCGATGCAGTGAACTACAAGTTAGCCGAGAGGTTGGCGATCTTTCTGTGGTGTTCAGTACCGGATCAATCCTTGCTGGAATCCGCGTCAGCAGGTGAATTAACCATGCCCTCTACCCTGGCGTCACACGTTGAACGAATGCTCCGTGATGAAAAGTCACGAAGGTGGGTTGAACACTTCACCGACCAATGGCTTCAGACTTCTAAACTGTTCAACGTCGCGGTCGACAAAAACTACTATCCCAGATTCAAAACTTCCTTGAAGGAGCTCATGCGTTGGGAAACGGTGGAGTCAGTCAACGATGTTTTCCGAAATGGTTCACCCGCACTTGATCTTCTGGATGCTAATCATGTTTTTGTGAATCAGACATTGGCTGCGTTCTACAAAATGAAAGGAGTCAAGGGAACCGAATTCAAGAAAGTTGTGGTGAACAAGAATACGAATCGTGGCGGGCTATTAACCCAAGGAACCTTTCTCGTTGGCAACTCTGACGGGATGAATTCACACGCCATTCTGCGAGGTGTGTGGTTGGCCACCGTGATCCTGAACGACGCACCCCCGGAACCACCCAAGAACGTGCCTCCCTTAGACGACAGCATTCCAGATTTCAACAAGTTGACACTCAACGAGAAACTGTTTGCCCACCGCAGTAACACGGCTTGCAAGAGTTGTCATCAAAAAATCGATCCTTGGGGCATTCCGTTCGAGAACTTTGATGCAAGCGGCGCCTGGCGCGAAAAGGTGCTCGTCGTTTCCAAGGCGGAAAATGGGCAAAAGAAAGCAAAGAAGCCAAGCTTCAATCGGGACTATATCCCCATTCAGCGCCAATCGACATTGCCAGACCAAGTCGACATTGATGGTGTGAGTGAGCTCAAACACTATCTCGTCACACATCGAAAACACGACTTTGCACAAAGTCTTGTGGAACGGCTTCTGGCTTACGCGCTGTCACGAGACCTCGATTACCATGATGAAGATCTGATAAAACAGTTAGTCGAGCGTTTCGAAGCCGACAATTACTCTGTACCCATCTTGATTCGCGAAATCGTCCAAAGTGAACGATTCCACCGAGGATATTAGTGCAATGGCCATGAAGACCTGGCATCTACAACGACGGACATTTTTGCGGGGGACGGGAGTCTCTCTTGCACTCCCATTCATGAATGCGATGGCGGCGGGAAGCGAGGAAAAAGCGCTCCGAAGCCTGCCAAAAAGAGCAGCTTTCATCTTCTTTCCAAACGGAGTGAGTCTTCCACCAGAAAAAGATCCACAGCACAAGGATTGGTACTGGTTCCCCAAGGGAGCAGGAAGAACTTACGAATTCAGAACCAGTCAAGCTGCGCTCAATCCGTTCCGTGAAAAAATCTCTGTCATATCCGGACTCTCACATCCCCAAAATCGCAATAGCGGTGACGCTCATGTGAATCCCACAGGATTCATGACATCCAAAGATATCGTGAAAGGAAAAACAAGCGTCAATTCCATCTCGATCGATCAGGTCATCAGTGATTTCCACAGTGGTCAAACGCAGTTGGCGTCGATGCCTCTATCGACGGTGGGCGGAGTTGGCAATTTGAGTCGAACCTACACGCTGTCTTTTGACAAGAACGGAAAGGGAATTCCGGCGTGGTCAAACCTGAAGGAAATTTACGAGAGGATGTATGTTGCCAATAGTCCTGCAGCCAAGGCCCGCTTGCGCGAAAAGACACACCTTCTCAATGAAATTTACCGGGATGCCAAAGATCTCAAGCGAAACTTGGGGCAAGAGGATCAAGCGACACTCGACGAATACCTGGCATCCATCGCAGAATTGGAGAAAAAAGTCGCCAACGACAAATTGTGGACCGACAAGGGAGTTCAAGTTGAGGCACCAGAGATGAATTTGGAGATTGAGTTCACCGATGTGGAGAACTACATACGGACGATGTACGACTTGATGTACCTCGCTTTCAAATCAGACATCACGCGTGTCGCGACCTATCAAATTGCATCCGAAGGTGGAACTGCACCGACCAATAACCTCTCCAAACATATTGGCATCAGCAAAGACCTTCACCAATTAAGTCACTCTGCAGCCAAGGGCAAAGACGGCTTCAAGGATTGGGGCCTATGGGATCAATTTGTAGCCCGACAACTGGCCTATTTCATCAAGCGGCTTGGGGATGCAAAAGAAGGAGACGGCTCTCTTCTTGATCGCTGCTTGGTCTTCCAAGGTGCAGCAACCTCCAAGGTCCACGACAATACAAACTTTCCCCTGATTCTTGCCGGTGGAACAAAGATGGGGCACAAAGCTGGCCAGTTTGTCACTTACGACGAACAAACAAATGCCTTGTCCAACCTGTTTGTCAGAATTGCCAATTCGATGGATGTTCCCATCGAGAATTTCGGCGATAGTTCTGGGATACCAATGAACGAACTCTTTGTATAAAGCGGTTGCTCTCACGCGTCGACTGAATTCCGAAGTGTGTAGCATGGTAAAATCATGTGCACGCCGATTTAGAGACACAAAGAACAATACGGCATTCGTGCAATGCGGCCTTAACAACCCTCACGTAGTCGCTCACCAAACGAATCATCAAGCTCTTCAATACGACGGATCTTGGCAACAGTGGTTTCAATATCATATTCAACACGTCGGAACATCAATTGCTGATCATCCATGACGACGTAACAAGCTCGGCAATCTCCATCGCGTGGTTGCCCTACAGAACCCACGTTGATCATGACTTTGTCATCGTTGAACGTGTAACCCTGTTCAATGTTTTTCGGTCTTAAAAAGTGAGACTGACTGAACACACCAGGTATATGCGTATGCCCTTGCAAACAACAGTGGTCAAATCGATCAAATAAATCAGACATCTTGATAGGATTCTGAACATCCATGGGAAGAACGTATTCGTTCGTTGGCTCTTTGGGTGACCCATGCACAAGCAGCATTCGTTGTTCCTGATAACAACGGGGAAGTCCACGCAGAAATGCATGGTCCTCTTCTCGCAATTGCTCACGTGTCCACTCCACCGCCCGCAATGCTGACGAGCCAAACCCATCCGGGTCTGCACCAGCGAAGACAGCCTCGTCATGATTTCCCAAAATGCAAATCGCGACAGATTTCATTTCTTGCAGGCATTCCCGAGGATTGGGTCCGTAGCCGACAATGTCACCCAAGCAATAGATTCGCTCGATTCCCTGTTGGTGAATATCTGCGAGAACTGCAGTCAACGCTTCATGATTGCTGTGTATGTCGCTAATCAAAGCTCGTTTCAAAGTTCACCTGGCGATTGGGATTGTGCAATCATATTTATGTTCATTTGTCCACGAGGCATTGCGCCTCGTTTTCCAGATTTAGAACCGCCGAGTCTATCACAAGCGTCAACCTGAATTGCAAGCTGAAACGAAACAGTGCCTGTTCGACTACTCGCTATGGTCTGGCAGTGAAATTGGCCAATAGGACCCTTCACTGAGAAAGTCAGGCGATCAGGATGCCCGAGACATCGACCATGTTTCCCCTACCACTGTGCAGCAACAGAATTTAAGCTGTCAGGGTGCGTGCAAGGTGACTCAAGTCAGATTCTGTGTCACACAGGTTGCTTAATCCCCCGACGGAATTCACTCGGATTAGTTCATGAAGTTCTTTCTAGTTTTTGCCGGTCTTTTTGTTTTTCAACTTTCGCTGCCTGCAGCCGAATGGAACCAATACCGCGGCCCCGCTGGTGACGGAAAGTCATCCGAGTCCATTGACTCAGATCGGTTTCAATCAGGGATGCAAAGAGCGGTATGGAAAGTGCCAACCACACTGGGCTTCAGTTCCTTTGCAGTCTCTGGTGATACCGTTTACACGGTAGTCACTCGTAAGCATGAGGGTGAGGATCGCGAAACATGTATCGCGATCGACTCGTCAACAGGTAACGAACGGTGGGCGGTCCCGTTAAGTGCCAGCGATTACGGGCATGACGGAGGCAATGCTGGTGCGCGTGATAATCGGGGTGGCGATGGTCCCCGCAATACCCCCACGGTCGACAATAAACATGTCTACGTCTACGACGGACGACTTGTTTTGAACTGTCTCAACGCAACCGATGGTTCGGTCGTTTGGAGACATGATATCGTCAAGGAATTTTCCGGACGCCACATCAAGTGGTACAACGCAACTTCCCCGTTATTGCACGGCAACATGCTATACGTCAGTGGTGGCGGACCAGGCGAAACCTTTCTTGCATTTGACAAGGATACAGGAAAAGTTCGGTGGAAGACGGGTGATGATTTAATGACTCATGCCACACCTCACATCGCGACCATCAAGGGGAAACCACAAGTTGTCTTTTTCATGCAATCAGGTCTCGTTGCTTTAGCCGCAGACACAGGCGAGCTCACTTGGACATCCCAGTTCCCGTTTAGCGTATCAACAGCCGCGTCCCCGGTTTCCGAGGGCAACCAGATTTACTGCTCAGCCGGTTATGGTGTAGGTGCGGGACTTTTCTCTGTGAATGAATCGAAAGAGGCAGAAGAAATCTGGTTCAAGCCAAATGAACTGATGAATCACTGGAGCACCCCAGTCATCCACAATGGACACTTGTACGGAATTTTCGAATTCAAAAAGTATGGCCGAGCACCATTGCAATGTGTTGAGCTGCATACAGGTGAAATCAAATGGTCACATCCAGGCTTCGGCCCCGGCAATTGCATTCTGGTCGATGACCAGTTGGTTGTTTTGTCTGATGCTGGCAAAGTCACACTAGTGAAAGCAACGCCCGAGGCGTACAAGGAGTTGGGAAGCGCCCAAGCAATCACCGGAAAATGCTGGTCAACACCAGCATTCAGCGATGGTCGACTCTATGTACGAAGCACCCAAGAGGGGGCCTGTTTTGACCTGTCAAAATAAAGTCTTGGCAGACCACCTTGTGAGTCTTGTGTGCTAGTATCCATTAGTAATCTCAAGTCCTGATCTTTTGGACCTGAACCACTGTGACTCAAAGAAGCTCAGATCAACAAGCATGGCTGAGGGTCCCGAAAAAACATCCCTCACGTCAGGAAAATCCCGCCTGCGGTGAATATCACATAAGACTTCATACTTTTCTGAACCAACAACAGTCTGCACGACGATCGTAACACTTCCTCAATTCACCTAGACGATCTGGTCTATTTGTTGCGTGCCGCCAAAATCTGTGACAGCCAATCTTCTTTGGAATCGTCACGCTTGAGGTTCCAATACGCGAGACCACCATAGTATTGGATCTGCACCGACTTGATTCGATCATGCTCTGAAACCAACAGTTTGATTGGTTTTCCTTGCACCGCCTGCTCAACTGAACTCAGCATGCGATTGGTGCTCCATTTGTGATCACCCACAGCGACAATCGTTTGTCGAGGAGCCAACATTGCTTTATCTGCGGGGCTATCAAGCAACACATTCTTAACCTCACCTGAGGATGAGAAGGAAACCCCCAGTGAGTCCAGCAAGTCAACACCAGACCTTTGACGAAATGTACTGGCCGGGATCTTTGGTTTCTGATTGGTGATTTCAAAACTGTAACCCAAAAGACTCGCCACCTCCGGATCAAATTGCTGCTGAAACGACTCTATCCGGCGAGATATCAAACCATCCCAATCAAAGGGTGCCACCGCATGAAGCTGCTTGACAACTTCGCTTCGATCGAAGCCGGCTGGCTGCTTCACCGATCGTTGTGATTTAAAAAACGAGTGACAAAAATCA
The DNA here is from genome assembly GCA_002690925.1 of Rhodopirellula sp. Lineage (GTDB taxonomy): Bacteria > Planctomycetota > Planctomycetia > Pirellulales > Pirellulaceae > Rubripirellula. The sequence continues at coordinate 7,238 of NZGD01000256.1, forward strand.
TCTAATGATTTATTGCCATTTGTCAGATGTCGTATTCTCGCATCGGCTTCCAACCAAAACAGCATTCCTTCCATGTAGTAATCCTGGCTCCGTCTTAGCCCACCCCAACTCGGGCTCGCACCTCGGAGGATATGTGATGCAGCCGCCGTGTCTGCAAGTGTCCGCCACTGTCGGCCCTGTTGGTTCATGGCATTTCGAAGTTCTACCAAGAGCCGATTCTTGAATTCCTCATCACTCATCATACCGCTTCTTGCTTCTACCAACTCTCCCAAGTACTGAGTAAGCCCCTCGTAAACCCAAAGCAACTCGGTGTCTTTTGCCGTATGAAAATCACTCGTCAGCATTCCCTCAGGGCGTCGAAACTTGCCGCACCAAGCGTGCAGATATTCATGGGGAACCAAAAGACGATCCCAACCTTTCAGCGCACTCACCGATTTCAGTGACGACGGTGGCAAGATATTGAAGGTGGAACGTGCGTGTTCAAGACCGTTCTTGGGCAATGCATCGGAAACCCCAAGTAAAATATCAAATTGGTCAAAGGGATGAGATCCAATCAGATATGACGTCTGCCGCACCATTTCTGCATACTTCTTGACGACCTCGTCGCTGATACTTTCCGCAGATTTGTTGTCAGAGAAGACATGAAGCGTGTGCGGAGGCGAAAGCGAAGTGTCTGTGACAAGATCAAAACGACGGTAGTACCTACCAAGCATCAGAGGACTGTCCACTAGCGTCCGCAGACTGACAGGACGGAACGAGCGTACATATTCTTCTTTCGCATCACTCGCCGACATAGCCAAGGCAGAAGCTACTTCCCATTGAATGGGAAGACGCATGCTCACGCCAATCTGTTGTTCATCCACATCAGCCCCGTCGGGATAAAGCAGCAAGCAACTTGGGTTCACAACTCCGATGGATCCAGCAAAAAAACAATCATGACCAAAGGATGTGGTTGTCGGCTGGTTCACAACATAGCGCACAGAGACATGAACTTCGTTGGATCCACGGGGTACTTCGACCTCCAAACGGTAAACCTCGCCCGGCGTCCGTCTCCAGTTCAAACGCTTACCATCCGCGTCATGGATTTGAAGGCCGGCAATATTTGCGATGGGGCCACCGGGCCCGTGGGACCCCGGCACCCACTTTGGATACCAAAGCGATATCTTCCCCGCCTTCGCGGTCGCAGCAACGGGGATTTGCAGCGTCGCTTCAATCAAACCCCGGCTTGGTTTGCTGCAATCGATTAGCAAATGCATCAAATTGGAAGCGTCTTTTTTTTCCTGAGCGGAAACTACGTTCGTCCCAGCGACCACCGCAGCAAGCAGCATAAAGAGTAGAACTTTTCCAATAAGCGAATCATACATGGCGTTTTTTTGCTGAACGAAAATAGGGATTGAACCTCCACTTTGCATCGCGGACAGACAGGTTTCAACGAGAAAAGAAACGAATTGAACCATTCGGTACGCGAGAAAGTAAAAAGGGGATCATTTTGAGGCAAACGAGGGTATGCAGACCTTAATTGAACAAGATTGTCCGGCAGTTAGCACCGACGGGTGGTCTCGCCACTGCTACATGTGACCAAAAGCCCAATTGATTACTTTTTTCCTTTGACAGAAAAATGGACTGATGTCGGGGAATCGTTCACTCCACAAGCAGGCTACATCAGCATGACACAGCGAGCAACGCTCGGAATCTGGCTACGAACAATCTTACGACGAGTTCGCATCATTGGACCGAGGACACGAACCGTTGTATGTGGCGTTTGACTACACCCAACCGCGAGCCCTCTTGAACTTGAGAGCCAGATAACACTCGACACCTGGATGCCAGCATGGTCTCTTTTAATTTGACATCAACCGTTCAATATTTCGCTGGCCAATGGTATCGCCCTTACGTTCGATGTTACCTCAGGTACCGCGAAGCCCGTGATCTAAAAAATGATCAGGAGTCAACTGATAGCCGTTGGCATTTGCGTAACTTTCGTGATCTGTCGCGCCAAGAAATTCGAACACCTCTTTCAGTTGCACGACCGGTGTCTTTTCATCCAATGCTCTAGCACCTGGAAGATTGTAAAAAGGAATATAACACCACTGATGATGTTCGTAATGCATCCACACGTTGTGGGGAAAGAGCATCTGCTGCAACAACCAATGAGTCTGATAGCGATGGGTCTCAGCAATGCCACGATGCTCGGTCCATCCCCGCAGTTCGATCAAGGCCCAAAACACTGTTGGAATAGCGATTGCATAAAGACCTAACAGCCAGAAGCTGTCCAGCATCCACAAAGTCAATGCGAAGCACGCCCACCATATTGGGATTCCAATCCACTCAGTTTTTGTTTGTGGCAGCAGGCTACGAATCAGCTTTGCATAATCAAGCAGTTGAATTCCTAAACAGCCCTTGATGAATCGCCAAGCAGGGGCGGCTGCTTTCACAGGAATTCTCCACTCGCTAGACTGAAAAAAATGCCTCTCTGGATCATGCTCTGTACCCAGATGGCGATGATGGCGTTGATGGAAGCGACGATAACCAGCGAGCGATCCGCCTAGCGGCCAAAAACAAAGCACCATGCCGATGGCATCATTGACCTTCCGCCGCCGAGTCACCGTGTAATGCGCTGCTTCATGCCCCAGAACGCCGAGTGCGTGTTGTCGTGTCCCGATCACGAGTACGCTTGCCAGACAGACCCACCAAGTCGGCCAAATCGCTGCACAAAGCATCGCGGCGAGGATGATCATCCAATCCATCCCCAATGCCAAGACCATGCGCCAAACCACCGGTACGGCGAGTTGTTTCAACTGACGCTGAACGTCTCTGATACTGACACCAGCCCCCTGCAGTGTACGTTCCCCAGATCGATGGGTTTTCTTGTTCTGGCTCATGGCTGTGTTCTCGCGCTAGGTTGTTAGTTCAGGTGAGAGGTATTTTTCAAATGACCTGAGTCAACAGGCGAGACCACTCGCGACGTGAATGCCTGCCGAGATCTTCGCATTCGCAGAGGCCAATTGGCGACGCATTTCTGGAAGTAGTTCCCGCATCTCCGCAGCTAGATCTTGTGGCAACTGTTCAATTTTGAACTGTGTGGTAATTCTGAAAAACGATTCGAGACCAATCTGTTCACTACTCATGACCTCAACCTGTCGCTTCACGTTGGCAAAGTGATGTGATTTCAGTAAACCATCGAGTGATCGTCCAACGTGTCGATTACCGCCGCCTTCAGTTTGAAAGACTCCGGCCGCTCTTGTCAGTTGTTCAAAGGAAGAACACGCTGGTGTAACATCCAGATCGCGATCATCAACATCCACAATCAGGACGCGGCCACCAGGCTTCAAAACTCGTTTGATTTCAGCAACTGCAGTGACAGGAGTACTAAGATGCTGAAACAGAAATCTTGCATAAACGAAATCGAACGAAGATGCCTCGAACGGCAAGTTTGTGCAATCTGCTTTACAAAATGTAGGTGCCTCACAGCCGTCCTGCTGTGAATCATTGATGGCAACCTGCAGGAGTGATTCATTGAGATCGACTCCTGTCACATGACTGTCAGGCACAAGCGACTTGATTTTGCGAGTGACCACTCCTGGACCACAGGCAAGATCAAGAATATTGCAACACCCCTGAATACCATGCGCAACCAATACTGCCTTTTCCTGTTCCCAGAATAAGGTTGCCTGCTCTTTCAGGCGGGCTAGTTCCTGTTTCTTTTCGTCAAATTCATCAAATGAATAAGTGCCGAGGTTGGGCCCGCAGACTCGTTGTCCCTGAATTCTTGACATATCAAAACACTCCTTAGCAAGGCAGCCAGGAATTGTGATCCCGGCGTGAAATTTAAATGAATGGGATTTCAGATATTTGGAATTGGGTAGTCGTAAAAGTGCAGACTTGATTTGTCTGCTGTTCGGCATCAACATGAGGTACTGAGTTGGTTCTGATCGAATTGGTGAGTGGTTAGAGATTGCCGTTGTACGGCAGTCCGAGCGGACCAACGTTCAGCAAACTGTTGAATATTCAGGATCTGGGGGTACAACGTGGCTGACCGTGCATTCACGAGTCGCTGTGGCAAAACGGTATAACCCAACCGCTGGTAAACACGGGTCAAAGGCTTCTCGGACCAACAGAGATCGAATTGACTTCCCGACTCAATCGCTAGACGAAGGCAAAATCTTGCCAGCCCAATCAGCACAGTACCACGTCGATAATTGGGGTGAATGATCAGCCGATCCGTGCGACTGAAGCTCTCAGGTTCACTGTTGGGAAGGCCAGTTTTGTTCTGGATTATCGAATCCGCGTACTGGTCGTCTCCAGCGACACTGGCATAGGTACCCCAGCGAATGGTACCAACCGTTTTGTCTCCCAACCTTGCCTCGATCAGATGCAGCTGCTCATCAAGCCGCTGTTGCTCACGAGCTCCCGCACCCTCCTCTCGAAGAAGGTCAGTTCTTCCCATCCATGAATAGCATTGGCGTCGAAAGTCTCTGATCGAGCGTTTTCGTTCGCTGCTGGCGGCTAGTTCAAGGGTGACAGTCTTGCGGCGGCTCATCTGCTAGTACTCCAGAGTGAAAATTCGACACGCCTCCTATTGCGGTCCTCAGCAGGAGGCAAGAATCGAAGCGTCAGCAAACAATCACTCAGGCGCGTAATTTCTAAAAAAATCCTGACACAGGAAATACCGCGGATTTGCAAGCCGAGATGCCGAAGGAATGAAGTCTGGGGCTCGGTACTGAATGTCGGCAAGTGATATTGAAGAGGTGGAATAAGTTCCCGCGATTTGAATGAGTCAGGCTCCTTAACGAATTCAGAAAATTCAAACGATGGAGAACTCTCATAAATAGAGAGTTCTTGCCACGGACCCCGCCAAAAGACCACCCGCCGCGCCCCTTGACGTGCAACCAGACCCACAAAGCATTCCCACTCCGGGGAGCTACAAAGCGTGGGTTAACGCTCTGCTAAATACAAAGCTGAGATCCCCCAACCCAACGGTACGGTGTTTCCGATATTTGGTAATTCGTCAAAGGTACTGCTACCCGTACCCAGCTGGCTATGATTTCGAATCCAAGACTCACAGCAAACTCTGGTGCCTAGAATGAACCTTTTTTAGTGATAATTAGCCTTGTACCACACGGCTAATGTTCAAAAACAAATGTGAAGTCACGCCAACAAAACTGTTAGACTGTCAGAGTTAAGAACGTTACTCACGACTTTCATGCATCTCAAAGGGGCGGTTCATATGAGTATGATTCTGAAACGTGTGCGATTGGTTATTGTCCTCGCTGTCTCACTTCCCGCACTTGTTTGCTGTGGCGAAGATCTGATCAAGCCGTCCGATGGAACGGTCCGTTATAAATTGTCGAATTTCCGGATGAATACCGGAATCACAGGTGATGGAATGTCCTTTGATTATCGTCGAGTCTCGGAGGGTAAGGGGCAAGCCAAACTTCAGATAAACACAAATCAAGGTCTAGTGTCAGTAATGGGATTACCGATTCAGATTAAAGAATCTGGAACCATCAATTTGCGAGATATGTTTGGACGTTCCAGATCAATTATCAACCGGAATCAGGATGATGGCATCGCATTCTATTTTGTTATTGATCTAAGCACCAAAAAGAAACAACTCGTCTCAAACATATTGCGGGGTGGTTCGCCTAAAGTCAATGTTCCGGTCCGCGAACTAACTCAGAAAGAACGCGATGAGATCGAGCGTCGTAGAATTGCCAGTTTGCCTCCCAAAACCACTCCTTCTGGATACATACGCGGGACTGCGACGACGCAACTCGTACCAGGAGCTCCGATCATGTTGGGTCGCGGCGGTGAGTGGAAAAGTGGTGTGGTCGTAAGTCTTCCGACCTCCAGTACCGTCAAGGTCAAGGCCGATGATTCCATGCGACTTCTCACACTTGCACGAGCTGACTGGATTGCGGTTTCCCAACAAACCCAACGTGACATCGAATCTAATCCGGGCCAGTTTTCAAACAAGTTCCGGACGTTAGCCGACGGCGATCTTGTGTTGGAAAACGACACGACTGCCTTCAGTGCAGACATGGCTCTTGCTCAAGGCTCCCCTTTGAAATGGGAGCGATATGGCAGTTGGGTAGATGTATTCTTTTTGAGCACGGACAACGTCTCTGTTCGTGTGTTAAGTCGTCAATATGGGAAAAGCAAAGTAGAATTTGTACCACTCAACGAGTTAGCCATTCTCAACAGGACTCTGACTGACCAAGAAAACGAACAGGCCAAGGCTGGATTCGCTGCAAATGTGGCAAATCTCGGGAATAAGACCGCTTCTCTTAGCAACGCGCCTGGCTCCATGAAGATGGTGGCCGGATTAGCCAATACATCAAGCTCACCAAAACTTGGATCTACATCATCACCGAAGATGCCGATGAAAGCACCGCAACTGGGACCACTACGTAAGTGGTCTGACCAGACTGGCAAATTCGGTATCGAGGCACAATTCGTCAAGCGGGAAGGAGACAACATTTTTCTTAAGCGGGCGGATCAGCGTACGATCTCGATTCCTCTGGAAAAGCTAAGCGACGCTGATCAGGAGCATCTGCAGCAAGAAGAAGAACAAAAACAAGTCATGGAAGCCGACAATCCATTTGGGGATGTCATCGATGGTGTGGCCATTTCGTCAGATGTTGACTACTCACGATCCATGAGATCTAAGTTGAAAATCGATGACCTCGGCTGGGGGGCCAAGTCCGTGGCGATCTGCCCAAAAAATCGATTCATGCTAATCGGACGGTCAGGTTCTTCCGCAACGCTTGTTGATCTCAATAGCGGCCAAAAGCTGATCGATTCTGAACGCATGGATCACATGGGCGATATCTTTGTCTGCGGCTTCAGTAAGAACAGTGAGTACGTAGTATTGGGAGGTTACAAGGGCGTTTTCGAAGTTTATCTCGCTGACGGTAACGGCAAACTGGAACTCAAAGGCCAGCACAAATTGCACAGTAGTGAGATCACGACTTTGGCACTATCAGCAGATAGCAAATTTGCTTTCTCTGGAGAAAGAGAGAAGGTTGCACGATACTGGGAACTTGAAACAGGCCAACCCATTGCCACCATCGATGGATTCGACGGCAAAATCAAAGCAACTCACATTTCTCCCGCGGGTGACCAGTTGATGGCGACTGATGGAAAGACATTGAAAGTGTATTCTGTCCCTCAAAAGCAAGTGACCGCCACCTTTGAAGTCGCACGCTCGCACGTTTCCGGGCAAGCAGCTGCTTTTTCACCTGATGGATCCAAGTTGGCCACAGGGGACAGTTATGACATCGTTATCTGGGACTTGGTCAACAGTCGCAAACTGGGCGTATTGGAAGGCGACGCTATCAACTGGTCCATCTCTTTTGCACCTGACAACCGCCACATCTTGAGCGGTGCGAACGGCGTGATTCATGCTTGGGATTGCGACCAGATGGCAAAAGTCCAAACCAATCATATCGGCAAGAATTTTTACGTCCAAGCGATTGGTATCAGCAACGATGGTACTGTGGTTGCCGCTCCTTCAGCTTTCAAAACAGTCACCGTCCTTAGTGCGACCCAATAACAACCTGCCATAATACGACTAACCGAACCGTTACCTCGGCAATATCAGACTATCTCGAAATCACAGCGACAGCATCAATAAGAAATTCCGCTGTCGGCGTTTCTGCTCCGGAAGCAATTCGAATAATTGCAACGCAGAACTTTCTCCTGCAAACGCGTCATGCTTCCTGCTTCGGAAACGGCCTTAAACCAAGCAGCATCTCTGCGCGTTCAGACAATGGTTTGTCAACGAATTCAACGTCTGTATACTCAGCCAGGTGACTGACAACGACATCATAAACTGTTTGGCGAGTTTGGCTGGTATCTACTTCAACACACTTCTTCTTGCTCTTGAAAAAATCAACCGTGGGCAGCGTCTCTTCCTTGAACGTATCGAATCTAAGCTTCAGGCTTTCGACATTATCATCAGTTCTGCCTGTGTACTTGGCTCGTCCCAAGATGCGCTGCTTGAGTACCTCATAGGGACATTCGAAGTACAACATTTTCGGTAGTTCTGTATCCTTTCCAAAAACATCAAACCATCCTTCCAGATTGGAAAGGGAACGCGGGAATCCATCAAGCAGAAAATTGTTCTTTCCTGTCGTTCGGGTAATTTCTTCCATCGCTTTTTGGAGCAAAGTGACAACAACTTCATTTGGCACCAACTTACCCGCTGCGATGTACTGCTGAATTGCCGCAGCCGTTGATCCACCCGCGTCACGCTCAGCACGAAGAAGGTCACCCGTCGACAAGTGGTTCCAGCCAAGTTGTGACTCGGCAAGTTCACACATGGTTCCCTTGCCGGCGCCCGGTCCTCCCAAAACAAACACAACGTTCGGCGTGGGACAGGGTAACCGTGGATCAAAGTGATGGACCATCACACTGGGGGCAGGGGCAACACCTTTTTTATATACATGCCATACTCGATCACTTGGAGGCATCTCGTCGTCGCATGTCATATCATACGCAAGATGACCATCCAAGCGGCAGATGCGCCACGACTTGTAGCTGTTTGAATATGACAATGCGGGACTGCGAGCCGACTTTCCATCAGCACGATCCCATGCGAATTTCCCGTTCCAATAGCCAAGACTGGAAACGGTACCGGATTCTGATGTGACAGGTGGTGCCGTTGATGGTACGTACAGGCCATCAACTTCGGGTAGCCCAGCACCCGCTACTTCAATGAAGAAAGTATTTGGTTTGTGTGCCTCTGTTTCGGCCATTGTATTTTCCGATAAGAATTCGCTGCGTTCAAAACTGCACAAAAGGTTTAATGCCCCGAAGGGGGAATGTTCCCATGTTTTCAGGAGCCAGAGCAGGTGTGGAGCATCTGACAAGAGCGTAGGTTGTTATTGCTTCTATCTTTGATTCTACCATGTCGATATCTCTCTCGAGAACATCATACTGGTCAACCTTAGTGGCAATAAAAAACATTCAACATCATTCACGGTCCTTGCACTTTCGAACAACGAGGCGATTCGAAATGGCCTGTGCATCCATTCACATGACCATGCACACACCAATCCACCTCGAGCAAAACTGCTCGATTTAAGACAAATCCAAAACGATCATTTGGCCGCATCGTTTTCCACACCTTGAACCCTGTCGAATCGTCTTGCAGCGATACAGAAATTCGCGCGTTCGGACAGCAGGTTGGATGCGATAGCCTGCGTTTGAGAGCAAATCTTCTACTCTGCGGCGGATCGATGGCAAAATATGAATGAAGCACATAATGCGCCAGCCACATCGCTGAAATTTCAGAGTGCACGGTGTATCATGACGTTGCACCAAACTCCGGGAGACTACTTTGTCGATACGCATCTTTGCCACATGGTTGTTATTCAGTATCGGTTGCCTTTCCAGCTGTCTGGCCGACCGACCGAATGTGCTGTTCATTGCCATCGATGACATGAATGACTGGACCGGGTTTCTTGGCGGCCACCCCCAAGCGATCACTCCGAACATGGATCGGTTGGCTCGACGTAGTGTGAAATTTACCAACGCACACTGCATTGCTCCCGCATGTTCGCCCTGTCGCCTTGGCTTGCTGTACGGCACCGAGCCATTCCATTCGGGCCTGTATCCGTTCTACGATCATCAACAGATTCCAGACTCGGTACTGGGCAAATACACAAGTCTGCCTGCGCTGTTCCGCCAACAGGGCTACCAATCTTTTGGTGCGGGAAAAATTTTCCATGGTTCTGTGAATTTACCCGGTGACTGGGACGCGTATCACCAAAAAACTCAGATGAAACTGGCCTACGCTCCCGAGCTTGGTTATCAACAGGGAGATTCCACCAAGATGGCTTTCTGCCCCACAACCAATCCGCTCGAAGACCATCCTGATTTTCAAGTTACATCCTATGGGGTGGATGTGCTGTCACGAGACCATGACCAACCGTTTTTTCTGGCGGTAGGAATCGTCAAACCCCATCTGGCTTTCGTTTGCCCTGAAAAGTTCTTTGAGATGCAGGCGGAGCAGATTGAGGCACCGGCCATTGAGCCCAAGGATTTGACAGACGTACCGTGGGTCGGCAGGTCGATGGTAAAATTGGGTGATGATCACAAATTCCGTAAAGCAGAAGCGTGGCAGCGCGTTCGGCGTTCGTACCTAGCCTGTATTTCGTGGGCTGACTACAACGTTGGCCGTTTGCTCGACGCCTTGGATGCCAGTCCACACGCGCGTAATACCATCGTCGTTCTGTGGTCTGACCACGGGTACCACCAAGGTGAAAAACGCAGCTTTCGAAAGTTCTCGTTGTGGGAAGAGTCGACCCGCGTTCCATTTCTGTTGATGGACACACGTCAGGAGAACGTACCAGAGGACCGTTCCTGTGATGAAGCTGTCTCGCTGATCAACATCTATCGAACCCTTGGGGATTTGTGCAGCCTGAAAGTTCCCCCATACGTTGATGGTCAAAGTCTCGCCGAACTGCTGACACAACCTGACAAGTCCATTGATGCACCCGCGATCACGACATGGGGGCGCGGCAATTACACCGTTCGCGACGATCGCTACCGATACATACGTTATTTCGATGGCGGTGAAGAATTGTACGATCACTCCAACGACCCGAACGAATGGAAAAATCTGGCAGATGACTCAGCATACGCCACGATCAAATCGCAGTTGAGCAATCAACTTCCAGACAAAGAAGCACCTCTGGTGAAACAGGGCATTGCTTTATGGAACGTCATCGACGCAGACCAACCGCAGAAACTCAAGAAGTTCAAGAACACAACTTGGCCAGATTGGCTGAAGAAACTGAAACCCAGCTTGCAATGAGTTCATGAGCTGGAACAGGCCGCAGCATGCACTAAGGCAACAGGAACGAGTTTCCTGCTGATGGTCTCAATTTTCCACTGGACGAACTGGACTGTGGTTATTCAGATTCGCGACTGTCTTGCTGTTGTTCACGATCTTCGTTCGCCTTCACTTCGCTTGATTTCATCAACTTCTGCGCCGCCACCCGGAGCCGATCGATCCGCTCTGCATGCGCCTGAGTTGAAATCCAATACGGAGACAATGGAAGAGAATACACCTTGTGGCGAGGTCCCAGCAAATCACCCCAAACAACCAAGGCCTGTTCCTGCAACTGAAGATTGTCAGCATCAGACGGTTGTTCACAGAGTTTCAACAGCAGATACGTGATTTCATCCACGTTTCGATCAGCACGCCGTCGTTCGTACGGAATCGCGCTCCGCATGAGGGCAACGGGAAAGCCGAGAAAATTTTTAGGCGCAGACTGCATGCTTTTTCCATCCCCGACCCACCAACTTTGTCGATTGTAGACCTGCCACTCACCCAGCAAGGCTATACGCCGGGACTCTTGCCGCAACTCTGCACTGGGAATTTGAGAAAGAACTCGCGCCAAAGGCCGTGTCATCCTTTTTTGGTCATAAATGTCGAGAAGAGCAATACTCGCATCATACTCGCATCTCTCTGCAAACATGAGGTCCATGCATGACATCTCGCCCTTACATACCTGCTGACGAACGCGGTTCGACCAATCAAGCAAAACTTCAATCGCCAGGAGTCGCAGATCCGAGTCAAGGTTTTCTCCCCCCGTCAACGTAGGCGTGTTCAGTTCGAGTAACCACTGAATATCTTCGCGGGAAACTCTGCTGCCAATCTCATCAGAGGCCAGTTCCTCACGCAGCAGCTTGATACACTCGTTTCTTTCGTCTGCGCTAAGTTGATCTGCTGACCTTTCTGATTTGTCAGCAAAAGCGTACGTCGAGTACTTCTCCGCATGGAGATTTCGATAAATTGGGCGGCCGTTCGGGTAGGTTTTTGGCTCAGGGACAGGCAAGGCCAAAAGACGCTGTCGCCATTGGGCACGCAACACCGGTGTCGTTGACACTCGAAGTGATGCAACGATAACAAGCGGACAGAGCAGTGCCAGAAGAACATAAGAGACGGCACGAACTTCGGGTTTTTTCAACCACTGGATACAACGACGGATTCCACCAGCATTGTTTCCATCTCTGTGCGGGTTTTCGATCCAGGCACCTGTGAGTTGCCAACTGCCAAACAACATGACTAGCGCACTGATCATGATCCACCACGCATAGTTTGGATACATGGAAACAAACAACATCAGCATGATGGCCGGTATCACGGCAAACGCGGGCCCAGCAAAAAATGCCAATACAGGGCGACGGATCCACTGGCAGACCAGTTGCCCAAACGCAAAGCATGTCACCAACTCGATGATCGCGCCCGCTAGCGATAGCCCCCGGCTGTGCAGATCAACCCGTAACAGGGTGTCGGTTTCAGGATGCAGAACCAGAAGAAAGACAATCAGCGCCACGAGCATAAAAAACGGCGTAGATAGACGTGTCCACCAAATGACGTTCACCGTAAATCCACGGTCCGCGAAATAGCTGCGCCGGTTTTTGAAATTGTCGCCGTAAAACACGAGGACACCCAGCCAGATAGCGGCAAGGCCCAGAAACAACGGCATCAGATTCTCCCAGGCGTTGGCTGACCAGTTCCACCTGTCCCGCCTGAAACCAGACGAAAGCAACATATAACTGACAGACGTAAGAAGAATGACCAGGCCAAGATGCCAACACTGTCGTATCTGTTGCCACACCAGAACCTTTGCTGTGGATGCTCGCGGAGCAATCACGGGAACCGGTGGCTTGTAAGCTACACCAGTTGATGATGAATTGAGTCGTTTACTCCATGAACGGCCAACCATTCGATTGAGCCTGCGTCTGGCAAGCATCCGTTGCAATGCGGCCACGAACATCATTCCGCCAAGAGTGGCAACACCCAGTGCGAGCTGTTCAGAAAAAGTCGGATCAGCCAAAGCGCCGCCGTAGTTAATCTGACCGGTAAGGATCCATCTCGTCAAAAGTTCAAACAGATAGGTTACACCACCGATCAGGGGTACGACTGCAAGCAGCCCTGCTACCGGCGAGCGAAACAGATACGCCGTCACGAACCCGAGGAGCATCAACATCACACTGAAACAGGCCAGATACAGCACACCTTCAAGGCTGATCATCTCCTCTGCAAATGGCGAAAATTTGTCTGTAACGAGCATGCCACTCGAAATCAACACCAGGGAAGAACCCAGCCAGCAAGTTACCAATCCACCCGATGCAATCAACAGTTTGGCATCAGCAATGGACTGCCACCTCACAGGAAGTGTTCTCAGCCACAACAAGGTGCCACGTTCTTCTTCGTTGCCAACAAGTATCGCCGGTACACCAATGGCAAACAGATTCGGCATCAGAATCCAGAAAGAGACAAAGACACTGGCTGCATCTGCTTCATTCATCAGAGGTGATACGAGAACCAGACACACAGCTGCACCCAGAATCCCGATCAATACTGCCAGCAACAGCGCTCGCGCCGTCATGGCATCTTTCCAAAGCAGATGACGCATCATTCATCTCCATCAATCATGGGAATGTAACCATCCACCGGTTTTGGCTCGATTTGAATCGACTCAACATCGGACTTGTCAAACATGGCAGGGTAATGCTGCCAACACGCAGGTCTCAGTTCACTTTCAAGGCTCAGTTCACCTTCAACATGGTCGAATCCACTGAATCAGAATCGTTCGCCGGACGATTGGCCCGTGGATCGCAGACGGCAACGAATATCTCCTCCAGAGACGCCGTCTCCTCTTTCAGCTCGATAGCGCCGGTATCTCCTGCATAAACACCGCGCCAATCTTCAGGCAAACCCCGCACAACCCAACGCATCTGTCTGGCATTCTGGGACTCCGTCAGAACTTCTCCCGGAGGCAAAGGTAATGTGGCTGCGGAATCATCCATCGTCGCCGTGACAATCGAAGTTTCGTTTTTCAATACTTCCAACGGTTGCACCACTTTCAGCTGCCCCTGCGCGAGTATCGCAACCCAGTCAGCTACACGCTCGACTTCACTGATCTGGTGGCTGCTCAACAGCACTGTTCGACCCAATGCAGCAAGATCTACCATCGACTCAAGGAACTGTCGGCGCACCATCGGATCAAGCCCACTGGTCGGCTCGTCCAGAATTAACAAGTCGGGATTGTGGGCCGTCGAAAGTGCCAACGCTACCTTTGCGCGTTGACCTTTACTCATGTTTTTCAGCTTGACACCACCCGGTACATCAAATCCCGTGACGAGGCCATGATACCTGTCTGAAAAACCGTCTTCGTAGAACGCCGAGGTGAACCATCCAATCTGCTCGGCAGTCATCCACTCGTACATCGCCGGATTGTCGGAAACATAGCCAATCTTACGGCGAATCGCGGTACCCGACTTGGAACAGGATTCACCAAGTACCGTCGCTGATCCCTCATCGGCCTTGAGAAAACCGGTCAGGATTCGGATCAGGGTAGTTTTTCCGGCGCCATTCTCACCCAACAACGCAAAGACCGTTCCCGATGGCACCTCAAGACTCACGGCATCCAAAGCCTTGGTGTTGCGAAAGGACCGAGACACGTTTTGAAGAGAAATCACAGGTTGGTTCATTGCGTTATCCTCGCCAAAGAAAAGGGAGTCTTACCTGATTCAGCTTTTTGTATCCTTGCCATTGCTGACATCCTGTTTTGCCAATTCACTTTCAAACAGATCGCGTAGTTCTGCGGCTGACATGCCACCGCTCAAGGCATCTGCCAGAGCACGTCGCACGGTCTCGGCAACCAGCGAGTTGCGTGCCTTGGTGCACCGCGTGACAGAATCACGCCGGACAACCAGACCCCGACCACGCAGCGGCTCAAGTACAAGGTCACTCTGCAATTCCTGATAAGCGCGGGCGATGGTGTTGGGGTTGATCGCCAGATCTTTTGACAACTGCCGCACGCTGGGCACCATCTGTCCACCCACCAACACACCATCCGCGACCGCCAGCTTGACCTGGCGTACAAGCTGCTCGTAAATCGGCACTTCACCGTTGGGATCAATTGAAAAATACATGGATCACCTTTTGTGTACTACCGCATTAGTACACCCGATCACATGGTTCGTCAAGAGACAAAATCGAGGGCATCAGACAAGGATCCCCGCCCTCGTCAAGCGACAGCCAAAGGAGCAATCGTTTGCCCATTCTGCAAATCGCTCCTCGCAGTGGCGAAACCGCTATGAAAATGACACAGACCCGGCTCATTCCGCGGCGCGATCGCAGATCAACAACCGGTTGCGTTACAATTCGTCGATCGACCCACAGCATGTGAGATTTCAGTGATGCGAATTCCAATTTTGACCATTTTCTGCTTGTGTTGCGTGACCACCTCGCAAGGCCGCGAACCTGAATGGTGGCAGTTTCTTGGACCGCATGGTACGAATCGTGCGGCATCGGATAATTTGCCACTGAAGTGGACGGATACCGAGGGGATCGCCTGGAAGACAGCGGTTCATGGCCGGGGCTGGTCCTCTCCCGTCATCGATGGCGACCGAATCTGGATGACAACTTCTACGCCTGATGGAAATCAGTTATTCGCTGTCTGTGTGAACAAGGTCACGGGCAAGATCATCCACGATCAAAAAGTTTTCGATGTCAGCAATCCGCAAAAAATCAGCACGGCAAATACCTATGCGACTCCGACGCCCGTCGTCAAAGAGAACCGTGTGTTCATCCATTTCGGAACTTATGGCACTGCTTGTCTTGATTCCACGACAGCCAAAATTCTGTGGACGCGCCGTGATCTGAAATGTGATCATGAAACGAATGCCGGTCCGGCGAGTTCACCAACGATTGTTGGTGACCATTTGGTTTTTCATGTGGATGGGCGTGATGTTCAATACATCATTGCGCTTTCGAAAACGGACGGAAAAACAGCATGGCGAACGGAACGTTCCTTCGATTACTCGGATGTACCTGTCAATCAGCGAAAGGCCTACAGTACCCCCGGTCTGGTCGAAACGAGAGCGGGCGAACAGATGATCAGCGCAGCCGGGCAGGGAATCTATGCCTATGACCTCAAGGGTCAGGAAATCTGGCGTGTCCGGCACAAAGGCTGGTCAATTTTTCCTCGACCGATTGGCGGCAAGGGGTTGGTGTTCACGATTGTTGACCGCGACTACCCGGAATTATGGGCCATTCGTGATGATGGCCAAGGCGATATCACCGATACGCATGTGAAGTGGAAAGTAACCCGGGGCATGCCCGCCCGATGCACTCCGCTGCTCATCAACGATCTTCTGTATCTGGTCAACCGCGAAGGCATCATGACCTGCCTGGAAGCAGAAACAGGCGATGAGGTGTGGAAGCAGAGATTACCTGGCCAATACTCTGCCACTCCCATTCACACCAAAGACCGAATCTACCTGTTTAACGAAGACGCCCATTGCACGATCATTCGACCAGGCCGCAAGTTCCAAAAATTGGCTGAAAATTCCCTGACGACTCAGCAGTTGATGGCCACACCTGCCGTGGACGGTGATGCGTTCATTGTCCGCACCGCTGGTTATCTTTATCGCATTGAAGATGGATTCCAACGCAAAGCTGAACCCGACAGCACAAATGAATTCATCGGATCATGGGACATCGGACGCCCGGAATCGGGAGGCAAGCCAAAATTTGTGATGACACTCAAGGCTGATCTTTCCGCCACCAAGAGTCACGTCCTCAATGCCACAGGCCATTGGAAAATTGTCGACGGAGAAGCTCGAGTCGTCTGGAGTGATGGTTGGCGGGATATCATCCGAAAAGAGGGGGATCGCTATCGAAAGATCGCTTTTGGTCCTGGCTCGGATTTTGATGATACAGCTGACAACACCGACGATGCCAAAAAGCGTTGAGTCAGAACACATCGGTGAAAATCGCGATCGAACTGACGTGTTGTCCACCTGATCAACCTCCGGCCAAATCGGACTATACTGAATCCCCGGACATTCGTGGCCCAAAATTTCTGGGCCCCGGCTTTCCTCCACTCCGGTATTTTTGCGTCCCCGGCATTGCTGGAGCACCTTCATTCCTAAGTTCTTTTTTGCTGATGATCACTCCCCTGCCTCAACTCCACCAACAGTTCCTGTGCCTGATCTTGTTGACAACCACTCTGATTGCAGAGCCCGTGTCGGGCAAAGACCCGCTGCCCGATGAACTTCAACGAAGTGAATCGATCGAACGGATCTCGAGGTCGTATGCCAAAGAACTGAGCGATGCAAATGCACCAGGTGAAAAAACTGCCTTGGCTAAGCGATTCATGGCAGAAATCGAAAAATACGACGACCCTACCGATCGATTCGCCTTGTTGCGACTGTCTCTCGATCTGGTTCGTGCCGCCGAAGATTGGGATACCGCGATCCTTGTCGTCCGCGAGATGCAGGATAATTTTGAAATTGACTCCGAGGCATCTGAACGACAACTGCAATTTCTGAAGGACAAAAAGAAAGCTGCAAGCAAGAAAAGGATCAAGTTCTCAGGCACACCAAGTACGTCCTCCAATGCCGACGCGAGCGTTGATGACTCATGGCCCGAAGACAGTGATCAAATTGTCATTGATCTGGAAATGCCTTACGAGACAGCGGTTCTAGGCGCGTCAGGCGATGTGATCGTTCTGCTGCTGACGCTGAAAGAGAAACTCGCCATTTTTGACGTCAAGGCGCGCCAGATCAAGCACGAGATTCCGTTGGAAAATGCCAATGTGAAGTTTTGTGTGGGCGCTGACTCGATCTATCTCGCCTATCCAGAGCCGAATACGATCGAACGGTGGAGTCTGAAAACCTACAAAAAAATGAAGTCCAGCAAATTACCTTTCCAGAATCCCATTGAACATCTGGTGGTTGGACGTGATACCAATGGTCCGATCTTGGCAGGGGCTGAACACGAGCCAGGAATGTTTCTGGATGGGAAATCGTTGCGTCCCATTCCGACTCGTGTTTTTGATCGCCAATACCAACGCGTTGGGCAGCTTCCCGGTGCTGGTCCTGCTACCCGAATGCGTGCCAGCGCCAATGGCAAGGTATTTTCAATTTGGGGAACCAGCGGCTCCCCAGGTGGATTTCGTACTTTGGTGATGAAAGGCAATACAGTCGATACTTATTATGCGCACGACACCATGGGATACATCGCTCCCAGCCCGATGGGCGACTTGATGTACACGGCCAAAGGAATCTACACCACTCAAACCAAAGAGTATGCGGTCAACAAGGAATTGCACGCACGCAGTTTTTTCATTCCCGCAATCGATAGTGAATTCTCCATCAGCCTGGTCAGAAGTGACGACAGGGATGCAGCAGCACCTGCCCGGGCCAACATCCACATGCGTGGTAATCCACAACCAATCACGACGCTGCCAAAGATTGCCTTCCGACCTGGCGGTTACGGCGAATTCCACAATCGGGCTCCGATGCCAATTGACCTGCGGATGTTTCTGTTTGCCAAGCGCGGTTTATTGCTGACATTGCCCGAAACAAATCGTCAGATCGTTTATCACCGCGTTGGTGATCTGGATTCCAAGTGAACGGCATTTTCGTACTGACAGTTCAAGGACTACGCAGACGTCTCCAGACGCTCATGTTGAAATCAAGCCTGACAATCTGACCTGGAATCAAGCAAAGAGGCAGGGCAGAATCACGAAGGTGCCGACAGAGGGTCATCAGCCTAGACATGGAGCGGATTTTGTGCCAAGAGAGAATTTGAGGACATTCGGAATAGTGAGCACTCTAATCAGCCATCTGTCATCTGGTCCACTCGACATCGTGGGTGACGTGCATGGTGAAATTGATCCATTGCTCTCACTGATGCATCATCTTGGGTACGACGAACACGGATTTCATCCGGACAATCGTAAGCTTGTCTTCGTTGGTGACCTTACGGACCGCGGACCAGATAGCCTGACCGTTGTCAATCTTGTGCAGACACTAACCGAAACACAACGTGCACAGTGCGTACTAGGAAATCATGAACTGAATATCTTGCTTAACCAACGCAAACACGACAACGGATGGTTCTACGGAGAAGAATTTTCAGATAATGGATACATCGTTCCACAGGCCCTCGCCAACAACAATAATCGGGATCGCATACTGGATTTTTTCAACACCCTGCCCATTGCGCTGGAGCGTGAGGACCTGCGTGTAATCCATGCTTGTTGGCATGCGCCAATGATGAAGTCACTTAGAGAAACAGAAGACGTGATCGCCCTCACAGAACAGCATGAGGATCTCATCGAAAAACAGACCGAGAATTCTCACTTGGACGAAGTCGACATTTCGCTGGAGCACCAAAATCAGAATCCTGTCCGCAGGTTAACATCAGGCCCAGAAGAACGCATTCACTCTCCTTTTTTTGCTAGCGGGAAGATGAGGCATGAACAACGCGTTCAGTGGTGGAACAACTACAACGAAACTTTTTGTGTATTCGGACATTATTCCATTCCTGATGGCAAACCACGGGGCAATCAGTCCTCATTTTGCGTTGACTATGGGGTAGGCAAACGCTGGACTGAGCGAAGGCAGGGCCGAACAAAAGGATTCACGCTCAAGCTTGCGGCGTTGAGATGGCCCGAAAAGTTGATCGTTTTCGATGAGGGCGAGTCGAGACAACTCTGATCCCTCTGATGGTGGTTGCCCCTATGGACCATCGAAAGTTCCAAACGGTTAACCAGACGCGTCCCTTCACCAGGCTGATCCGGGGCCCGCGACAACTGAAATGATTTCGAAATCGGTTTACAATGAACGGAACTGGCCCTTACCATAGATAACCCGCTTTAGTGAGCCTCTGCGGTGGACACCTCACCGATGCGGGCATGATGCCGCCATCTCTGCCCTGCCCTACCCTGCCCTTTCACACTCGCCATTCATATGAACTCGCGTTCAATAAAGTTCGCGTTAACAATTCTGCTGGCAACGCTGGTGGGAATGATGACACAAACCCAGTTAACAATGGCTGATGAAAAAGTTGTGATGCCTGATTCAGCGGTCATTGCATTTTTGCGAGATCATTGCCTGGAATGTCACAACGCCGAAGCACCTGAGTCTGGACTGGATTTGAGCACATTCTCCCAAACAGACGATATTACAAAAGCAGTTACCGATTGGACCAGAATCGCGGCTCGGGTAAGCGAACGGCAAATGCCACCAGCAGGCAGCAAAATGCCTGAAACCGAAACCAGAGTAAACTTCGTTCGCTGGATCCACAGCACACTTTCCAAGCACCTCTGCGATGATGGCGTTACAGCGGGGCAACCGGTTATCCGGCGCATGAACCGCACAGAGTATGCCAACACTGTTCGGGACCTGCTGGGGATACCCATCAACGCAGGACACGCCTTGCCAAATGACGGTGCTGGCGGAGAAGGTTTTGACAATGCGGCAGAAACATTATTCATTTCCCCAATCTATGCGGAGAAATATCTACAAGCCGCCAAGTCAGCAATTGGCCATGCATTAAAAGATCCTGCCGATCGAGAGCGAATCATTGTTGCTTCGCCCAACGAGGAGCGAACGCCGAATCAGGCTGCCAGTCTGGTCCTAGGTAATTTTCTTCCACGTGCTTTTCGTCGCCCCGTGAGCGGCAACGAAATTGAAGAGTATGCCACGTTATTTGACCAGGCGTTCGCAGAGGATGATTCCTATAACAGTGCTATCGAATTCGCCCTGGTAGCCGCCATGGTTTCACCAAAATTTCTATTTCTATACGAACAGCCAAGTAAACCCGGCGAGCAAACACTGGTTTCCCATCATGAAATGGCATCACGTTTATCTTACTTTCTGTGGGCATCTATGCCTGATCAGGAACTGATGCGGTTAGCTGATGAAAAAAAACTGCACGATGTTGATGTACTAACAAAACAAGTCAAACGCATGTTGCGAAGCGAGATCGACTCGCGTGGTTTGCGACGGGATTCGAAAGTGCGCGGCTTCGCATCAAGCTTCATTGAACAGTGGCTTGGAACACGTGCCCTGGGCCGTGAATTCAAGCCGGATGAGTCGATTGCTCCCCGGTATGATTCTGAATTGGAAGGTGGAATGAAGTATGAGCCCATCTTCTTTTTCGAGGACCTGCTATCTGATAATCGCTCGCTGTTAAACCTTATCGATTCAGATTTTACGTATGTGAACCGTCGACTGGCCAGTCACTATGGAGTCCGAGGTGAATTCCGCGAGCAACCCAAGCGAGTTGAATTGAAAAAAAGTGATCGACGGGGAGGTTTGCTGGGGATGGGCGCGGTGTTGGCCGTAAGCTCTTTACCGCACCGAACCAGCCCTGTGCTTCGTGGTAAGTGGATACTTGAGACCATGCTGGGCACTCCGCCACCGCCACCACCCACTGATGTACCAGCACTGAACGAAGCACCCAGCGCCTCAGGCGAATTCACTTCATTGCGCGAGCAACTGGAAGCTCACCGCTCTGAACCCCAATGCGCGTCCTGCCATAACATGATGGATCCACTTGGTTTTGGTTTGGAAAATTATGATGTTCTGGGAAGCTACCGCACCCAAAATCGGGGTACCCCAATTGATACATCGGGTACCCTGCCTGATGGAACACAGTTCAACGGTTCGAATGAACTGAAACTTTGGTTACTGAAGCGAAAAGATCAATTTGTCCGTAATCTGACTCGTAAAATATTGGGGTACTCACTTGGTCGCAGCTTGACTGGTGAAGACAACTGTGTGATCGACTCGATCGTGGAAACGCTGGCTGAGGATGATTATAGTAGCCAAACGTTAATCGTTGAGATCGTCAAAAGTGTTCCGTTTCGATATAAACAGGTGGCACCAGCCACCAACTGAGAAACCCCATGGCTCATTATTTTCCTCAACTATCCCACTGGCGTCGTCCGCTGACGAGACGGAGCCTGCTTCGAGGCACCGGAGCAGCATTGGCATTGCCGTGGTTGGAGGCCATGATAAACACGAAGACAAGGGCTTCGGAACAAGATGATCACAGTTCCTCGGGTGCTCCCACGCGAATAGCCGCGCTGTTTGTTCCCAATGGTGTTCGGCAGGATCAATGGACGCCCGAGAAAACCGGGCGTGACTATGAACTGTCGCCTACACTGCAACCTTTGGAAAAACTGAAAGATCAATTGCTGGTGCTGACCAATCTGTGGAACCAGGGAAGCAATATCGGGGATGGCCATTATGTCAAAACATCAGGCTTTCTTACCTGCACCACCATCAATAAATCACTTGGCATCGACCTGAATTGCAACGGTCTATCCATGGACCAAGTGGCTGCAAACCACGCCGGAAAAGAGACCCCGATTCCTTCACTTGAATTGGGAATCGATCCAGTCACGACAGGTGTCGATACCAATGTTGGATACACGCGTGTTTATGGATCGCACATCGCGTGGTCAGGCCCGACAAGTCCTCTGGCCAGGGAACTCAATCCAAGGATGGTCTTTGAACGTCTGTTTCGTGCATCGCACCCAAAAAAAGCAACGCTCAAACGTGATCGCCTACTGCTGGATCGTGTGCTGACCGATGCCCAAGAATTGAAACAGAAACTTGGATCCTCCGATCGGCAGCGCATGGATGAATATCTGCAATCAGTACGATCGATCGAAAAGCGTCTTCAGAATCAACAGGCAGGTGGAAATAAAAACTGGCGTCCACTGGTTGAACTCAATCCCAAAGATCGACCGAATGATGAGGCTCCCGATCAGTACCCTGAACAAGTACAACTGATGTTGGACATGATCGCATTAGCATTCCAAACTGACACGACGCGAGTCTGTACATTCATGTTTGGAAACGCCGTCAGCGGCCGCAATTTCTCATTTCTAGAGGGCGTCACAGGTGGTCATCACGATTCGTCACATCACCAAAACAATGAAGACAAACTTAGGCAATACCAATTGATCAACGTGTGGCACATCCAACAGTATGCTTATTTGCTGGAAAAGCTTGCCGGGATGCAGGAACACGAAGGAACTGTGCTCGAACATTCCATGATTCTGTATGGCTCTGGCTTGCGCGATGGGAATAGCCACAACCCACACAATCTTCCAATCCTGGTGGCTGGCAGCGGCGGTGGGAAAATCGCGACAGGTCAACATTTGCAGTACGGGCGGGATACACCCCTTGCCAATCTGTACGCCGGTATGTTGAACGCGTTTGATGCAAATACCAGCAGCTTCGCCGATAGCACTGGGATATTACCGGGCATGTTGACCTAGGCCTTCGACCTGCTGATACAGCTTGGAAGTCTGGAACTGTGTGTAGCAACGTCTAAAAGCAGACTGCTCAATCTGTTGCGTGGATCTGAGTACGACGAATACGAAGCCGGACTTACGTGTGCTTTTTAATGTTGAGATTATTCGCTCTCGCTCGATGACCGTCGCCGCTCGCAAGAGGAAACCAGATGAACCCGTTGCCGAAATTTTCGACAGGAATCTTTAGTTTCTCAGCAATTGTACTTGTCGGCGTGGGATTTTCGCCGTCCCGATCATTTGGTCAATGCTGCTTTGGGGCGCAAAATTCAGTGGCGGAAAGCCATGACGGGCGATTTCGCGTAGAAGCGACCTCACTTACGGGAACCGGTCACCATATTCATGGTCCGTACAAATTCCGCTTTCACACACTACGGGTGGGTCCCAACGGCAAGACGAAAGAACTTGGCGTCTTTGAACGCAAATGGGCGACAGACCGTCATTTTCAAATGTCAATTTTCGTTTCACCGACCGGCAATGGGTTTGCGCTTAGCACTTCGCTCGAGAGACCGATCCACTTCTTAGCACCTGATGGAATCGTTCTGGCGACCATTGATGGTCAGAAATCCGCAGAGATTTCGTGCGGACGCAGGGGGCATCCGGCCCTTGAATTCACACTGCGTGGCAGAACCAGATTCGGAATGCGGTCAACGAAATTATGGTTGCCGCTTTTTCACGTCACCGGACCCGAGTCGGAGTGGACATATGACCGACCACCGAGAGTTATCACAGACAAAGCGAACCTTGGCTTTGACCCTGTGCCACCAAAAGAGATTTCCTGGCTAATGCAAATGCTGCAGTGGCGACCGGAACTTGGCAGCCGCGAGGCAATTCGTGCGAAGGAGCTGATCGCAAAAAAAGATGAAGCAGGTCTGATTAACCTCGGATTTTCGGCGCTATCGCTCGTTGAGGAAACACTCGCGACAACAGCGCGGCCTGACCTGCGGCGAGTACAAAGCGAGATAAATCGCCGCCTTTGCGGACACCGTAACGCATGGCGCAACCTCAATCTTCTTGTAACGCTACTTCAACACCCGAATAAGGAACTGCAAGATTGCGCTCTGAATAATCTTCAGGCGTTACTTCCGGAGGGTAAACCGAACGCCGAATGGATCAACGAAAATCAGCGGCATTTGCATTGGGACTCGAAGCGAAATATCTATTTCCATCAGCTGAGTATTGAAACCCAAGGCGAACAAAACCCTGAACCTAACCTCTGACACGACTGAAATCGTATCGGAAGGTTAATTGAATCAATTACGAGGGATCAGACCTCACCTTAAGTGAGAGAAGTATTGGCTACAACTTTATGAAGACACAATTTCATACCCAAACATCTACTGGTTCTCCGTAAGTTGAAATAACCACTGTGCAGCATTATTAAATGCTCTGACTCCCGCAAGCAGACAAATATCGATTCACTCATTTCCCCCAACTCAGATCCCACTAAACACAACAAATTCCAATCCAAACCGGTCTCTCAATGGACGGTATCGGCCACTGCCCCAGCTGCACACAGTTAATCGCCGCGTGACACCGCATCCTCTATTAAATAAGAATGCTGGTGACGACAATTCTTCGCAGGTAATGCATCTGTCTAGCAAGGGCTAGCTCTCTTTCTGCTTGACATGACCCGCGATTTATCAAGCAAGCTCACGAATGGCAATTTGAATGAATGATTCAGTTGTGCGTTCAGTGCTTGACTTGCCAATTCTCATCAAAGAATTCTGCGGCTACGATCTTACCCGGCCACAAAGAATCTGGCGGTGTTCTCAAGTCGACAACTGCCCAGTCTGGCAACTTGGGTACCTGACGTGCGTTGTTCAAGTAAGCAAATTCCCGATAAGTAAAACCGCTATTGAGCACCACATACCGGTTTGGATTTGCTGGATTGGGATAAATCATTGCTGGAACATGGTGGTCGGAACTGTATTTCCGTTCCCCGATCCTGACATGCTGGTCTGTCCACTCCATGGGTAATTTTTCGATCACCGATTTAACGATTGCATTACTTTGTGGATCACCAAACAGGATCAGGTGATTGTTCTCCACATCCTGTTGGGTGACTTCAATATCATCTTTCACGACTGCATCGCCGCGAAAATGTCGCCTCCACTCAGCGACCAAACGTTCCAACTCGTGTGTCGTCCAACTGCCCACCAATTTCTGCTGTGGCTTGCCGGTCGGCCTTACGACGATAAAGGAGTCCATGAAAGCGTCGTCAATCGGACCCTGTAAATTGTGCTGCTTTCGCAAAGCAGTTGCTTGCTGTGGTCCCAATTGCCAATTCCCTGACTGTTGATACAGTTCACACTGCCACGAACCATCAGTTTCTGGACGTGAGGCAAGGATGGGCTTCTGATTCGATGCAGAAAAAACAATCGACACCGGCTGATCTGGGCGAAAGGGACTGCGACCCGCCGGGATCGCAAATCGTAAACTGGTCACTCCCTTCGATTTCACTTCAATCGAATTGTTCCGAGGAATCAGCTTGGCCTGCACCGTGGCCTGTTCCCAATGCTGCTCAAGACCGGTCACGGTCAGCCAATGCAGGCGATTGTATTTGAGGGTGAAAGTGGCAAAGTGCAATTCTTCTGGCAACTTCAGACGCCCTACTTCTGCCAAGCGATCCATCTTTTCCTCGATGATCTTGATCGAAGGCGGGTTAATCGTATGCTTGGTTTCCGCACCAATGATGTGCGTGAGTTTCAAATCTCGCACGGCGAGCGCGGTTTCCATGATATCGGCGGCTTGTTTTTGAATATCCAACTCGCCGCTATAAGCAACCACGGGTAATTGAAACAGATTGTCGGCATACCCAGGACAGTCATACATCCTCCATAGCTTTCGCTCAAATTCAGTAGGTGCAAGCGTCTCTTTTTGGAAGAAGCTAAGAAACTCAGGCGTTTCAGAAAAACCAGCCCCAGGGTTCGCTGCAAAAAACAGGTCAGGATAGTGCACAGCCATTTGCCAACACCCCGCGCCTCCCATTGAAAATCCTCGCACCGAAACTCGATCATCATCAATGCTGTAATGTCTTCGCGCGTGTTCCAACGCTTCCAATACATCAATCTCGCCAGCAAATTTGAAGGCATTGCTGTAGCGACCATAGGGGTGCAGAACAATCGTATCTTGCGGAGCAAAACGACCGACACGACTCATACGTTCGGCAATGAATACAGACTCACTTGAGCGCTCGCCCCGGCCATGAAACCACAGATCAAGACGGTATCGCGTTTTACCCGTGTCTGAATATGACTCCGGGATCACGAGACCATAAGGCTGGACGGTACGATCAATGCGGGAACGAAAACCACGTACCACCAATCCTTTTTGGGATGTCCATGGTGCCTCACCCTTCAACAAGGCATCCGCTCGTTGTCGTCCTTCTGCGAGTACTTTCGTTGCATTCTTCACATCTCGAGCAGAAAAGAGTTCGCGATACTCGACTCCCTGCTTCACCGCTCGAAGAAAGATCTCGACATCAGGTAACAGATCGACTGTAAAAGTGTCTTTTCGCTGCCGTAATTTTTCCACTGACTGTTGAAGCAAATCCAAACCACTCAACAGTTCTTTCTTCTCGCTATCACTCAGTTCCACACCGAGTGGCGGTACGGGCCGCACATTTTCGGGAATGTTATCTTGCGGACCATCTGCCCACAGCTGGGTGCAGGAGCATGCGGTGAATAGCCAAATGAAGCATTGTTGGTAAGTCATCTTGAAAATCGACAGAACTGGAAACAGATTCAAAGTTCGAATTGTAGTACAAGCTTCCTTGCGAGGGTACAAATAACTTACGGCCGCACCATGAGCACATTACCGTAAACCATCGAGTTGAACTTTATCGATACGCTGTCTCTGGTTGAAAGCACAAGTCCATTACTCGACATCCGACTATCACGATTGCCTAAGACGCAAACGGACCAAGGTGCCATCCCTCGGTTTAGTCGAAACCCCAGCTTTAGGATCATTTTTTTCCGTGACCGCTTCAAACTCAAACAATTTGACAATGCCACCGACCACAAGTGACGCCTCCAATTCTCCCAAGTGTTTTCCTGGGCACACCCTTGGGCCGTGTCCAAACCCAAAATGCAAATACTTCTTACTGCAACCAGCTTTGTCGATTGTTTCCCATCGTTCTGGATGAAATTCATCAGCCCGATAACCTGTTTTTTCTTCACCCCAAAATTCTTCTTGACGATTGGAGTGCCACACGTCAAGCAGGATATGCGTACCCGCTGGCAGCAGCAGTCTGTCTCCGTCTGCAAGGGTAATCCACGTATCAGAAACAGCCCTCCGCGGCAAAAAATAGAGTGACGGCGTCAGCCGCAACGTTTCTCGTAGAACATTCTTCAAATACAACGCCTTGTCGATCACAACCGTTTCAAAGGAGTCAATCGTTTTGACTTCCTCGAAAATCCGCGATTGGCACTCAGGATTTCTCGCGAGATGCGACACTGCCCACGCGGCATAGGAAGTCGTTGCCTCAAGTGCACCGGCAAGGAAGACTTTGACATTACTCCGCAGATCGTCATCGCTCCACTTCGTATCAACACGTGCCCATGCGCAGGCTCCTTCTGATCGCGGTGCCATCGACAGATCGGTTAATTTCTCAAACAACCCAAATGCTTCTTCCAACTCTGGGTCGGGACGCTTCTCTTTCCGCTTGCGAAAACGAATAAAATCAAACTGCTGATCGATTGTGTCACGAACAATGTAATCGATGACCTTGTCGATGGCTGGGATGTAATGCTCACGTACATCCTGAGGCTCCACTTTTGCGCCAAAAAAGTTGAACAATAACATCTCCATCATGATGCATTTTATTTCCGGCTCAAGAGCCAACTCAATTTCACCGATATTGGAATCCCGAAAATATTGCTTGAGTTTGCCAACACGTTGTTGAACATTATTCCGAAAGGTGTGCTCAAATTTCTCAAACACATCATCTGTGAACAGACTTGTTTTCCCAAATGCTTTTGCAGACGCTTTGCGATGCGTTTTCCACTCTGGGCCATTCGAAAATAGCAAGGTATCAGGTCCCGTTGCCCTTGCGATACCTGTGGAAGGCATGGTGTCTCGATCCAATCGCCCCTCGCCGGTACCCGTGGCAGTCAACAACGCCCGAATCACTTCTGGATCCCGGGTTACCATTACCGGATCAAAACCGGGAATTTCCAAATAACGATTGTGCTTGGCACGGCCCCGCTCGGTACCAGCTTTGGCAAAGAAAGTAGCCAGGATCTCGATGGGCTGATGATAATTTCCACGGGTTGGGAATGGTAAAGTCTTACCACGAGTTCTGGGGCGCGTAATCCAAACACGTGAAACAGGCACATCACCTTTGAATGGATTTATCCAGCATAGCTGACGCAGGATTCGGAACATTCAAGCCTCCATCGGAAAGACTACCAGCACAGATGTTTTGAGATAGACCTGCTTGGTCAGTGCACTAGGTCATTCGAACAAATCACGTTGCCTCAATGCAGATCAAACATGATGACGTATTCAGCATGGTTGGTGGGGGTTGGTATCATGTCCCCAAAGCTTATGAGCCGAATCTAGCTCAACTGCGGTTTGGAATTGTATTCTCTTCTTGCCTGCCGCATCACAACCGAGGCTCGTGTTACGAGTAGCCTAAAACCCGCAGTGTAAGTTCCGTCATGCTAATCAATTGGTAGCACTTTGACTTCCTTTACATCCCAACAACTGTTTCCGCTCATCATTGTGCTCACAAAGTAAGTTACCCCAACAACCCCCATTGAGGACTTGGTCGTCACTCGATGTTAACCACCAAATTCTAGCCTCGCCCACCAAGCCAGTATTGATCGGCGTTGTTTAAAGCGCGCGAACTTTTAGAACACTGGTGGCGTCATTGAACCGAGTCGTTCTGCATACACCGACTGCAGCAAAAAATTTCGCGTTACCATCTTCTATTCTGAACACATCGCCCCATTTGCCTGGACAAACGAAACCGCGTTCTTAACTCATGACGACAAATTTACCACAAGCAAAAATGGTATTTGAATCGATAAAGCGAGCACCATGTATTTTACCCACCAGAATGGAACTGTCGGGAGTGGCCTCACCGTTGAACGATTGCATTCGCGATTCATTGATCACCTTGCTACCTTTAACGGGACCACCTTACATGCTGACTGAACGGATCTCGCTATCAATAAATTCATTCATCAATGTCGCGACATCCGGTTTTTCAGAGGCTACCACAATCCGATTAAAATGCTCCTGCATCAAAGATTTGGCATGTTCCGATCAGGGCATGGCAGCCAGATTGCTGAGATCAGGTTCGTACATCCACGTCTCTGTCTCCACGATCGCATTTTCCTGCATGACGGCATTGTGCTCCTGCAGATACTTTTCCCACTCACCTTGTCCATGTAGCTCGATGAACGCTTGTCTTACTCGACCAACACTTGGCATGTCCGCGGTGTCGTTATAAGCAAGCGTCTCTGCATAGATCATGAAATCACCGCCATCCTCCAATCTGGCGATACTAAAATCAACAGGTTGTTTCAGGTGATCAAAGGCAGAAATTAATTTTTTGTAGTTAGCCTCCAAACGCTGATACATTCCTGGCTTCATTCGCCAACGGCGATGCTGCGAAAAACGTGATTGGCCCGGTTCTGCGATTCCCTGAGAGAACAGGCCCTCGATGGGTCGCCAAACTTGTTGGTTCCCCGAACTTTCCTGCAACGGTGCAATATGCTCCAACCAGTGGTTCGCCTCCGGCACCTCCCATGAGGCTGCTATCCCCTGAACGGGATGAATGGGATTAGTGTACAACTCTCTCGTTGTTCGAAACCCTCTCGCAAATTGGTTTGCTCGAGGTCCCGTTAGTATCCGCCATGTGCCCCACTGTGCTGAATCTTTTCCAGTATTGAATTTCAGCTGCTTGTCTTTCACCGCCTGCCGCCAGTTTGCCACATTTTCCGGAGCAACTTCGATAAATCGGAAAACATAGAGTGGCGATTCCTCCACGACCCCTTCATTCTTTTCTGCCCTGCCCACTGAGATTTCGCCGAGAATCGGCAACAAACCAACTGCGATCATTGTTAAGACAGTAGGGGAAAATGCAAAACGAATCCGCAAGAGCTCGAACTTCATACGTAGATACCTATTCCAATTAGTTGGGCCACTATTTGTTTTTTCATGCTCAACTGACTGCTGTGGGGCCCGCTGCGTGCCGCCTGAGATGCTGACGTTCATCCGGCAATCGCAACCCACATTCACCTTCTACCTTCCCTCAGGAAGGCCTGCCCATCAGGTAGTGCGAAATTGTCTCTTCAGATACCCAACTCAATCCAGGAAATTTCTTTTGATTTTCGAAAATTATTCACTGTCGGACCTGAAACTCACACCTCTAGGGGACTCTGACCCTTTTTCTTTGCAATGAGATTCGAAGGGTGAGAATTCAGGGTTGCATCAGATTAATTGCCTCATCAATGATCTGTCAGGACCGGTCGCAGCATTGCAGCCTACCCATCTAGCACAGTACAAAAAGTAAGTAACTGCAACGAATTCCTACTGTTCACCGCTGTGGCACTCACGTGGACAGACAAGAAAATCATGAGTTTTGGCAAGTCCCTAAGCGGAGTGAGTAGGATATGAGGCCTCAACTCGCCGGATCCCGCTCACGATGCAGCTATCATGCAACGAATAAAATATCTCATCACATTTTTATTTTGTGCTGTGCCGTCGTTGGAATGCATCTCGCAAGTGCATTATTTCGAAGATGGCCGTCCTTGGAAAAACAGAGCGAACGGAGGTCCAGATCGCGAAGTAGACGGTTGGTACTACAATCTAGGTGTCACAGGGATGCGTGCTGAATTGTCAGCATCAAGACCCAAGCACCTCCTGATAAAATATGTGTTCACTGGATCACCCGCAGACAAGCAGATTCAGGCTAACGATTACATCGTCGGTATTGGCGGCAAGGCGTTTGAGACAGCGCACCAGAATGGCTACGGGGAATCTGTTTTTGGTGCCAAGGGGCCGATACTTGAATTCGCGAACGCTCTCGAAACAGCACAAAGTAGCGCCGGCAAAGGAAAACTGATTGTCGACATTGATCGCAACGGAAAGCGACAGCTTGTGACATTGGATGTTGGGCAACCCTACGTTGGGTTTGGAACCAACTTTCCTTCAAATGATGCCAATTCTGTACATATCCTCGAAGACATATATTCTTATCTGCAAAAAACCCAACGGAGCAATGGTTCGTGGGGTAGCCCACCACACGACACCTTCGCACCCTTAGCACTGCTTGCCAGCGGACGCGCCGAGCATTTGGAATTGGTACGTAGAAATGTGAGATACCACGCAGATACCACTTCCTCCAAAGACCAATCCTGGTTGATCAATTGGCGTTACATGTCTGCCGCCATTGTGATGAGCGAATATTATCTTGCGACTGGTGAGAAATGGGTATTGAAGGAGTTACAGGAAGTCCACGATTTTCTTGTTTCCAGTCAGTACGTCGATCAATCACAGATTGATACCAAAACGAGAAGAGAGAGACCACAAGACTTACCAAAAACCATGATGAGCGCTCATGGTGGCTGGGGACACAACCCAGGTTTTGAGGGGTATGGCCCTATCAGCATGCTCACCGGACAAGGGGCCTTAGCCTTTGCACTGATGAAGCATTGTGGTGTCAATGTCGATCGCAAGCGGCACCTCTTTGCCTATGACTTCTTGGCTCGCGCAGCGGGTCGTAATGGGTACGTATGGTATGCAGATGAAGCGGCTGGTCAGAACAACTGGGCGGATATGGGCCGCACGGGTGCTGCGGGAATCGCAAATGCTCTTAGTCCTTACCCCGACCCTGTGCATCGCCGCCGTGCCCTCAGTCACGCAAAGATCATTGGCACCCACCCTGAAAGTTTTCCGGATACCCATGGGTCTCCAATCATGGGTATGGGATACGCAGCTTTGGCCGCATTTCATGATCCAGCCAGCTTCCGACGTTTAATGGACAAGAACCGCTGGTGGTTCACATTGTCACAATGCACCGACAACAGCTTTTACTACCAACCCAACCGCGATAATGCTGGGTACGGCGCCGACTCACGCATTTCGGCGTCTGCCGTTACCGCCTTCATTCTTTCTTTACCCAAACAATCTCTATTCATGACAAACAGGCAATCACAAGCCCGCGAATTCCAACCGAAATAAATGCATTACTACCACAATTTGAAAAACCAACTACGTCAACTCATCGAATCTCCTACCCCAACCTTGCCACTCATTACCTGAGTCTGGCCACCTTCTGCAATTATTTTTCCCCACTCCACAGAAAGTCAAATAATGAACTACTGCAAACCATCATTGATCACTTGCACCTTGGTACTGCTCTTTATCAACCTCTTCGTCAACCTTGGCAATGACGGACAAACAACAGCTGACGACTCCAAACGCAAGATAAAAAGTTCTGAACATGTCTACTGGCTCATCACCACAAGTATCAAAGAAGGACAACTCGATGCATTGAAAAAAATCAACGCCGAGATGGTTAAGAACACCAAGAACAATGAACCAGAAACCCTGACTTACGACTGGTCAATTTCAGCTGATGGAAAGAAGTGTTATTTCTTTGAGCATTATGCCAACTCTGAAGCCGTCATGATTCACACCAAGACCTTCGGTGAGAAATTCGCTGAACGATTATTGGGGATGATTGAAATTGACAGCTTTGAAGTCTTTGGAAATCCTGACGAGAATGTCCAAAACTCGCTAAGTCCACTCGGAGCAAAATTCAATTCCTCGATTGGCGGATTCAGTCGCTGATCATCTGGAACTACCAGCATCAGATCTAAGAGCTGACTTGTCGCCACAGGAAATCACATCCTCCATTAGCCCAGGATTCATTGGCGTTGTAGGGTCGTGCATTCAATTTTGTGATCGACGAGTAAACTGAAGTTAGTGACCAGCCGAAGTCAGCTGGTCTACCGATTCCAAGAGTCAGTTCCAAAAGCAACCCGATCAGAAATCACCGGACTCTTCACCCCAGATCCATCGATCCAGCACTTCGCTTGGAGGTCGTTGCCGATTACCCCAGAAAAAGTCATCGGCTTCGGCTTCCCAGATCAAATATTCATACTCGCGCAGCAAATCATTCAGCTCTTCCTTGTATATCTCTGTTTTATAATCTCCCTTGATATCGCCGAGCTTGACGAAAGAGTCAGGTTCTGATTTACGAGGACGGTCCTCAGCCGTGACATTGAGCCCCAGAGTCAGCAACATTGCGATCGCGGCCAGATTAGAAAAGTAGGTCGGTTGCACGTGATTTTCCTTACATTCGAGAAAGACAAGACAAAGCGTTGTACTTTGCTTCCGCAATCTCGATGCATATACCGTGCCAAGTCCCTCTCCCACTTTGCAACGATGATTTCTAACGCAAAACAGGCGTGTTTTCAGATTTGCTTTGTGATGGTCAGCGTCTTCCAATGAGACACTGAGTTCTGATTTTGAGAAAACTGACGCGGCATTTGGGCTGCATGCTTGAAGCGAAGCAGCAACCTTGCCAGTACTGTACGCGTGCAACATTCAATCGTCTATCAAACCCGATTTCTGGTCGCGCCCCGCACCGCCCGACGCGACCTGCCGTTTTAATTGAAAAACCCACCGAAAAATACAATCACCGCCACCACTTTGCGGCGTCCCTGATCATCGCAGCAGTTTGAACTACTGCCCCACGAACGACCACTCTGGCGGATTGTCCCCCCACTGTTGACCTCACCGATTAAGCGACCTTGTTTACGGACCTTCCCACCAGACTCAACGCTTCCAATTTTTGATCCTGACCGACGAATCGTGCCACCCGATTCAATTTCTCCAATCAAGGCACCATTTTTTCGGACCTTGCCATTGGAATCGATACTGCCCACTTTTTTTCCTCGCTCGCGTATCGCACCTTTCTCATCGACCGTCCATGCAAGAGCCCCAGACTTTCTGATCGTAATATCGGCCGCTGCCGACACCCCCCCCGCCATCATTCCAAAAAAAATCAAACTTGATGCCAATATTTGATTCATCGATTTCTAACCTCTCACCACAATTTTCTACAGGGTCATGTAAACGATTTAAAGTCACTCACCTCAGTTACCGAGTTACGTGAAAACGGTATCAGGAGTGCCATTGATTTCTTCATCCTGCTCTTAAAACACAAGCAAGCAATCGAACAAAAGTTACAGAAGTGAGTCTTCTCAACCCGTTCTGTAACACCTCTCTGGTTCCCCGATCAGACGAAATAGGTAATCATCAGCGGGTCCTCAAACACCCTATCGTTCAGTACTGCAACTGCCTCCTGGACCACGCATACGCCCACCATCGACTTCATCTTTGCTTGCGTGTTTACCTTTCTCGCAAAAGTATACACCCGCAATGATCCCGATGACCACAAAAGCCAAGGCCCCCAAGGGTTCATGCCAAGCAGGAAACATCCAGCCTTACGCGTGAGGCTGGTCGGCTTCCCCGTCGACACTTTCTGGGTCACAACGTGATCGGAGTCTTGATTCTCCTACCTCATTTTGACCTACGATGAGCGCTAATTAGCCAGATGGTTTGCAAGCAGAAACATGTAGCGTGCCGATTTCGACGGCGTCCTCAACAACTTCTGTTACCTGCCAGATAACGCAAACCATGGTTCATTTGAGAATCAAACCTTGACAATCACCTGCCGAACAACTCAGTGGCACGAGATTTTGACGGATTGCCTGAATCAGTTGTAGCAGATTATGATTCTGTTCATGGAAGTGATCGCATTGCAATCCGGAAGCAGTGGAAACTGCATATACGTCGCAGCTGGTGGCAAACAACTGTTGTTTGATGCCGGGATCAGTGGCATTCAAGCCGAGAGCCGTCTGGCTGCTCACGGCCGAAACATTCGCGACATCGATGCACTGATCATTTCTCATGATCATCGTGATCATACCGTGGGCATGGGCATCTATCAGCGCAAGTATGGTCTGCCGATTTATGTCACGCGGGCAACACTGGCTGTCGCTCAGCAAAAGATTCGGCTTGGCAAGATGAACGACATCAGGCATTTCGATGCCGGGTCTACGTTTTCAGTGGGAGACGTACAGATCCACACTATCCCGACACCCCACGATGCCGCCGATGGCGTTGTTTTTGTAATCGACGATGGCAGCCACAAAGTTGGCATTCTTACCGATCTGGGGCACGCCTTTGATGAACTCGATGAGATTCTGCCGCAATTAGATGCAGTGTTCATCGAAAGTAATCACGACCTTGAGATGTTAGCGGGCAGCTTTTACCCCGAGAGCCTCAAAGCTCGGATCCGCAGTTCGCAGGGGCACATTTCAAATCTTGACGCTGCTGAATTATTGCAACGTGCTGCATCACCAAAACTTCAATGGGCATGTTTGGCACATCTTTCTGAAGAAAGTAATACACCTGAACTGGCAATCGAAACCCATCGCCGATTGCTGGGAGATCGCTTTCCAGTTTACTGCGCAAGCCGCGACTCAGCGACTCCTCCGCTACGACTCTGAGTGATCCGTTAAGGCACGTTGGTTATCAGTTCGCCAGTCAACGTTGAAGGTAACCAATAGCCGCAGATAAACGCGAATCATTTCTCTACATTTTGCACAGTATCAAATCAGTAATTCAGTGAGTGGCCCTTTCTGCTGATTCTCATCCAAACTCAGATCAAAACGGCCGAAAACATCGCGTGGTTGTCCGGCAGCCTCCAGCAGTGAATTGTAGAGACAAGCGATTGTCTGATGCCCTGGCTTTCCATAACCCGGATACTGCAGATATCGCCCTCCAGCGGTTCGCTTCAGTTTACCGGCGATTCCTCCGAGCAATACGAAGGGCCATTCAGTACAGCTACCATGGTGTTTATCAGCAGCATCGCTCAGATAGACAATCAACGTGTTGTCAAGCATTGTGCCATTGCCTTCGGGCACAGCTTTAAGTTTTGCTGCAATTCGCGCGATCTGATCAACCTGAAAACGACGAATGCGATTCCTCGCTTCAACCGCACTCATCCCTGGAACCGTTTCGGCGTGACCAATGCCATGGACATGCTTTTCGATCCCCAACCCACGATACGTGATATCGAGTGTATCCGCGCGAATCGTAACGACATTCGATAAACCGGCAATCAATGCTGCTGATGCAATATCAAAGTGTGCCTCAATTCGGTCTGTTTCCACATTGGACTGATACTTATCATCCACTTGGGGTGCGTGACGCCGAATCGTCGCCTCAAGGCCCAGCAACTGCCGGCGCCGATCTCGTAGGCTCTCAAACGCTTGCAGATAGTGGTCTAATTTTTGCTGGTCCATTCCGCCAATCTGTCGTTGCAGATTCTGAATATCACCAACCATGTGATCCAACAGCATCGCGCTCAATTGTTTATCTGCTTTGCCGTCGGCACCTGTGGCCGCGATGCCGAACAAATTCTTGTAAGCCATCAGAGGACTAGCCTGAAAAGGTAGAGGACGATCCACGTCAATCGCCGAAATGCCCGGGTAGACCACCGAATCTTTGACCCCCGACAAAACCTTACCACCAAGCGTCAAACCAACATGCGGAAAAATCGATGGGAGTGCTTTGGCAAGCATCCCATCAACAGTCGCACTCGCAGCACGTCCGGGATTTCCTTCGCTTCCGGTGTGATAACATCCCAGCGCTCCATACCACGCTGAATGACCACCTCGACACATCTTTCCAGACAAGCCCTGTAGAATCGTCAAGTAATCTCGATGTTCGGTCAACGGCTTGAGTGAATCAGGTAGCTCATGTTCAGCGAGGGATGCGTCAAGGAGCGATTCAGCGGGCTTTAGTTCATCAGGCCACCCGTTTTCATTTCCTGGCTGAGTCAAATCATCAGCCAGCTCAGTTGGTACCAGCTCTGCCGGAGTCAACCCACTGCACTTGACCACGAACAGAAAACGTTGGGTACCACCTGATATACCTGCGGCCTCTGCCTCCACTCGCTGTAGAAACGGAAGTAGTAGCGGCGAAACCGTGGCAGCAGCGGCCGTCTTGAGCATAGCTCGGCGATTTCTTTGTGACATGGTTTATTCTGTTTTTCGATACAGGAAAGAATCTGATGACAACAGCGCGGCGATCATTGCCTTCATGCTGCCACCCTGTTTGACATACGCCTGGTCGGCTGCCATCAAAGTGGGCGAATCACCCAACGTTTCATTTCGCCCTAACCAAAAGCGGAACGCGTGGCGGACGAACGACTGGCGAACACGCTCTGATTTCCCCAACCGCTGTACCAGTTCAAACACATCATTCACATCTCCATCTAACTGGCGATCACCGCTAGCACCGATGTATCCATGAGTGTCAATGTCCGTCGTTGAAGAGTTGCTGTGACGCTCCGGAAAAATGGTCAACAGTTCACCCAACACTTCTCGTTCCCGGTGTCGACCAAAATCATCAAACTGCTCGAAAGGAAAACCCAGTGGATCCATTTTCTGATGGCACTTCCAACAGTACTCGTCCTTGGTCACTCGTAAGCGCTCGCGAAGCGATCGATCTCGGTGTTCCGGAACAATAGCATTGACATCAAGTGGAATGTCAGGAATTGTGTCCGCCAACAGGTGCTCACGAATCCACTTACCACGACGAATTGGGTCGTTATCGAAATTTCCACTCCAGGCTATCAACCATGCCGGATGAGTAAGAATACCGGCTCGTTGACCCGCTGGCATCTTAAACGGCTGTTCAACCGGATAGTCCCATGTTGTGTGATCGAGATTGTAAAAGTTGACATACTGTCTTGAACTCGGACCCTCGATCGGGATTGGGTGACGCCCCGCTGCTTCTGACCGCAGAAGGTACTTGGTATTGAATTCAAAGTTGGCATCATTCTCATTCGTCTTGATGTAATGCAAATCTTTCTGGATGTAATCTCGTGATCCAAGATACGCCACAAAGTACTCATCCGTTGTCAACAACTGATTCAAGACATCGCGGTCCCTATCAAAGATATGCATGACCAATTGGTCGGCATCGTCAACCATTCGTTGAGTCAGATAACGATCACCAAAGCCAATACGCTTTTCATCCTTGAATACATTAGGCGCATGGTGATACCCGAAGAATTCTCGAAAGAACCTTAGAGTACGCGTATTTCGGATACCATGATCCTGAGTGAACATTCGGTAATCAGCCGTCGACATATTGTTGTTATCAAGTATCTGCACCACAACGCGTTCGATGTCTGCTTTTTCGGCAAGCTCGCCACTCAAAGCAAGATTCAGCAAAGTGCCTCTTGTTTCACCGTCTGTGGCAACCACTTCAATTTCACTCGGACCTTTATCTGTCAGAGCACGAGCGATCGCAAAGGCCAGTTCAGTTGGAGACAGCCGACGTCGACCGTCTGCATCCTCCGGGCCTAAGCCAATTTCCATCCGATACACCGCCTCTGGTTTCATCAGAATACCTTGCAGCATTACTTGCAATGCCTTGGTGTTGCCTCCGACTTTCGCCGCATTGCGAAAAAAACTGGTCAACAACTCGTATTCTGATTCACTCGGCGTACGTTCCAACAACAACTCAAATTCAACGTCAATGGCTGCCCGCACCATCTCATCGGTTGGCCTATCTTGAGATCCAAGAATAGCCTCAAATTCGGTGGGTGTTCGTTTTGAATTCCTGACTTTGCCTTCGTGATCACGAAACGTCACTCCCTGGGTTTGATAGTCAGCCAGAGTTCGACAATTCATCATTAGCAATTGCAAGGTGGCCTCACCCGCAAACTGCTGGGCTGAAAAATCTGCGATTTCACCTCGTGATGCATCGAATGCAAAAGGCTGGTGTATCGCCGTGACATCGCGCAAATGCTGACCGAATCCTTTTAAAAACTCGTCGTAAACGTACGGACTCAAACGCCATAGACGTGGTGGCGATGAGGCCGGACCACGATGCGACCCATCAAAAAGCTTTTCGTGGCTAACGTAATTACCAAACTGTGGTGACTTCAGTTTGTGCCGAACGATCGGCGCGTGACCAATTTTCTTCAATTGATTGGAAATCCAATCTGTCACCTGTTCAACATCCTTCGCTGACAACTGTAACGAACCCTCTGGTGGCATGGCCCCCAACGTGATTTGCTCGTGGACCTGTTGCCACGTTTCAACGAGCTTCTGATCTACCGAATTTGCGTCAGCAAAATCAGTTCGGATATCCTCTAAACACAAAGCCGCATCGGGTTCCGATTTTCCGTGACAGCCTGAGCAGTAAGCTTTCAATACTGCCACGACTCCCTCGCTACCATCTACCTCGGCGCACATCGATGACTGGCAGGCAAAAATAAAAAGGCACAACTGAAATGAAAAACTTCTGATATCGGTTACCCTGTATTACGCACGTGTTCCATCATGCAGCTAAAAAAGATCGCGACGGAGCCTTGTGAAACGGAATTCCGTGAACCAAAAAACCCTGACTAACAGACCAGGAGCAGAATCAACGGAACAACTCCAAAGATTACCATAACTGCCCAGCGGTCAACCCTCAACACTGACTCACAATCACAGCTCAACGACATCGCGATTGCATTAGTACATGTCAAACACCTCTGATCGAACACCGAACGGATACACGGAACTGTTCGAATGGTTGTTGGGGACTTGCAACAAAGGTGTGCGGGGATTGTATCTTTGTCTGCGAGGCACGGACTATCAGTCATTAGCTGAATTTTCACGCAACTTTGGCATCTGCATGAAAACAGTCGCTGATGTAGAGAAGGGTCTGGAACTCTGCATTCGTCCCATGCGTCGCACAGCCATTGGTCGACGCTGGGCAAATGCAGTCGCAACAGTCCAGCAAGGCGGCACTCTTACAGAAGCTCTCCAACCAGCTCATGAATTTCTCCCTCGCTTCTATCTCCCTCTTGTTGAAGCGGGTGAACAATCAGGACGATTGACAGACGTTTTTCAATTTTTGCATGAACACTGTAAAGCGCTTCTTGAACCCTTGGCCAACTTGCGTCGCACATGGCTTTTCCCACTTGCTATTTTTTTCGCCGGTTCAGTGCTCCGCATACTCATGTGCTTACTGAGCGGAGATGTGCTTCGGGCAATCCAATTGGGATTCTCGGAAGCCATCGGCTGGGCTTTTACTGCCCTGATCCTTGGGTTGGTCATGCTAGGTCCAATCCGTTATCCCATCGACAAGATTCGACTTTTTCTGCCTTTTGTTGGTACTTTGGAACGAGAAATTGCGATGCACCGGTTTTTTCGTGTGATGTCCATGATGTATGCCGTGGGCGAGCACCGAGTCGAATTTATGATTCGTTTGGCAGCAGAATCGGTGAACAACCGCGCCGCACGCATGGAACTGGAGAAAGCCGCCGTGGCGATCGAAAACCGGGAAACCATGGCGGAAGCATTCCATAGCGTCACTTTCCTACCTCCACAGACTCAAACGACGATCAAAACATCAGAAGTTTCGGGAACATTGGAGCGTGGTTTCCGTCAAATTTCAGATGACGCTGGAGCATCGATGGTGATGAAACTGAAATGGATTCAACCCATTTTGTTCCGCCTTGTCGTCGTGTTGGTAATACTCTCCATACTGTCAACGTTGCTTAAAATCTTAGTGGGGTTCATTTGATAATCAAGTCAATCAGGGAATCTCAGTTGTTCAACTACGTCCTGAATTTCTCAGGCCAGCAATGTTAACAACAAGACGTGAAGACACGGGTTATCAAACGGGTAACATTGAACCTCAGTGCCGCCTGTAAAGATGGTCACAACAATGGGGTTACTCAGAACCAAGATGAAAAATAACCGAAATTTACTTCGACGGCGGAAGTGAGTTTTCTTAAGTTGATTATTTTATCTACACCCACGTGACTGCTCGCTTGTCCCAAATCCATGCACTCGCTTATTGAAGCAGCATTGCACAATGCCGTTGTCACGCGACCAATCAATGCACGATATCCCCGCATGGACTTCGTCGACTGATTTTGAACTCCGGTTACGGCACAGGACTGACTCAAAAAATCTGGATACCGATGACCGTATTGTGCCGATCAGAGCGGCACAATGTTTATACAGTCACCAAAACTCCAGCAAATGGCGACCTTAACCCCATGCAAAGCATATGAGGCTGCCATCGCCGATGCCCAAAATCCACGATACAAACTCAGCTCACATGTTGACCAATACTTGGATCTGCATATAGGTGCGAACGATAACGGTGAATACTTTGCCACGGAAATGCAGGGCAACCTAATGGTCAATATTCCGGGAATCCAACAATGGCAGTCTCGAAAATCTTGCCAGCGATGACATCGTAAGTACAACTGCAACCGACGGTTGTTTGAGCGTTTGGGTGGTCAAGCCGAGAACAATGATCGATTGCCTTCTGTCCACGCGACTCTGCAAGTGTGAGGCACCACCAAGCGATTCAAAAACTCACACCACTAAAACAGACCTGTGGTATGGAATCCATCTGACGACATGCACCGGCTTACGCGTGGTGCCTATTGCCTCAGTTGTGATCGCCGCCTGCGTTTTCACGCCACGCCAAGGCATTCATGAATGCCTGCCGAGTGTAAGGATTCAGATCTTGCTTCAACATGTATTCCAAGTAGTCACCGGGAACCGCTTCCGATTCATCCGTGCTGAACAGGTACTTTCCTCGATGTTTTCCCCACGCGATCTGCTTCGGATGAGTTCGCGCGTGGTGTGAAAAGTTAAAGAACTGTCCCCCACTTTTGATTTCCTGCCGCTGAACAATCTGTGTTGCCAATAAATGCAACATCCTGACATCTGCCTCAGCGCTATGCGCATCTTTGGCCAAATCCCGTAGCCAGCGTTCATATCCGAACAAATGATAAAGAACTGCCAACTGTTTATGGCAGTCAATCTCTGGCCACAAATACTGAGATATACCCAACGTATCGATGCAGCGCACATCACGAGGTGATCCGATCACCTCGTAATCAAAATCGACATTGTGCGCAACAATGAAATCACCAGGCTCCAATGGTATGAAACTGACCGCCTCCGCCGATGGTGGGCAGCTCTCCAATTCTTCTGGAAGAATGCCATGCACCACGGTTGCCCCCAGCTTCATTTCCCCTGCTGGTTGATATCTTTGAACATGTACCACCGGGTCGTTGTTAGGATTGAACAAGGCCCATGCTACCTCGATCACCTCATTAGGATCTCCGCCCGTTGTCTCAGTATCGATCAAATATATCTTGTTCAACGAAACTCCCAATCTTAATAACGGAATGGTTCAACAACACAACAATCATACCAATCCAAAGATACTTCTCGCGTAACTTCGACTGTTCAACAAGCGTCACTACGTAAACTCTTACCCATCGTAGCGATCATAGTTCGTAGCCGTTGCGTCCCAATCGACTTTTCCCAATACAGAGAACACCATTTCATCAATCGCTAATCCAATCTCATCGCTAAACCAGCATATTTGCAGACGTGAATAATCACTCGAATCACCCGTGGCCGTCGGATAAGGCGATCCCAAAGTGGCTTGAAAACGGTAGCGAGGAAGTGGAAATACCCCCGGACGGACAAAAGTAAATCCTCGCGCCGTGCATGCTCTCTTATGTTGGCGCTGTTCAAGATTCACCATAATAGTGTGACTGATTGACTCAAGACTTCCCTCCAAATGATTGAGGTAGGTCTGTTCGAAACCAAAATTGTTCAGACTCAATTTTCGGCTTTTGAACATCTCTCGCCCTTTCCAAATGGAATCCATAGTTGCTCGATCCATTCGATGACCTGAGTAATCATCGTCATGAAAAAACGACTGTCGCCAGCTAGCGTGATTGGCCTGCTGTTCCTGCAGCACTGCGAGGGCATGCAAAGCAGTCGTCCGGTGAATATCCAGCACTGGCGAGATGGATCCCTCAGCATCGCGTTGATAACCGCCTGCGAGATTCCAGGCAATTGGTATTCCTTGGGCTACGAATTGCTCAAAAACAACTCGGTCTCTTTCAGATAATTCTGCACTGTCCAGAACACCACCCAGCGGATCATCACGATGGGCATCGGCCCCAGCTTGATACAACACAATATCAACGTGCGCAGCGCGCATGGTCTTGATCACTTCATCAAGCCACACAAAATACCTCCGAGAGTTGGCAAGACGCTGAAACCCGGAAGAGAAATGCAGAATGGAATCTTGCAGACCCGATTTCCGAATGATTTCATCAGTTCCATCACCAGCATGCCAATCACAATCCAGAATTCCAATTTTGTTAATTTCATCACGTTGCAACAGGCGATTGGCTGCAACCATCAATCCATTGAAGGTGCAAAATCCATGATTAGAAGAATAGCCTGCGTGATGGAAACCGCTTGAGGGTGAACATGCCAAACCTGAATCAAGCGCATCCTCAGCTGCGGCGACCATGGAACCAACCGTCCATCGAGTCGATTCAGCCACAGCGGCGTCTGTATTACCATGACCATTGGTAACCTCACCACTGAACACATCCTGCACGTACTCCGGATCATGGACCGTTTGGAGTTCTTCTATCGAAATAGGATCAAATGCAACCCGTTTGACCAACCTGTGCTGTACCCAATCTTTGTAAACGGAAGCAGGTTTTTCTCCCGAAGGCGAATAGCCACCTGATGGGCAGGACATACGATCATCGTAAAAAGTGCGTAGAAGATGCTTCAAAAAAGAACCCTTGTGAAAAGACGAAGGAAGAAGATTGTGAGCCCAGCATGCACCGCAAACAGTGAGATATTGCCAAGCAGGACAAGAGAGCAGCAGAAATCCTGAATGACATACTGTCGCGAGAAACAGTACACTTCTATAGTCACATTTCAGACCCACTCGGGGCGCGCAAAACCCCATTGATTGTTCATTCCACCATTATCAGTCAAATGAACCGTCCGAATATGAAGCCAGTGCTTTTTCTGCACACCACTGAGTATTATCACTTAGCTATCTCTGCGCAAATCACGCCATGGGTAACTCACTATCTGGTGCTTCCAGCGCCATGGATCTGAACAATATAGATGCTGGAACGCGTATGCACTCGGACGCGTTTGTACTCTGTTCTGT
This sequence comes from Rhodopirellula sp., assembly GCA_002690925.1. Taxonomy (GTDB): domain Bacteria; phylum Planctomycetota; class Planctomycetia; order Pirellulales; family Pirellulaceae; genus Rubripirellula. The sequence continues at coordinate 51,448 of NZGD01000256.1, forward strand.
GCCGACAAAGACGTTTACCTGCGAGCCTCTGCTGCCGATCGATTCAACGTGAAGTCCACCCTGAAAAGAAGATTGATTTATGTTGCGGCAACCACAGTATTGCTGCTGCTTGGATTGGGCTCACACTATGCAGAAATTTTTCCTCCGGATTTCATCAAGAATTATACCGGGGACGCATGTTGGGCAGCGTGGGCTTACCTGGTGCTAAGTCTCCTCATGCCCCAAAACTGGTACTTCAGCAGGCCATTACTGCGACCACGTGTGCTTTTACAATCGAGCTGAGTCAACTCGATCACGCCTCATGGATCGATTCGTTACGGCGGATAATGTTGGGTAGATTAGTTCTGGGTTTCTATTTCACGGCCATTGGACCTCGTTCGTTATACGGTTGGCATTTTGTGTTGTGCCGTGCTCGAATCTGTGCTGAAACCCAATACTCAGATCAATATGCGGTGATTAGCCAGTAAGAGATCGAAGTAAATGCACAGTCTCTTTGGCCGCACGTACTGGCGGCAAAGCAGTCGATGCGATTCCAGAGACGACTTTGGTAATGTTGTGATCCACTCGTCCACTGCTGCTCCACACCTGACCGTCAGGAGCTGTGATGTAGACAGAAAATGTACGATGGCCTGTCCCGGGACGCTCCCCAATCACATGCAATAGTGCTCTTGGTCCCTTGGATTGTGCGAATAGAATTTCGCCAATGTGGTAGCCCGCCCTGACGCGCCCCGAGTTCACGACAATATGATCGGGTGCCGGTTTGAATTGGTCACGAAGCAACTGTTCCCGCAAGCTTTTAAGGAATGGCTGCAAATGATTCTTCTCCATGATCGACAAAGCGTTGAGTCCATCAGAGATAACGATCTGTACATTGAATCGGCCATCATGCTTGATACGAAGCCCCTGCACCCTCAAAGCAGATTGCTCTCGCAATTTCTCACCACTCGAGGGATGCAAAATGTAGTCATTGCGATCTTCTGATTTGGTATTCAGTGTAATTGACACAGGAATTTCACTTATGAACCCAGGTGTCAATTGTGCCCAAATACTTTTTTTAGCATCGTTGTAGATGCGATCAACATTTCGTTGAGTAGATTTCGGAAGATCTGAGACTGATGCTCCATGCCCTTCAGTGATGAATACTCCTCTGCTTCGCACAGACGCAATCTGCTGCTTTGCTTCTCGCCTGATTGCCTGTTCGGGCCGTAGGTCACCTTTGCGTTGCTGATACTGAAAATAGACCCACGTTGGGTCGCCAAAATGTGCGGTTGGCATCCCTCGTTCGTCGATCACCTTAATCATTCGAAAGAATTCCCACATAGGATCGTTCACACGATAGCCAAACTTCTGCCGAATGCGCAAATGATCATGATAGCCCGTAGTCAGATAACCAAGCATGGGATCGATCTTGGTTGGTAAAGCCATCAAATATGCGGGATTAGCAGGCATGATTTGGTCAAGACACCAATCAAGGTCCTGCAAGGAGACCTCCATGTGAAGCGTGGAACAGACGTCAAGTCCAATGGTCAAACCATGTAGTTTTCCCATGACGATATCCTCAAGACAGCATCGAACCAATTGCTCCTTGGTTCGGAATACTTCCGGACCGATAAACCCGGCGACGTCATTCAAATGGACCCATGGTTTCAAATCAGTACCCGACTTGGCTTTCGCTACTTCATATTTCAAAGCCCGAGCAAAACCATACTTTCGTGATTCGTGCACAACCATGTCAAAACCGTTGCCATGACCATTTGTAAAATCTGCTCCCTGGCCCGTTTCAAAATAAAGATCAAATTGTCCCTTGCGTTGCCCGGCATAAGCCAACATTTTCTCCACGCTGATATCAAAAGTTCGGTTGGCACCATCATTACCAGCAATACTCTGGAACCAAAGTGCTGTGCTCCCAGGCTGTCGCTGCTCAACATCAGCCTGTACGTCGATGTGTGACAGTACACAATGGGGCAGATCAGTCTGCAGTCCGAAGACTTCAATTATCTCCTGCAACGTCCGTTCCACCCCAGCTACCGAATCCAGATCGCTTGATACTGGATTGGTTCCCAACAGGACATCACCCACTCCATAAGCCCAGGCGTCAAAAACCTGCCAACGTATATCCTCATGATTATCAGTTGGTGAATTCGGCTGCACACGCGCTCCCAAGTAGCCCTTTGCACCAATGTTGCTATTGGGCATCGGGTGAAATATTTTGGAGGCTACCGTGACCAATTCGTCATTACTCATTAATTTCACAACGCAACCAATCACGACGCTGGACAGAGAAGGAAGCACCGCCTTGATTGATACCTCATCGTGTTCAAGAAGAAATTGTTTCAATTGCCCAAGCGTTTGGCTTTGATTCGTTGGGTGTTCACCACGTACGACTGTCTGTTTCAGCAGTTGAGACAAACGATCCTGCGTAATGGGATGGTCATCTACATCAGACAAGATGGTATTTGACAACAACTGACGCGCAATGCCCCGAGCAGCGTCATTGGTAGCCGCCACCCCAAGTGCCGCGTCCCCCTCTTTAAAAGGATTAGCTGCCCCAATGATGTTCCGGTAGGCGTTCTCATCAAATCCCAACTGCACACGATTCAAGTATTCAAAGATACCTTCACCAACCTGCGCGTTTACCAAACTGACAGTCTTCTCCTGTGGTTCAAATGCAGTCAGAGGCTGTGCAAAGGTCCCAAGAGCGGCCACACCACCAAGACTTCCCGCCTGCGTAAACTGCCGTCTGCTGATTCTCATCATGTGCCCTCTCAACATCTTGAATGCACCCCATTTAACCAGGGGCGCTGAACCTATCCACGACTCACTTTTCCAAAACAGACTACTTCTACCTTCGACCCCATCAGTCAGGCGTAACAGGACACATCGCCATGCACCCTAGATTTACGCTCACTGGTTTTCAAACCCTTTACGCATCTCCTAAAGGATACACCTTATAACCAGCCTCGGATAACGTTTTAAGAGTCAGTGGCCACTGTGCACTTTTGATCAGCAAATAATCTGTCTCATAGGTGGAGACTGCAAATACGCTGATGTGAGCATCTGCCAGATACTTTGTAATCTTGGCGAGAATCCCCACCAAAGAGAAATCAAGTTTTCCAGCGACTCGCATGCAAATCCAATCAGGCTCAGATTTTACATTGTCTGGCACGAGAGACTCACGACACACAACGGAAAGTTCATCAGGTGTCCAGGTCAACGACACAAACTGCTGCTTACCGATATCATTTTGCAGCGCCCACTGGGGTAGCGACTCATCAGCTGCAAGACGACAAACTGCATAGCGATCCGGTAAAAACTCAAAACTGAACATCAGTTACTGTCTTGACGCTCTTTGTCGGCAGGAACAATTTTTGTCTCCAAGAATTTTGTCAGAGCGACCGCATCATCAGTACCAATCCTGATTTTTCGACCTTGTCTATACCAAACATCCACACAGTCATATCCCCACAAATTCCAAACCCAACCTCCACTCGGACTTACATGAATACCCCAACCGTCCAATATCGTTGATTTGGCTTGCTCGACTCTCTCGAGTTCACTGTACTGTAAACGGCGCTTGAATAATGTCAAAGGTCCGAAAGCAATCAACAACTCAGCGCCCTGATCACTTACCGTCAAATCACGAAAACACAAAGCAAGAAGCAACATCAAAGCACCGCTACTGTACATGGCTACCTGCGCGACAACCACATTTGTCAAAGCAGATCCAGCTAGCGTACCGACCCCGATAAACAGCAGTAACAGATAGGTAGGGGCAGACTGCCTGTGGTCATAGAGCATGAAAGACTCGCCGGTGTATTCCAACAAAATTCCAGAATTGTTCTGTTACCGCATAATCTAACAGACACTCAGTCGACATTGAAAGAAACGGACACTTAAATAACGAGCATCGGCACGTTACCCAACAACACATTTTTGAAAGGTGAACAATTAAAGACAGATTCTTTTCCCCAACTACCAGTGATTGACCGAATTTTAGATTCATTGAGGCTCGGATTTCCCAGCATGATCTCCATGGAAATCCTACGCATTCACTTTCCTGTCTTTCAGCTGAATTCCCACCGTGGGAGAAGCAGAGTAATCTACTGCGAAAGAAAGTTCCAAAGTACCATCCCTCAATTCACATTTCTGCTTCTCCCCCTGTTAGACGGTATTTTCGCAATGGAAATGGAATTACGCCTATCCAATGATTCGCCTTTGCTTTCCAGCGTTCAGGCCTTCATTCGCTCTACCCTCAATGAAGTTGGACTTCCTGAGCCAACGGTTACCGGGCTTGAGCAGTTAGTAAGTGAAGTGATTATTCACACTGTCGATCACGCCTATCCCCATGGAGAACAAGGCGCGATCATCGTCAAAGTCACTGAGTCGATGGGTAAATTTGAACTCACGATCTGCGACGATGGTGTACCACAAGATATTCAGCGACTAGAGACAGAGCTAATCCAAGGTCCAATCAACCTGCCTGGCTTACGAAATGCACTCGATACAGGAATCCTAGATGAAGTCCACTGGACAGCCTTGGGTCCGAACGGGAAGGCTCTGCACTTGATCAAGTGGCTTCACGACAAGTCGGTCCATGAGGGTGACTCAAAACCCGCCAGTCAAGATGAGCCACTGGCGCCTACACAAGAATACGATGTTCGCAGATCGCGTCCCGAAGAAGCGTTACAAATTTCACAGCTGATTTACCGAATTTACGGCAATACATACTTCAACGAAGACCTGTACTACCCTGAACGAGTTGCTGCTCAGCACGCGAATGGCAAAGTGCTATCGATTGTTGCTACAGACAGAGACGGCTATCTGGCGGGTCACTGTGCGTTGGAATTTAATGATGCAGGTCCGGTTGCAGAAGTCGGTCAAGCGGCGGTTGATCCCCGCCATCGTGGCAGAGGTCTGCTGAACCAAATGAAGGGTGCGTTGGATAAGGAAGCTCAGGATATAGGGCTAGCAGGCTGGTATGCTGATTCCGTGACGGTCCATATCTACACTCAAAAATCAAATGCCCACCATGGAGGCCACATCTGTGGCGTGGGTTTAGGAGTCTCACCAAAGAATGAGTCCTTTGCGGGAATCGCTGAGGAACTCTCACAACGTGTTAGCTGTGTGATTTATTTTCATTGGGTCACAGAGCCTGCAGAACGGGAAGTTTTCATTCCAGAGCGACATCAACAAATCGTCTCTGAGATCTACGAAAACCTCGGATGCCCTATTCGATTTGGTACTGCTTCGCCTAGTCATCAGGCACATGGAACACTTTCCATCAAGGTAAACCCTCGGGCACATTTTGCCGCAATCCATATAACAACGCTTGGTCAGGATACTGTCCAAAGTATACGGCGGGCTGCGAGAGAACTTGTCGAACTCTCGCATGTGGAAGCTCTCGTTGTGGAGTTACCACTGGAAAACCCTGGCACCCCAGATGCGTGTGAAGCATTGGAGCAACATGGTTTTGGATTCACCGGCATTGGACCGCACTTCACGACAAATGGTGATGTGATCAAACTAGAATACCTGATAGAGCCACTGGAAAAGCAGCCCATTAAATTATTCGAGCCATTCGCCGAGCGTTTGGTCGACTATGCTTTGGACGAGCAGAAACGCGTTCGTGAATCCATGTGAGAAGCCGTGTATTATCAACTTGAATCTCATACTGTTGTCTTACCAGCAGCACGTGCAGTCATCATGAACCGGCAAACAGATCTGTAAACTTGGCAACCTCAAAAACTTGACGATGCAAAACACAAACACTGACCGACCAACTTTTGTCACACACCTGGAATGCGGTAAGACAGAAACACATTATGCAGCTGACCAGTTGCATGGATTGTCTGAAGTTGGAAGCCCCCTCATCGTACGATACGATTTGCAGGGAATATCCAAAGCGCTCAGTAAAGACGAACTCCAATCACGCCCGGCAGACCTCTGGCGATACAGGGAATTTCTACCAGTCCGCCAGACCAACAACATTGTGAGCCTCGGAGAGATCATGACGCCCTTGATCGAACTTGCCAGTTTGCAAGCTGGTCAAGGACGTTTGATCGTTAAAGATGAGGGTCGATTACCCACGGGCTCATTCAAAGCACGTGGGCTCTGCATGGCTGTTTCGATGGCTAAGGAACTTGGCGTGACAAAACTAGCTATGCCAACCAATGGCAATGCTGGAGCGGCCATGGCTGCTTACGCCAGCCGCGCAGGTATGGAAACCTACGTTTTTTGCCCAGATGACACACCAGAAATCAACGTGCGAGAAATCGCTGCACAGGGCGCAAAGGTATGGCGAGTCAATGGCCTGATTAACGACTGCGGCAAGCTGGTCGGAGCTGGAAAAGAGATCCACCAATGGTTCGACTGTTCCACACTCAAAGAACCGTATCGAATCGAAGGTAAGAAAACGATGGGTCTGGAATTGGCAGACCAATTCAACTGGGAACTTCCTGACGTGATTTTCTATCCCACTGGTGGAGGCACTGGATTGATCGGGATGTGGAAAGCATTTCAGGAACTCCAGGCAATGGGTTGGATCAACGGCCGTTTACCACGGATGGTTGCCGTGCAGGCAACTGGTTGTGCTCCCATTGTAAAAGCCTATGACGAGCAGAAGCAGTACGCCGAACTGTGGCAGGATGCACACACTGTTGCTGCTGGAATTCGTGTTCCGGCGGCTATCGGTGATTTTCTGATTCTCAATGCAGTACGTGAAAGTGATGGATTTGCGACAGCTGTAACCGATGAGGCAATTCTATTTGCCCGGGATGAGGCTTCCAAAAAAGAAGGAATGCTGATGTGTCCAGAAGGAGCTGCAACGCTCGCAGCCTATCAACAGGAATTGGAATCAGGAAGAATCTCAGCTGATGAGACTTGCGTTCTATTCAACTGTGCCTCAGGCCTGAAATACCCTTTGCCGGCAATGAATGCACGCATCGATTTGAAAGAGACGATTGATTTTGAGTCTCTCTAGTCAAAGAGCCGAATCCCAGCCAAGGCCAGTTTGATTTCCAGGAACAGCCCGTAAAATTTTACTGGCGTTTTAGAATCACTCCATAATTTTCACCGTTCACGACGGTGCATGAGTGGGATTGAATTGCCAACACATCCTCCCTTGAACATCCCATGATTTTTCCGTTCATCTTCGTAGCCACATTGCTGGTGCTAGGCATTGGATTGCGACTCAGGTTCGCAATTTTCCGCTGGTTGTATATCCCTGCTTCAGTTCTGGCAGGAATGATTGGTTTACTGATCATCCAAGTTGACTTCAGTGTGACATTGACATCACATACCACTGCTTGGTCTGAAACGCTCAAGAGTTGGCCCGGATTCCTGATCGCCGTGATCTTCGCTGGAATGTTGCTGGAACGTGAACCGGCACCTTGGCGAAAAAGCATTTCACGTGTTGGACGGCAGGGTCTGATGGTGTGGGTCATCGTGCTAGGAGAAACCGCCATCGGACTGATCGCGACCTTGCTGTTGATCAAACCGTTTTTTGATGTACCTCATTCGTTTGGCACACTCATCGAAACTGGTTTTGCGGGTGGGCACGGTACTGCTGCTGCCATGGGCCAAGTTTTCAACCATCCAACGATACAATTAGATAATGGGTTGGATCTTGGAATTCTGATGGCCACATGCGGACTGCTCTACGGATTGATTTCAGGTATTTTCTGGATCAACGTCGCCGTGAGGAGAGGGTGGATTAAAAAGCAAAAATCCAAATCCGAAAACGTTGTCAATGCAGGATATCGCCCTGAAAACTCTCCCTCTTGTACGCCAGCAACCCGCCCCATGCTCGGCTATGCACGAATTGGTAAGGAGACGATTGATCCATTGCTATTTCAAGTGCTATGGTTGGCGATCGCCTTTGGTATTGGCCTTGGGCTTCAAAGTCTTGTGACCTCATTCGTGGGATTCATCGAAGCTTTTGGGGATGCAACCAATACAATCGTCAAGGGTGGAGAACAACTATCAGAGCGACTGACACTCGAAAGTATTGCTGGCAGCTTTCCTCTGTTCATCTACACACTGTTCGGTGGATGGATCGTACGCGTCATGCTGAGTTTGCTCGGCTATGAAAACGCCATCGATCGAGACACTATCAATCGGCTGACATCGACAGCAATGGATGTTTTGATTGTCGCTGCTATCACCACATTGAACATCACCGCAGTGAGCACCTTGATTGTACCGTTCACTATCCTGTTTCTCTTTGGTGCCGCGTGGACGGGATTCTGCCTCATGGTTCTGGCGCGAAAAATGTTACCGCCCGAGCACTGGTTCGAATTGGGACTGATCAACTACGGCATGTCGACCGGCACCACGGCAACCGGTTTCGTGCTGCTGCGATTAGTCGACCCGGAACTAGAATCAGGTGCTGCAGAAGATTATGCGTTAGCAGCCCCCCTTTCTTCGCCGTTCATCGGTGGAGGTATGATCACAGTAGCGATGCCACTACTGGTCTTGGAGCGAGTACCGCTTCCTGTCACAACGATCACCGTCGCCCTACTCGTTGCGATTCTGATTTGGATCGGCCAACAATGGAATCGACGTACAATTATCAAGTCGGAAACTTGATGCAATGACTAGCCAAAGCGACAATACTTCCCGATGAGCAGGTTGTGGTCAACGTGCCATCCATTCGCGGTCGACCCAGATTCAATATAAGATCGGGCAGCCTCGAACACCAAACCCTGTAATGATTTGGTCGCAACCATAAAAAGACAATGTTTGGGTTAGCAACGCTTCCAGCATCAATAACTCACTCTTTTCATTCTTCTTCCCCCAAGTAACTGACATCAAGTTCGCTGAACACATCATCCAGATGATTGGAAGCCAGCGCCTTGGTCTGCGATTCCCCCATCGCACCACCGAATACGGCATCAGCAGACAATGAACTTAGTGATGGAAGCCTAGAGGCATCTGAGGACGATGCATCTTCAAACGCCGGAAGCGTTCCCTCTGCATCCCAATCTCGATCCTCGAGACATCGGCCAAAGCGTCGCCTCTGATCAAAATCAAATCCGCGGCTCACTGCAGAGGGTGCAAGAGCCGCCTCTTCCGGTACCTGCTCCCCAAATTCTCCTTCCATGACAGCAATCGATCGTATTGCGTTTAGCACAACAAGTGCGTCAAGCGTGGATACTTGGCCATCAGCATTGACATCTGTCAACGTGATCTCTTCGTTAGCAGCAGCTGAGAACTCCCCAGTTACAAAACCTGAACTGATGTTGTTGATGACCAGCAAAGCATCCAAAGCTGTGACAAACCCGTCAAGATTCGTATCAGCCGCCAAGGCATGGTTGTGGTTGATAATCGTGAGCGAATCGCCAGGTGTAGCATTCAAAGGAATGCCAGCATTTTCGTCAACTCGTTCAATACGAATGGCATCAAAAACGACGCGTTTACCATCAATTCCAATATTGTTGATCTCAACACGGAGTGGTTGTGAAGAATCGGAATAGTCAAAACCGACAACAGCATCGATCCAGACAGATCCCCGATCTTCATAGTGATCAGCATAGTCTGATGGATGAATCAGTTGATTAAGGTAAGAAGTTTCCTGCACGGATGCGTCCGAAACGATGAAGGGAACATCCGAAGCTGCACGGCTATAAGGTGCCCATGTAACACCGATGTTGTATCGCCCCGGGTCCAGCCCATCCAAAACCCAAGCACCAGTCGTTGCAATACGGTCAGTCGTAGCCAGTTTAATCGTATTTTCGTGCCAACCACGCCGATCACTGGAGAGTTTGACCATCATCCCGGTCTGTTCAAATCGGACATCTCGGTCATCAAGTATCAACGCGTCGCTGAGAACTTCACCTTTCAAGGCTAACTTGATGATTGGATTATGGGGGTCACTTGTTGCGAAGGCAAACGTCCCCTCAAAACCCCCCACCGCCTCGGCTTTCTGACGAATCATCAAGTCGAGGGCTTCACCTTCATCGAGATAGCTGGGCTCAAAATTAACGACCTCAAATCCGACTGGCACTTGACGCAACGATTCAACAAGCAGTGGCATTGATGAGTGGTTGATGATCTGAACTACTTCGTGTGTCGCCGTACCATGAGTTGCCTGTCCAAAATCGATCAAGTGGCCAGACTTAATATCCGATCCACCATATGACATACCAACACGTGGCTGATGAATCCGTTGTAATCGCACGGCATCTGCCACGACAGACCTTCTGTCATCAATATCAGTCAACGTTACAGTTAGCATCTCCTCAGCAATGTAAACATCAGTCAACAGTTCCCAAGGTGACTGACTGCCCTGTAGATCATCCGGTTTACTTCGTTGATCAATTAGGGTTCGTATCGCCGTATCGCCACTGATGACGTCATATTGCGCTACACTTGAATGACTGCTTCGGTCTACCCAAGTCGAGTAAACGGAATACCACCCTGATTCCATATCATCAAATGTCCAGATTGCCTGACTACCCGTCTGCCGACTACCGCTGACGGCATAGGTTTCTGCCTGTGCACCTGAATGTCGCCGGTTTGAAAACTTTCCGACCTGAACATAATTTTCTGAAGACACTCCATAGCGATCACCATTATCGAGTTTAAACTCACTCATCACAGTTCCGTGCAAATCGATCGAGATCACGCCGCTTTCGGCGTTATCAGTCTGCATCAGAAGCGTACCATTGGCTGCACCGATGGTCTGAGCATCAAAACGCACTTTCAAGTCAAGCGAATCACCAGGGCTGACGGTGACAGGATATTTAAGTGGCGCGCTGGTTAATGTAAAGCCCGAAGAGACGAAAGGCACATCAAGCAGGACGAGGTCCTCCAAACCATCATTGTGAAAACGCAGACTACGCGTCACTGTCTTCATCAATTGCGTCTGGCCAAAACTGACATTCCCCAAGAAAGGATCTATTTCTGCCGCTGACGAACTTTCACCCGCTTCCAATAAGCTCAAATCAATTATGCGCAATTCTGAGATGGGTTCCAGTGAGTCAGAATCCAAGGGCTCCAATCGAAGGGCATCAATATAGGATTGACCATTTTCAGTACTGTTAATGGTGACTGTCAAATCACCATCAGCGCTCACCGTAACACGCTCGAATAACGTTACCCAATCAACTCCAACCTCATGGAAGTAGTCCTCCTTGTCAGCTGGACGCAACTGTTGATTCACAATCTTGGATTGAGTGCCACAAGAACCTTCGATTTCACAATCTGCTGAATGGGTCGTCTTGACCGCAAATGGAACATCCGGTGCTGCGTTACGGGGATTTCCATACCATGTTGCCGCTATACGATAAACACCTGCATCCAAATCATCCCATATCCACGCGACCTGATGCGTTCCACGGTTAGACAATCTGGTCTCGTAACCACCCAGGGCTTTCCGTTGTCTGGTGAAGGAGGCCCTACCCTCCGTAACCGAGAAATACTCGGAAGGCTTGCTTCTACTACCGTTGTCGGCATAAATGACATCTTCGATCGATCGATCGACTCTACCACTAAGATCAACTTTGAAGATCGACTCATCGACATCATTGGTTTCGAAAGCCAAGGTGCCTCGATAAGCTCCAGGCTGTGGCCCCACAAGCTCAAGTCTCAAAGTAGTTGAATCGCCAGGTGCTACGTGCTGACCACCTAAAAAGCTTGCCTGATAACCCACTGGCACCGAAACATTCCCCAGGCGGTTCAAAACCGCACCAGTTTCCGAATCATAGCGATAAGGCAGGTCGGTAGCTGTTTCGTTAAGATTGAGTATCAAACTCACATCGCCCAGATTCTCGATTTCAAAATCACGGACAGTACTCTCTCCAAACGCGGTTAGACCAAAATCAACCTCCGAGATGCCGGACAAGACATTTTGATTGTTAGCCGCTTCCGTTACCCGAATTTCGGGAGCGTTGTGACGCATTCGTTGAACGCTGACTGCATCGATATAAGCGACAAGCGTGTCCGAAGCGGCATTCACAGCGACGACCAGTGAATGATCACTGATCGAGACAGTATCACTCAAATCACGCCAGTCTACATCGCCATAGTGATAATCCGGCTCTGCAAAGGATTGCTCATTGCTCAACAATGTGTTGTCGTTTGAATCCAGAATTTGATAACGACTCAAGCCACGAGTACTACTGCCATCCGGAGCCGTAACAGAAACCAAATACTTACCAGGACTGAGTCCACCCAGTGTCCATTCACCTCGTCCTTCTTTCCGTCGATAAGTCCTAAGTGCGTCACCACCGTATCCTACATTGTCATCGTGGTAAGGTTTTCCATAATACCTAAATGTGAAGTCACCATCATCATGAATCTGTGGTTGCGCGTCCATCCACTCGATGGTTTCGAACTCATAGTGCATCACATCACCCACCCCACTGACTGACAATAAGTGCCCATTGTCCATCACCTGATTACCGTAGGTACGAATACGTAGTTCATCACCATAGAACGTTTCAGAATCGCTTCCAACATTCTGACCGCCCTTGAAGGTACGAACCTGTGAAAGCGTATCTGCAAATACCAAATCACTGTACGCAGTGCCAATCACATTCTCATAGGTACTGAGATCAGGTAATGGATCAGTTCGTTTGAGTGTCACTGTAACCGGCGCCGAGCCAGCATTCTGTCCGACGGGATCGATCAAATACTGAGCGGAATCCAGCCGATCAGGATCAAACGTAATCCCACGGTCAGATGTTTGGAAACTCACCGTGTCATAGTTACTTTCTTCCGCGACCGCCATCGGAACCGTGCCAGTTATCAAGTACTGACCGCGACTTACGGACGCATCAAAACCATCGGGGGGAACTGATGTCCAGTCTGCATATCCCGTTCCCTCGATTCCCAGATAATACCGACCTGCCTTTAGCTCGATACTTGAAAACTCGGCGCTCAATCCCAACTCCGGGTTCGAAGTCGCAACTACGTTCAAATCCTCATCATAGATTGTGGCAAGAATGTCCAGATTACTACCCTGATCAGCGACCGGCGTAACTTCAATGCTGTGTTTGTAGTCATTTGCGGTCGAAACAAAAGTCTCCTGAACATAGCTATTGATGCTTAAGTCGATGGTCCCCGCACCAGCTTCAAATTCAAACCAGTCTTCGTCAGTGTCTTGGGAGATGACCCCAAAACCACGCAGATCGACTAATCCCGAGTTGGAACTGTTCGTTCCCCGAACTTCCAATCCGCTCGCGGAAAATCTCGTACCACCATGATCATCTTCACGATAGCCAAATCCATTCTGCGTCGTGATAATTTGCCAGTCATCTTCTTGATTGGTTGCTTGATAATACTGCCCCGTGTCCCACGTTGTAATATTGGCATAATAACCGCTGCCCATAATCGGTCCCCAAGACACTTCGCCGCTTCCATGGCCACCGTAGTACTCGGTATCAGAATCAGAATTTTCAAGCGGAACACTGCATACAATGTGCTCATGGTCATGATCATGAGCGGAACCCTCACTCCCTGCGTTTGTACTACTGGAAGTCCCGTCATGGCTCAAACCGAGAGCGTGCCCGACTTCATGTGAGGCAGCTGCTGAGACCCCAATCTCGCTTTTGTTAAAGACAAATACTGGTTCGTCTCGTGGGTCATTAAAGCTCTGCAAGTAGGCGACTCCACCACAACCGCAGTCCAACCAGTCCTCAGTGATGACCACACGGACTCCCCACTCTTCGTCATTATTCCCGTCTTTAGCCAAGGCAGCTACACCTGGATCCTCAGTCGTGACATTAATTTCAAATGGTGAAAAATCTTCGGATACTCGTTTCCAAATCGCCTGTATTGACCTCAACTCACTATCCGAAAAATTCGCTCCATCGCCGTCAGGGTCAAATGCTGGGGAGACGATACGGGACACCTGACTGTTCCATGACGTTCCCTCAGTGACATGGCCATCAAAATCAAGATAGATCGTATGTGCGGCACTGGGCCAACTGTGCAACTGGAAGGTGTCAGAAAGATCCGGTGAATTGGATGATTCAGATGCACCTGCCATGGGCGATGGAGATTGCATCGGATCACTCGATGAATTGCCCTCATCAATCGTGTCTTGCCCACCGGGAACGATCAGGTAGAAATCGTCGCCTCCGCCTCCAAAAATCTGATTGTCAGAAGGAACCACTTCGCCTGTACCCAAAGATGAATCACCATCAGCATTCAGTGGAGTGAAGTTTTCAGTCGCAAACAATGACAAAGGTTGGTCCCAAGCTTGTTGCTGTTGCTGATTGCCCCAACCGCTGAAGCTTGGCATATCAGGCAGTGGTAAAGTAACGGTTGCCTGGTAGTTGGACAGCACATCATCACCGCTCCGGCCGTGAACCTTGTCACTACCAGTCCCTCCGAAAGCCAAGTCATTCCCTTCGCCCGCATCAATGGTGTCGTCGCCTCCATGAGCTGTATCTTCAGAAGGACTTGTTAACCGCACCAGCCTTGGAGGATCGTATTGTTGGCTCCAAACCAATTGGGCAGTGTCTCCGATAACTACATCCTCGCCACCATTTGCGATCAATTCATCAGAGTCAACACCACCAATCAAGAAGTCACGTCCATCGGCTGCAATCAGTTTATCGGCACCACCATATTGATGAAGAGCCGTTCCAATTTCGATCAAATAACCTTGGCCATCAAACAAGGCATAGCCGTGATCGCCGACGGCAAAATTGCTGCTATTGTCACTACCAGCATCGACTACATCACTTCCAGTGCCGGCAAGAATTACATCCGTTTCATCTCCCCCCTTTATTTGATCATCACCACCAAAATCCGGTTGCGTTGAACGAATTTCACTCAGCACCGGTGGATCGATTGATGTGTCCCAGGTGAAAGTTCCATGGTCGCCGAGTACAAGGTCTCGGCCAGCCGCAGAATCAATTTCGTCCCCAGCGTCACCGGCAATGACATAATCTTCGCCACCACCGGTATGAATCGCATCTGCACCACCATATTGGGTTCCTGTTGAGACCACCACAGTGACGCGATCTTGAAGATCCAACAGTAGATGTCCATTGTCACCAATCACTATGTCATGCTGGTCGTCAGTACCAGCGTTAACTGTATCACTACCGCTACCCGCAAGAATCACATCCGCATGGTCACCCCCCTGAATGTTGTCATCACCACCAAACTCTGGCTCTTTGGATCGAATCTCGGTGAGGACAGGAGGATCAACTGAAGTGTCCCAGATAAGACTTCCGTTATCACCCAACACCAGATCCTGCCCGCTCGAGCCGACAATCGTGTCTCCTGCATCACCACCGATCACATAGTTCGTTCCATTGCCTGCGTCGATCGTATCAGCGCCTCCATTTTGGTGTCCGCTGGATGTAATCTTGATGGGCCG
>NZGD01000257.1 GCA_002690925.1 Rhodopirellula sp.
CGACCAGCAGCCCGATCTGGCGATTGCCGACAAACCCGGCCAGCGCCGATTTCACGAGGTTGTTGGTGGCAGCGGCGATCACAATGCCGATGACTGCTGTTCCCATGGCCAGGCTGTTGTTGGACATGCGGGTCAGGGAGAGGGTAATTGCGTCCACATCCGCGATACCCGAGGTGGCTGCCAGGAAATAGATGCCCGCATCACCCAGCCAGTTGCCGAGGAACTCGCCCATCAGCAGGATGGCTGTAAGCAACGCGCCAAAAACCAGGGCCGAGGTCAAATCCAGCGGGTTCTGGTTGAGGGTTGGTTGGCTTACCTGGAGCTCTCGATCATTTTTCCGCCAGATAAAGAGCGCGGGCCCATAGAGCAGGGCGGTCATCACAAGCACGGGCCAGATCAGACTGGGCAACAGATCGGGATTGATCACCAGGCAATAAACCAGGATGCGGGGGAACATGGTGCCGCACGCAATCAGGATACCGGTGGCGAACTGGGCGTTGAGCTGCGGAGTTTTCGAGGCCTGGCGGGCGAAGTGCAGGGTGAGGGCAGTGGACGAGCTCAACCCGGCGAAGAGGCTGGTAAACAGGATGCCTTTGCGGGTACCGGCGACCCGTATGGCGAAATAGCCGACAAAGGAAATGGAGGCGATCATCACCACCATCCACCAGATTTCCCTGGGGTTGAGAACGCCGCCCGGACCCATCTTTTCGTTCGGCAATAACGGCAGCATGACCACGGAAATCAGCAGTAGTTTCAGGGCGGCATCCAGTTCATGTTCCTTCAGTTTGTTCACCCAGCCATGAATTTCCTGCTTGTTGTCCAGGATGATAGCGGTCACAACAGCGGCTGCTGTGGCGATAACCGGGTCCACAGCCACCGCCACTGCCCCGAAACAGAAGGTCAGCACCATGCCGACCATACCGGTGATGCTGAAGTTGCGGATATGCTCCAGCCGCTCGCTGTAGGCCACGATGGCCATGGCCACGACACTGACCAGAAGCACCGGAAACGCCCACTCCGTGATTTCCCGGGCCAGTAACGCGGAAATACCGCCAAGCAGGCCCACCAGAGCAAAGGTGCGGATGCCGGCAATCCGCTCGCCGGATTTCTGTTCCCGGGCGTCCCAGCCCCGCTCGAGGCCGATGATGGCGCCAAGCAGAAGAGCAACGGCGAGATTCAGGGTGGTCTGGTTTCCAGCGAGAAACTGGGCGGCAACGTCGTCCATGGGGCGATGCAAGCTCCTGTAAATCAATGATGTTCTGATAATAGCAGTAGAGGGCGCCGGTCGTTAGACGTCTAAGAACTTACCGCTAGCGACCTTACTTTCCTGTAAGGGGGCTGATAAGCTTCGCGACCTTTGAATTCGTAGCAAGCTGGAACCCCGAAATCATGGTGAATTCCCTTAAAGCCAACTGGCTTTCGAACATTCGTGGCGATGTACTCGCCGGTATCGTTGTGGCGCTGGCACTGATTCCCGAGGCCATTGCCTTCTCGATCATTGCCGGAGTCGATCCCAAGGTGGGGCTGTATGCCTCCTTCTGTATTGCCGTGATCATCGCTTTCGTGGGCGGGCGCCCCGGGATGATTTCTGCCGCAACCGCAGCCATGGCGGTGTTGATGGTGACGCTGGTGAAAGAGCATGGCCTGCAGTACCTGCTGGCCGCAACCCTGATGACAGGCGTGCTGCAGCTGATTGCAGGTTATCTGAAGCTTGGCAGCCTGATGCGCTTCGTGTCTCGCTCGGTGGTGACCGGTTTCGTGAACGCCCTGGCCATTCTCATCTTTATGGCACAGTTGCCCGAGCTGACCAACGTCACCTGGCACGTTTACGCAATGACAGCCGCGGGTCTGGGAATTATCTATCTGTTTCCCCTGCTACCCGTTGTGGGCAAGGTTCTGCCTTCGCCCCTGGTGTGCATCGTCGTTCTGACAGCCGTTGCCGTGGTTACCGGAATGGACATCCGGACGGTTGGGGACATGGGCGATCTGCCGGATACCCTGCCGGTATTCCTGTGGCCGGACGTGCCTCTGAACCTGGAAACCCTGATGATCATCCTGCCGTACTCTATTCCGCTGGCCATTGTGGGGCTTTTGGAATCCATGATGACGGCCACCATCGTGGACGACCTGACGGACACTACCAGCGACCGTAACCGTGAATGCAAGGGTCAGGGCATTGCCAACATCGGCTCCGGCCTGATCGGTGGTATGGCCGGCTGTGCCATGATCGGCCAGTCGATTATCAACGTGAAATCCGGCGGCCGGACCCGGCTTTCCACCCTCACGGCCGGTCTCTTCCTGCTGGTTATGGTGCTGCTATTGGACAGCGTGTTGGTCCAGATTCCCATGGCGGCCCTCGTAGCGGTGATGATTATGGTGTCGATTGGTACCTTCTCCTGGGATTCCATCCGCAATCTGCGTGAGCATCCGCTTTCCACCAACATCGTGATGCTGGTAACCGTTATTGTTGTAGTTGCCACCCATAACCTGGCCTTCGGTGTTCTGGCCGGCGTGCTGCTGGCGGCGTTGTTCTTTGCCAACAAGGTGGGCCACTACATGCTGGTGACCTCCGAGCTGGATGAAACCACCGACACCCGCACCTACCGCGTTGTGGGTCAGGTGTTCTTCAGCTCCTCGGAAAAATTCATGGAATCCTTTGATTTCAAGGAAGCAGTCGATAATGTGGTGATCGACCTGAGTCGCGCGCATTTCTGGGATATCACCGCAGTGGGTGCCCTGGACAAGGCCGTGATCAAGTTCCGCCGTGAAGGCTCGGAGGTTGAGGTGATCGGGCTGAATGAAGCCAGTGCCACGATCGTTGACCGCTTTGGCGTGCACGACAAGCCGGACGCCGTTGACCAGCTGATGGGGCACTGACATGACACAGACCAGGGAATCCAACAGCGATCGCAGTCAGAATAAAAATCACAAGGATCATGAAGGCGAGGTTGAGATGTTACGAGTAGTTGCCTGTATTGATGGCTCCCAGGCCGCTCCCGCAGTTTGCGATTACGCCAGCTGGGCCAGCAAGCACATGGAAACCCCCATGATGCTGTTGCACGTGCTTGATGAAGAGCGTTATCCGGCAGAGCCGGATCTGGCCGGAAGCATCGGCCTTGGCAGTCGTGAACAGCTGCTGGAGGACCTCGCAGAGCTGGATCGAAAACGTGCCAAGCTGGCCCTCGAACACGGGCATCACATGCTGGATGAAGCCAAAAAGCGGGTTGGCGAAGCGGGCATCTCAGACGTGGTGCAGAGACAGCGACATGGGGACCTGACCGAGTCCCTGCTGGCGCTGGAGAATCAGACCCGGCTGCTGGTCATGGGGCTGCATGGTGAGAGCAGCTCGGAGCGTGACACTCACATTGGCAGCCAGCTGGAGACGGTGATTCGCAGCATGCATCGCCCGATTCTCCTGGTGCCGGATGAGTACACCCAGCCTCGCAGTGCCATGCTGGCATTCGACGGCAGTGCCACGGCCTTCAAGGGTGTGGAATTGCTGGCCGGCAGCCCGGTTCTCAAAGGCATGCCACTGCATCTGGTGATGGTTGGAGCGGATACCAATGACCGTTGGGAGCAGCTCAAAAAAGCCGAGAAAATGCTGGCGGGGCTGGAATCCGAGATCACTCTGGCGATCCGCGCCGGTGATGTGGAACCCACATTGCACGCTTACCAGGAAGAACATGATATCGACATTCTGGTGATGGGCGCCTACGGGCACTCCCGCATCCGTCAGTTCCTGGTGGGCAGTACAACCACCAGGATGCTGGAAACCGCCAGAAAGCCCCTGGTCGTCCTTCGCTAGGCCACTTCCTGGGCCAATTCCGCAAGATAGGCCATCGCGGCGCGGTGGCCTTGCTGATACCCCAGATCCAGTTTGTTGAGGTCGGTCGTTAAACGGCTTACCGGAAAATCTTCCGGTGGCGCAATGATCCGAAGCCGGCAGTCGTCCGGCGGATTTTGAATGAACGACAGCGTCTCGTTGTATCGTTCGCCCCGATGGATCAGTGCCTCGGCAAGTCCCGGTTGCTCCCGAAACATACGCCTGGTGAGCGCCGGAAACGCCAACGGCTTTTTCTCATAGCCCAGCGGCCGGGATAGCACGACGGTGATGTCCCGCGCACCCCGGCGGTAGGCCTCTACAACCGGAATGGAATCAGCGATTCCGCCATCACTCATGGGCTCGTTGTCGACGCTCGGATAGTCACGGTAGGCCAGGGGAATGGAGCACGAGGCCGTGAGCACATCGTGGATGTTGTGATCGTCGACGCAAAAATACCGGGCCTCGCCCGTCATGACCGACGTGGTTGCTACCCAGAGTTTGGTGGTGCCAGACAGGTAGTGGTCCAGATCAAGTGGCACCTCCCGGTAGGACTGGTGCCAGAGCCAGTTAACATCGCACAAATGCCCGCCCTGGAAGAATCGCCCCCAGTTTATAAACTCCGGCCGACAGGCGTGGTCGGTAATCACCCGGTGATTCCGGCCGTGATGGCCGCAGAGGTAACCAATCAGGTTGGTTGAACCGGCGGAGACGCCCCAGGCTTCGGTGAAAGGCTGGTACCGCTTTTCAAGAAAGGCATCAAGTACACCTGCGGCGAAGATGCCGCGCATGGCGCCGCCTTCGACGACAAGGGCGTTGCTGATGGTGTTATTGGTATTCTGGAGCATCCGTTCCCCCTGTCTGTCGTGTTCTCCGGCAAGGCCAATACATGGACTCAGGTTACCAGTTCTACGGCCGGATTGTGGAGTCGGATGAACGGTTGACCCCTCATAATTCCTTTTGAGACAAAGTGCGGCTGAAAGCCGCATGGTTGTCGATTCAAAATTTCCAATAATTGAAAATTCGGAATTAGACATTTTAAAAATAATTGTTATAGATCGAAAAGGCCATTAAATACAGTCTGTTATGGATGGAGGGTGCTTTAACCTTGGCTTCGGCTGTTTCAGCGCACGAATTCAGGGTAAGTAAACTTTTAGAAGCGCTCGATATCGCGCGTGGATTGAGGCTAGCGCTATTTGTATTTCCAGCTTTCATGAAGATCGATCCTTCGCGCTACTTTTGAGATCGAAGCCTCGAGGTCCAGCTCTTTCAATGGAGAATATGCATCAAGGTCGGATTCGATCATTGAACAGACTTGGGCTACCAAATCTTTTGGGACTGAGAAATCCGTAGAATTTTGGTTGTTTATCGGGTCCATATTGTTTGCTTTGACCTCCAGCCAGCTTAGCCATTTTTCCCGTTCGTCGTGGCGCTGATCAGGAGAATCAGACCTTCTAAAAGCGTCAACGAGGCTCCTGATCCGCAAGGCCTCTTGGTGCTGAGCAATACAGTGATTCAGTCTTTCCTCGCACTGGTGATTGTGATTCAGAGCCTTGCGGACCAAATCCGACAAGCGACTCTCGAGCCTCTCAATGTGTTCCCTTTTTTTCCTCTCAGTTTCAACCTGTTTTACTCGTGCTACTTCCTCCAAAATGCCCTCGATGATGTCCGGAATTCGTTCCTCCAATTTCTTTCGCTTATTGTCTTTGATTTCATGCACCCAAGAGGATGTACCGAACTGGAATCTCAAGGTACCCGTGCTGTGGTAGCGATACTCCCAAGTCGTCCACCTACTCTCAGATTTCACTCTTTCTTGCTGACGATGCTCCGTAATCGTGAACAGGATCTCTACCTCTTCAACAAATACTGAGTTCTTGTTCCGATCTCTTTCTGACGGGATTTGTGTCTTCCATTGCGACTTTTGAAACTCTCGAAGAATGGTATCCATGAGCAGAAGCGCTCTGTCCACCATTTCTGGCATGACCGCTATTCGGATTACCTCTGCGGACCCAGGTAACACGTGCTGGTACTTGTAATCCCGCGCAGCTCTGGGGGACGAGTAGGTCTTATATGCCTTTCGGACCGTTGGCAGAGCCTCTGAAATGGACGTGACTGGATCCATGACCGTCGGTTCGGGTTCGCTTGAAACAGTGGGTGTCGGGCCAGACGTCTGAGCCACCTTTTTTGGAGTGCTCGAAGAGGACTTCTTCTTCCTAGGTTTCCGGGGAGGGTCCTCGAGAATAACGCTTTCGTCAGGGTCTCCAATGAGCGCAGGTTGGCTTGGTGGTTTTCCCATGGACACTAATGTCCAATGCCCAGGTTTTGGCAGGGGGATATTCTGCTTTTTGCTGGCATAGGTGATTGTGTTTGGATCTATTCCCCAGACTGATGCAAGCTCCTTTCTGGGGGACGACCAGAGTGCCTCATAGAGCGCCTGCCGGCTAATTTCCATGGGGGACATCCTCGTTTACTCAACGCTGGACCTGGTGGAGTGTGGTTTGGGGCTGAATGAGGCACTGCGCCACAGAGTGGTGATACTGGGTCGCATCAAAAAAGTAGTACATGCCCGTTAACGAGATAGCTCTATAGTTACATCAAGTAGTTTTTGTTGCCAAGAGCGACTTGCTGAAGAGGTTAAATCGGACGAAGTTACGCAGCTAAGAGGCTACGTAGTACGTAGGCTTGGTGGTTGGGGGAGAATGCATAGCTCCCTCAATAGAGGAAGAGGGCCAGCCGAGCAGACGCTTACAGAAGTTGGCCTCTGTGTCGCTTTGAGAGCCTTTTCTAGGCGCTGATCTTGGAAGGGGGTCGCGGGTAACTTTTTGAAATTAAATTACTCTTGGGCCAACCATCTCTAAATCTCCTGTTTGTGAACGATACCTTAAATTGATCCATTGACTGTTCCTTGTCAAGCCCGTCTCGGGATTTGTGCCTTGTGCCTGTTGGAAATCGATTTTCATTGCTGATTACCGAAATCGAAGGTGAGGAGGGGGCGTGTTTGAGTTGTATGCGAACTGAGAAAAGCGGATCAATCGTCCCGACATAACTATAGTTACAGCAAGCCTTTGTCTGGGCCAGCATCGGTCCGGCATCGAGGTCCGCTCTTACGAGGGTGAACAAGTGCAAGTCATGATAGGCTTGAAGCATTGATAAGGGGTGAAAGGGAGCGGTCATGAAAAATTCGATCAAGCGGGTATTGCCATTGGAAAAGTCCGTCACTCTCAGAGAATTTTCACGATCCCCATCTCGCTGCTTCGAAGACGTCCCTGTTGCCGTCTTAGCCAAAGGTCACCCCGTCGGTTACCTTCTGAGCCCTGAACTCTTCAAAGATCTCATATTTCTAATGGCTCAAACCAAAGACCCTGTTCTATTGAAGAAAGAACTCAATCTTTCGGATGCTTGGCTGGAGAAGTTTTTAGGTGCCGTTGATGTCTGAGGAGGCGAAGGCAGTTCAAGAGGTCGCGAAAACTACCGGTGTCGCGATCCGTGCGGTAGAAAAGATGGGAGCGTTTCTTTCCAATGTCGCCGGTGTTCCCATTGCCACAGCTGTAGGCATCTTCGAAGACAAGCTAAGATACATGAGATGGGAAAATCAGCTGAACTTGATCGAGAAAGCAAACGAAAAGCTGGCTCAGCGCGGGTTGTGTTCTCCTACCCGATTGCTTCCTTTGCAGTTCACTGTCCCACTTGTCGAGGCTGCGTCACTTGAAGATGACGACTACCTTCAGGATTTATGGGCCACTGTGCTGGTGAATGCCGCAGACGAAACAGTCGATGTGCAGCTCAGGCGTGCGTTTATAAGCATTTTGGAAGATATGACATCTCTCGATGTCCTGATTTTGAAAGTTATCGGGGCCGTAACTCTGAGTCCTACCTATCAATTGGATGTGCTAAATCCTGGATTTTATGTGGGCTACTTGCCTGAGAGAGCCGCCCCAATGGATGAATTCCAGGATGGAATTCCGCAGCCGAAAAAGGAGGTCCGGATTTCTGTCGGCAATTTACAGAGGCTCAACCTTCTTGCAATCTCACAGACAGTAGATGGAGTTTCAGATCCTAACCATGTAAAGCTTACGGAATTGGGGAAAGAGCTGTTACGTCTGTGTTCCTCGGATGGAGATAGTGAGGTTCGTCACGCTCATGAGGCCAAATAGACGATCGGGCAAAGTGACCTGTATTTCAGCTCTTTGAGGATCGATTATTTAACGGTCCGAAACTGCTCCACCTTGATAACTATTCATCCCTAGTTTTTCAGCCCTGCGGGTAACAACCACGTTGATCGTGTTACGACGTCGATTGTCAACGGGTGCGTCAGTTCAATAGCATTTAAGGTATATGATGACATCTTCAGCATTCGAGACTTTTCAGCATGCGATTCAGGACGCGGTCGACCTGTTTGATCTGTTTGACGCACTGAACAAGAATTCCCCTCCTCCCGAAGCGGAGGTTCTTAAACGCGCGAGTCTGGTCATGGCACTAGCTGCGTTGGAGACCTATGTAGAGGACCGAATTGTTGAGGCTGTGAACACCGTATCGGGCGTCGGATCAGGGCAAAGTGCACTCGTGAAGTTTTACAGGACCTCGCTGGAGCATGATCTCAAGTTTTTCCACACACCAAGCACGGACCGAGTGAAGTCGATCTTTAAAAAGTACCTGGATATTGATATCACCGAGGGCTGGGTGTGGAACCACTTCGATTCCGCTCGTGCAAAAAGTGAACTTAACAAGATTGCAAAGAAGCGAGGTGACATTGCGCATCGTTCTTGGCGTCCGGTCGCTGGCCAAGCAAATTCGCATGCTGTGACAAGAGAAGATTTGCGCAAACACATTCGTTTTATCAAGGATCTTGTGGAGTCTACCGATGCATTCCTTGACAGAGTACTAGCGGAAGCTTGACGAGAATCTCGATTGCGAGGTGATCTGCTCAACTAAACAAGATAAATCAGTATCCCTTTTATGCTTGCTCGTCGCTCTTTTGTCGTAGATACACGTAATAAAGGAGCGCCAGCTTCTTCAGGTATTGCACTTTTTCCTCAAAGCTCCTTCAAGATACGAAAAGTGATCAACCAACAGTTGGTCCTCGAATTTTCGTGCGATCTTGTGCTGATAAGGGCCAAGCCCGACATGTTTTCGCGTAGCTTCCCGTGGAGATGAGGATGACAGAAGCTCTGTATACATCTTTTCTAGGTTCTCACAACTTTCACTGATATAACGCTCCTCAGAAATATACAGGCGAAAATATGACGATGATTCATAGTTCATCTTGTTCTTCGCGCAACCAGAAAGAGCGATCACAATAAAAAGCACGGAAGTCACCCGCGTGTTAGAAAACCATGTAGTGTTCACAGATTGACTCCTTGCTTGCCTCAAGGATTTCCACCCCCAAAGGCATAAATATTTGCTGTACGAAATAGGTGTCTGAACCTCGCTTTTCGAAAATGGTCCGATACATAACGAACCTCTCCATATCAATCGCTTTTGATCGGTTATTCTCGAAATCCTCCTGGGATAAATTCGTTGGGGCAGCGATATGAAACTCAAAATAAGTCGGCAGTATTACGCTTCCATAGACCTTAAAGTAGCCGCGTGAATCGAGAAACTGCGAGTAAGAGTTGTACAGGTCAAAAATTTCTGTGTTGGGAAATACTGCCTTGGTTTGTAAGACATGCCCACCATCCGCGAAAACCTGAACACCAGCTGCGTAGTTTTCCAACTTCAGATTTTCTTCGCATTCTGGCAGTCCGAGTGGTTGCAATGAAACATTCAATGTTCTGACACCTGAATCGTTTGATTCCAGACCTGTCAGCTCAATCAGATGCATTTCCTCTCGGTATCCTTCCCGGTCGACCCGAACTTCGTATTTCCCTGGGGGCAATTTAATGCCGTCATGATACTTGGGGGCAATATTCATGATCCGAATTCGAGCGTCGGGCAGTTGAGTGTTTACCGTAAATTGAAGTAGATCAGGCTCTGGCTCTGGCTCTGGCTCTGGCTCTGGCTCTGGCTCTGGCTCTGGCTCTGGCTCTGGCTCTGGCTTGGGCAAAACCTTTTTCGGTGGGCGAGAAGTGGTTTTTGGCAATGGATCGGTTGTTGTTTTTGTCGTTGCTACTGGCCTTTGCTGGGCACGGCCATCGGGCGAAGCGGGCAAGCTTTTGCTTATGTTAGTCTCAGTTGTTTGGGCATGAACTTGATCTTCATTATCCAGCGCCGGCGTAACCAATTCTTCGTTGGTTTTACTGGCTTCTCCAACCGTGTCTTCACTCACTTTGGCGGCCACATCTTGGGTGGTGGCCAGTACAGAGCTTTTGACTGAGCCGTTCGCCACTGCATTTTGTGCAGTGCCGACAGAGTCGAGTGACATAGTTTTGTCGAAGCTGATTCTCTGGGGATTCGCGAAGTCTTCCACCTTATCCCGAACGACTTTGACGAACTGGCCTATCGGCGTCGCGTCCGCCAACCAGCGACCTAAGACACTCGAATAAGCGCTTTGAACCGCTATGAAAAACACAATACAAAAGAAGAGGGCCTTATACATTTTCGAGGAACCAGTCACCGAAACCATTCATGAGTAAGAGAGCCAAAGGGTCGAGTGCTGGGATTCCCTCTATCATCTGAAACTGGCGTAAGCGGCCATATAAGAGCAGAAGCGTAAATGAGAGGAGCACTGTGTAAAAAACGACCTTTGTAACACCTGAAACGGAAGCTGCTACGAGATCCCCTGGATTCTCTTGCCGTGTTTCGAGTTTCGTTTCAATTAATCCTTCAATAAAGATAATCAGAGGTAGACCAGCTAAGAGGAGTAGCCAGCTATCATCCGAAGTGCCCAAAAGATGGCTCAACGAAAAGACTATAAGTAGTGTTAGCGCAACAGATAAGGGGAACGCTATCAGCTTGTTGTAACTGAATAGCGGTAACTCAGGCCGCACCCATTTGCTTAGGTAGTTGCACCCCCAAACTCCGAATAGAATGGAGATCAATAAAAGATCAACTGAAAGCTCACCAACAATCCCGATATCCCAGCCGCGTGGAATAAAAAGAACCGCTAAAGAAGCAATGAACCAAGTTAGAAAAGCTTCAATAACACTTGCAAAAAAGAACACCGCTGATTCCAGTCCTTTGAAGGTGGTTAATGCCTTTCAAGAAGGCGCAAGTTGTCTTATTGGCAAACTGATAGGGAGAGCTGGCAAGTAGTTTGCTAATCGAATTCTATTCAGTTTTGGCGGTTCAAGCAATTGAAATTTCGCCGAAAACTGCTCTTGAAAATTTTTTAGACTCGTAGAACGAATAGGCGCTACTCGCCCTAATCATGCAAAGGTTGGCTGCTTACCATCCGGTTCTGAAAGCCCACCAATTCTTGAATGCGGCTACTTTCCGGCTCAAAAACCCACTCATGATCAAATAAGGCTTTTAGTCGCGTGCTTAAAAAGGAGGAACCAACGACGAGGGAGTAAAAGCGATTTCCTTGGCTTCTTTGTTTGTCTATATCCAAAAGCATTTCCTCGGGAAGGCTGGCCATGATGAAGTCGGAAATGATGAGCAGGTCAGCTTTCTGGTATCTATCGCGTTCCATGACTTCCAGCGCATGTTGCAGGGCAGGTGCGACGTCAGTGCCCCCGTGAAAGGACATCTTGAGGAAGTCTATGAGGGAAGCCAGCCCCATGTCGTCTGACAGTTCGAGCGTTTTGATGCCGGTTGAGAAATTGATCAGGTAGCAAGGACGTTTCTGTTCACGAGCTTTGGTTGAAATGAACAGAGTGACAGCCTTCGCGATGGTCTCCGGCATTCCATCCATCGAGCCACTGGTATCCACGCAGATCACCATAGGTCCCTGCTTATCCGCTTCCTCTACCTTTTGCTCCTCCTCAATTTCAATAGTCTCCTGTACCGTTTGAATACCTTGCATATCGAAGCACATCAGTCGCGATTCGACGAATTTCAGATCAAAAAGAATCGCCGTATCCTCATCTGCCAAGAGGGCTTTCTCACTTGGGAGAACATGCTCGAGGTCTCTTCCCAGTCGAATTCCAATGATTTCTTCGCGGGAATTGATATCCGGTAGCTGGACCTGTCGCGTCTGATTTGCTCGCACTCTCTCGATCTTTTCGGAAAGCTCTATTTCCCGGACTTTCCCGAGCAATTCGCAGAGTGATTTTACGCCCTCATCCTTTTCGAGGTATTCGGCCCAGCGTTGAAACTGCTCAAAATCTTGAGCTGTGAGGTTGCCCTTAGAAAGGTCAAGCAGCAGACCGGGATCAACCCCCAGTGCGTCTAATTGGCTTCGAAGCAGTTCTAGTCGCTCCAAAATATGCGAGATATGCTCCAGGAAACGGGCACGAAGAATCTCAATAGTCTTCAATTCCCACTCGCTTCGCACCTGGTCCATTATTTTTAGCCACTCAGACAATAAGAGACGTCCACTGATTGATATGTCATCGTCTGTCGGCGTGGATCGGTCTTCGTCGGTCTCTCCAATGCTTGCTAAGCGTTTCCAGAAAGATTGGTTCGATGGATGCTTGGTCTCGAGGCAGAAAGAAGTGAAGTCGTTGACAGCCTTTTCTAAATTCGCTCGAGTGAGATCTGGCGACTCTAGTATGGGGGCCCAGTCCGATAATTTTTTGCGATGAGAATCTAACGGGAATGCCGTTACCAGCTTTTGAGCAACGTTCGTTTGCCACTCAGATAGTTGGTCGATGACGTAGCTTTCTAAGCTGTTAGAGTTCTGAAGCAGGTCAGAGAACTTATGCGAAATCTCCTGATTTGCGGAATTGGTCGCCTCTTGAAGCAGAATTAATGGCATAGCGCTTCCAGTCGCTCGCAGTCTTTAACGCGAAGTTTCAGTCGGTCAATTTGTGCGGTAATTCCTGACAGCACAAGCTGTATGTCCGCTTGCGAGATAAATGGGGAACTCAATGCTTGCTGATAGCCTATGAGTTTTTTCTCAACTTGTCCCCTGGTTTCCTCTAGATCTGCCTTGAGATCGCTTACGGCCTCGAGGAGTGAATTGACGAGTCGTTTATTAATGTCCTGCTTTTTATCGCCTTTATGGAAAAGGATTTTAGGTGTGCACTCGACGGCTTGGGGGTCATACCGATAATGAAAGTCCTCATCCAACGAAAGTTGACATGTTCCTTGCCCATCAAATTCGCACCAGAGATCTTCTTCCTCATTCCCTCTCTCGTCCAAAGGGTGGAATTTCTCTGTGCTTTTCAGCTTTTCACATGGGATATAGATCTCTCTTGATTCTTTATTGGTGGAGTACGCCATCTCTAATTCTGCTCGGAAGAAAAAGTACTCGTGATCATTGATCCGCTTAGTCTCATAGACGTCAGTAGTGTGGAATAACTCATGTTTTATCTCCTTCTCCAGATCCTCCTTGCGCCTATTCATGCCGGCAAGATCTACTCCGCTTTCAAATCCCGCTTCCTTTATGGCGTCTTCGACAACGCGTATCACTGCTTGCCTATTATCCTCATGAGTCCAAAGGCAGTGTTTCAGTAGTACGGCATCACTGTGGTTGGTTTCCTCTCGGCCATTGAAATAGGCGGATGCTTTCATCAACATCGCTGCCCTTTGCCACCGTCGATCGGAAACATAGACGTCTAACTCATCTGACTTCTCAGCCAAAGCTGCCCGAATCAGGTGGATGATGGTCAGGGTTTCTGATGAGAGGTGAACGTTATGAAGTTGCTGCCTCCACTCGACCCACTCGTCAGGTGTAACGACTAGGTCCTCGGGAATGGCAACATTCGCTTCGGTAGGCTTGCTCTTGAGAAGACGATCAAAATGGTCGCTTTGGCTAATAGGGCCCACAAGAAGTCGGATAATGAAGCGATCGTATAATGCCTCCAGCCCTTGGTTAGCCTCAGGTGTTTCGTTAGAGGCTGCAATCAGTGCCTTCAGTGGAGTCGGCTCGACCACTTCTCCATTGCGGAAAATCCGTTCGTTTATCAATGTTAGAAGAGTGTTTAGAATTGCAGGGCTGGACTTCCAGATTTCATCTAGGAATGCGAACTCGGCTTTGGGCAGGTAAGCCTCGGTTTTCCGTGTGTATTGGTCTTCTTTGAGCGCTTTGATGGAAACGGGCCCAAACACTTCTTCAGGAGTACTGAAGCGATTCATCAGATACTCAAAATACGTTGGACGTTGAAAAGCGCAGGCAATGCGTCTTGAGATCAGGCTCTTCGCTGTTCCGGGAGGGCCGAAAAGAAATGTGTTCTGACCGCATAGCGCTCCAAGAAGCGATACAGCGATAATTTCTTCGCGCTCGAACATTCCGTCACTGACGGCCTCAACGAGCTTATGAATCCGTTCTTGTAAGCCATTGCTCTTCTCGTTCGTGCTTATAAGTTCTGGAACTTTGCTCTCCAGTAGTGACTTGCCTTTCTGCTTGCCTTGGAATGAGATTGTTCCCGAAGGCTCGAACCAATTCATGATGCCGCCATCCAGGCGAAAAACTTTTCGGTCTTGTTGAGTCTCGTCCCATTCGCCATCCAGTGGTGATAGTCGGGTGGCAAGCTCATCAAAACTACCTTTAAACATCAGTCCCATACTTCAATTAATCCTTGTTTCTCGTTTCTACATAAAGCAGATTCCTAACCGTCAGAACGCTCCAGTCGTCACGGCTGCTCCGCCTGCTATCAAAGGGCATTAATCGTTAATGTAAGTCTCTGAATTTACAGACATTGGTTGCGCACGGGAAGCACTTTGCCGTTTATGACAAACACGCTCAACAACGTTTCCACCGGTGACTCCAAAAACATCCTCGCCAGAGTTTCTCCTATCCGATTGGGCATATGGTCAAGAATTCGGCTCTTTCTCAGCGAGCGAAAGTCGGAGCGCCTCCTCTATTCTCGCCATGACGCCGTTAAGATTGATTGGGATCGCGCCCGAAACCTGGCGCTGATACCGTTTGAGCAAAAACTCCAGCCTGCGGAGCAACTGGTCGGTTCGGAGAGGCAGTAAGAGCGTCCCGGTCCCAACGCTCTGGTTACTTGTAGGAACTGGAACGTCATAGAAGAAACCGACTACTTGATTCTGATCTGACCAATCGTTGAATTGATCACCAGAGTGGTCGTGGATCTGGTCCTCTCTAAGCAGAGTGAGCCTGCCTTCAAGACCGAGGTGAAGCCGGAGCCGGTGCGCCAAGTCTGAGCTACCTTTCCCTCCCAGTGCTTGTGCAACATCTTCGATCGATTCCAGCGTCCGGTTTAGGGCACTGTTCGCCTCCGTTGACTCGCTATGAGTCAACGCCGGAAAAAAACGAGCCCACTCGCCAACCACTAACTGTTTTTTGTATGTGTCGAACGGCACGCACCATAGGTGAAGATCTTCGCTGAAACTCAACTTCGGCAGAGGTTCCTGAAATGCTGAATGCTTGGGATAAATCAGCAGCATATGGCCATACCCATTCTGGTATTTGTGTCCATAGGCGAAGAGTTGATAGAGATCAGCCTGCTTAATGCCGTACTTCTCAGCCGATGTGTTCTGGCCCGAATCCAGAAGCTTCCATTTAGCGTCCATCACGTTCTTGCGACTGAGATAAGTCAACAGCAGATCAGGTTTCAGTTGGAACCAGGATTTCTCAGTGCCCCCATCCGGAGAGTGTTGTATCAACCATTGGCTTGCCGCTTGAGAGGCCAGTGACGAACCGGAGCGCATCCGCTTTTTGATGTGGTGAGCCACATAGTTTTCGAAAAGCTGTTCCATAGGAAACAGCATCGCGATGCCGCTATGCAGGCCGTGTTGAAAGTTGGGGTTCAGCCGTTCGAGAACCAGGACACACCAGGGCTTTATGGGTCTGTACGGCTGCATCAACTTGGTGTTCTGCCATTGACTGATTTGGTGCAGGGGCTTTCTAAAAGGCTCGATAACTGACAGTTGGTGAGACAGCGTGTTCGCTACCCGCCAGTTCCGTGCGTTCTTTGTGAGCTTAAGCACATAATCCAGTGCGGTTCTCAGCAGGCGGTTTTCGGTCCTATTTGGCGTGAAGACGTCATGGCGGATATTGAACCAAGTGGCTCGTGCTGGGGATTGTCGGCTTTGTCTGCTTACATCCAACTGACCGCGAATAAATCTACTTTCCTCTTCGACGGTTTCGTAATCGAATCGGAGACCTCGCTTCACGAGGTGGGTCAGCTGATTGAGAAACTGGGCAATAATCCATTCGTGAATGGGTAGCTCAGCGCGCTTGAGATCTGCTGAGTCTCCCTCACGGCCATCCAGTGACGCAGAGCATCCAAGCATATCCTGCAAAAGCATACGCAGCGACTCAGGCTCTTCTGGCGGGGCAAATTCAGTTTTTGGCAGAATCTCGATGCCTTCACCGGAGGGGCTTTGGAGGTAACCGACGTAGCTTCCCAGCTTCAGGTATTTCTTGCCGTTCCGAATGATGAGCTTGGAATCCTGCACCCACTGATTGTGCAGGTCGATAAGCCACTCAAACGTTGCACCTGAAACCTGCCCGACATCCATACTCGCGTTGGCCTCAGGATCAGCGGTGAGGACGGCATACTCGCGAACCTGAATCACTGATGCATTCCAACGATCTGTTGATACGCTTCTGCTTCATCGAAAGCGCTTTCGTTGATCTTGAACCTGCTATCGGTCAACTGTTCTGCAATTTCCCCTGGGAAAAGATC
>NZGD01000258.1 GCA_002690925.1 Rhodopirellula sp.
ACGAATTCCAAATTGTTCGTTCAATAGTCCGGTTCAACTCGCAAGCCAAACACACACCATCGTCAATATGCCGCAGGGAATACCACGCCCCCCCGAATCAGGCGACAATCAGAGCAACACCGACGTAGGTGATCGTGCCGACGACGCTACTGAGAATGCTACAGGATTGCCGGACGCATCTCCGTCGATCTCACGAAGGTACCGGAAGCTGTTAATTCTTATCATCGTGGCTGCCACCGCAGGTGGATTAGCCTGGCAGTTTGGTAACTATTTGAAGCTGGACTATTTGGCCACTCAAGAAAGTCAACTCCGAGCATTCCAACAACAGTACCCGGTACTCGTTTTCGGTGTCGCGTTCTTAATTTATGTGCTCGTAACGGGCCTGTCTCTCCCGGGGGCAGCACCACTCACACTTTTGTACGGCTGGTATTTTGGGTTTGGCCCGACTCTCATCCTCGTCAGCTTTGCATCAACTGCCGGAGCCACCATCTCGTTTCTGACAAGTCGTTATTTATTACGGGGCAGCCTTGAACATAAGTTTGGTGACCGCTTGCAAACATTCAATCAGCACCTCGAGAGCGAGGGGGCGTTTTACTTGTTCACGTTGCGTTTGATTCCTGTTGTTCCATTTTTTGTGATCAATCTGGTAATGGGCTTAACGCAGCTACCAACGCGAACGTATTGGTGGGTCAGCCAACTCGGAATGCTGCCAGGCACTGCGGTATACGTCTATGCTGGGTCCAGTGTCCCCAACCTGGGGCAACTGGCGGACCAGGGCGCCGCTGCAGTTCTATCGCCGCAGCAACTATTCCAACTTTTCCTCGCCTTCGCATTGTTGGGCGTTTTTCCACTGATAGTTAAGCTATTGGTCACTTATTTAGGTCGAAGCACAACGGGCACGAGCCGATGACTTCCAACACCCGGCTCCCGTCCTGAACCTGACCGCCGTGCTCGTCACACCCCCGCCAGAGCCTTCACATGTCAAAGCATGCCCCACTGCAACCCTACGACGAATTCAACCAAGCATTGGAGTCGAATGTACACCCCAAGGATTGGCAAAACCCTAATCCTAGTGAGCGATATAATCTGGTTGTGATCGGCGGCGGTACGGCGGGTCTGGTTTCAGCCATGGGTGCGGCGGGACTGGGTGCCAAAGTCGCGTTAATCGAGCGGGAACTCCTTGGAGGAGATTGCCTGAATGTGGGCTGTATACCATCCAAGTCCATGCTCAGTGTTGGCCGCTTCATTCAGAGTTTGCGACGAGCCGAAACTTTGGGAATCGAGTTACCCGGCGACCCTAAAATTCAATTCCCCGAAATCATGGCCCGGGTTCGCAAGCTACGAGCCGACATCAGTCCCCATGACTCAGCCGAGCGTTTCCGTTCTGCGGGGATCGATGTGTTCTTGGGACACGGTGAATTCATCAGTAGGAACCAAGTCCAAGTCGATAACGCCACTCTCTCGTTTAGCAAAGCCGTCATCGCGAGTGGTGCTCGGGCAGCCAAACTCGATGTGGCAGGGTCTGAAGATACCGAAATCCTAACCAACGAGACAGTGTTTTCCCTGACCGAGCTACCCGAGCGTCTGGTTGTAATCGGAGGCGGTCCGATTGGATGTGAACTTGCACAAGTCTTCGCACAGTTGGGTTCCCAAGTGACTCAACTGGAACGTTCGGAACGCATTTTACCGCGTGAGGAGTCCGATGCATCTGCCCTCGTGAGTGACTCCCTGCGGCGTGACGGGGTTCATATTTGGACAAGCACCCAGATCATGGGGCTTTCCCAAAAAGGCCAGACAAAAACAGTATCAATCACCGATAAACATGGCCAGCATAAAATCGAGTGCGATGCAATCCTGAGCGCCGTCGGCCGCGCCCCGAATGTCAAAGGCCTGGGACTCGAGGCAGCAGGAATTAAGTACGAGTCCACCACCGGAATCACAGTCAACGACAGACTCCAGACCACCAATCACAATGTTTATGCAGCAGGTGACGTCGCATCACGTTACCAATTCACTCATGCCGCAGACTTCATGGCAAGAGTCGTGATCCAGAATGCATTATTTCTTGGCCGCCAAAAAGTCAGCTCCCTACTGATTCCCTGGGCAACATATACTTCGCCAGAGGTAGCCCATGTGGGCATGTATCCCCACGAAGCGTCATCTCAAAACATTCATACCGACTGCTATGAAGTGCGTTTCTCGGAGGTCGACAGGTCAATCCTCGAAGATGAAACCGAGGGATTCGTTCGCGTCATTGTGCCGAAAGGCAAAGACACAATCCTTGGTGCGACGATCGTGTCACCTCATGCGGGCGATTTGATTAGCGAAATTACCGTCGCGATGAAAAATGGTATCGGCCTGAAAGGAATTGCCAGCACCATACACCCGTATCCCACCCACGCAGAAGCGTTGAGGAAACTAGGTGACCAATTCAACCGCACGCGTCTTACCCCGCGAGTCGCAGGATTGATGAGACGCTGGCTCAAATTCTGTCGTTGAAAACAATCGTACCGTTTTGCTGAAAACCCCGGTTAATAACACACCAGACGAGTATTAACCCAAGGAATCTTCAACCCCCGGCGGTGATGAATTTTCTCCACGCATGCAAGTGAATCTGAAGTGGGCCCACTTTGCTCACGATCCACCATTTGAATCCATCGACGACACTTGTCTGTTGGCTGGCAGCGGCCCCGGATGCCCCGACCAACGTTCAAGACAGACCATAACGTGGCTGACCGACGCTTCACCGCCGTCGGGCTGAGCCACCCTACACCAGATACCACGCTTCTTTTTCACGGCCAACAGCAACTCACCCACCGCCTGCCTTGCCCCCCGATGCAAGCTTTTTCCTTCAACTATCAGTGTGAGACGTACAAAAACCTGACTGTATGGGGAAAAAGATTGTTAAACTATGTTTGTGTGTTGGTTACCACTAGCGTGCGGCGGGGTGATTTCTGCCGCCCAGGTCTCTCCCCGCTTCCATCCCCAATAGAAGCGGCGTGCCGCACCCACTACGATAATGATTCGGGCACCGAGCGCCGCACTGCATGCACTGCGAGCGGTGTCTCTCATCTAACCGAATTTTCACCTCTCGAAAAGGCTCGATTTGATCATGTCGCAGGATGCGTTTGAAACCTCACGTTTGCTGCAAAGTAATATTGAGAGTGTGGTACTTGGCAAGCCAGAAATTGTTCAATTGCTTGTCACGTGTTTGCTTGCTGGCGAGCATGTATTGCTCGAGGACGTTCCCGGTGTCGGAAAAACCTTAGCCGCAAAGGCGATGGCACAAAGCATTGAAGGTTACTTTGCCAGGCTTCAATTCACGCCGGATCTTTTACCCAGTGACATCACGGGAAGTGTAATCTACCGCAGCGACACCCGAGAGTTCGAATTCAGCCCGGGTCCGATATTCGCCAACGTGGTATTGGCAGACGAGATCAATCGAGCTCCACCAAGAACTCAGTCTGCCCTGCTTGAGGCAATGAGTGAGGGAAAAGTATCTGTTGACGGATCAACACACGAACTGCCGCAACCGTTCATCGTTGTTGCAACGCAAAACCCTTTCGAATACGAGGGAACTTACACCCTCCCGGAGAGTCAACTGGATCGGTTTCTATTAAGAACCTCGATCGGCTATCCGAAACGTGATATCGAACGCACCGTGCTGCAAACGCATCGTGATGGCGAGCCCGTTGATCAACTCAAGCCAGTCGTCACCACCGACGCACTTTTGGCGGCGCAGCTTACATCGCGCGAGGTAAAATTCGATGAAACCCTTGTGGACTACCTGCTCAACATTGTCGAAGCCACACGGCAACATGACGGTTTCCAAGTCGGCGTCAGCACTCGCGGAGCTCTTAGTTTTTACCGTGGGTGCCAAGCACGCGCCATCACCGAAGGACGTGACTACGTGACTCCAGACGATGTGAAAGTGCTCACGATTCCTTGCCTTGCGCACCGAGTTTTACCTCGAGGTATTTTCCAGGGCGCAAACCGAAGTGAAGTGGAAGCCGAGCTTTCAGACGTCATCCAACAAATCCCCGTGCCTGTTTAAACAGACACGAGTCTGTTTGCAAACGCGACTTGGTGAACTCATAAATCCGGCCTTAAATCGTCCAGCCACCGCTTCAACACATAAAGGAGAAGTGTTTGCCCGCGACACCCCAAAGTGATACCAAAAGGAAACACCGCCTCACAAAACTGGGGTTCCACTTTCTATTCGTGGGTGCATTCGCGATGTTCGGCGGCGCATGGCGCACATCGAATCTACTTTTGATTCTTGCGGGATTGATTTTCGGTGCTCTACTGATGCAATGGCGATGG
The DNA here is from genome assembly GCA_002690925.1 of Rhodopirellula sp. Lineage (GTDB taxonomy): Bacteria > Planctomycetota > Planctomycetia > Pirellulales > Pirellulaceae > Rubripirellula. The sequence goes on from NZGD01000258.1 coordinate 4,324, forward strand.
TCCCGCAAATCAGCTGAGTGCGTGGGAATCCGTCGTCGGTTTCCGCGTGAAGCTTTTGCCGGCAAGCCATTTCGCGTGCGTTATCGTTTTACGAACGTCAGCCGGTTGATTGCAATCTGGACCTTACGTGCTGAGGACGAAATTGCATCCCTCTCAGGAAACGCCAAGAGTGTCGCCATCAGTGGTGTCGGCAGACTGAATCCAGAACAGACCTTGATCACTTATTGTGATTGCTTATTTACAAAACGGGGCCGCTATCAGTTCGGACCGATTGGTCTGATGACGACCTTTCCTTTTTCGCTTTTCAGTTCACGCCAGTACAGCGCGGAAACAGAAGAGCTGCACGTCTTTCCATCACTTTTGCAGTTACGAAGTCGTTGGCAAACACGACTTGCTAGCCGCAGCGGTGGCGAATCAACAACGGCACGCCAAAGCGGTTCGGTAGAAGGTGATTTTTTTGGATTACGTGAGTGGCAGACAGGAGACAGCCGCAAGTGGATCCACTGGCGGACAACCGCACGATTGGGCGAACCAGCAGTTCGCCAATTTGAACAGCAGAGGAGATTCGATACCTGCATTTTGGTCGACGCATTTTGCGGCGATCAGGAAACCGATGAGAACGTGGAACTGGCGATCAGCCTTGCAGCCACCTTTTTGACTCATTTGTCGTCGTCACCTTCCAACCGGATGGTGCTTGCATGTGCCGGAACGGAATCCAGTGCAGTGATTGGTGGTGGATCCACTGCTGGAAAACGTCGCATGCTGGAGCTACTGGCTGAGCTGGGACACTCCCCAGCACCCGACCTCGAGGCAGCGATCGCGAAGTCAACACAAATTGTTGGCCGTGGTCAGGACTTATTGGTGATCAGTCCCCGTTCCCTTGAAGAGGCCAGCGGACAAGATGAGTGCTTACCAAGTTTATTTGCGCCGTGGCTGCGGACAGGCAGCTTCCGGTGGATCGATGTTAGTAGTCGTGAACTCGAGCGATGGGCCGCTCCTCCCCGCCAAGAATCTGTCAAGCCGGCTGAGCAGATAATGCAGAACGAGAATACAACAGGTGCGCAACGGTCTACGGAATCGTTCGCAACGACGGTCCCGCCGACATTGGCGTCGGCTGTTCCACCCTCAGAAGAGCGTCGTGTCACCGCATCCGATTCGATAGAGCGTGGTGATTCATGAATGAATCTGCATTAGAAACGATGGGCGAATCCCAACACGTCAATTACAAGATATACGAACGTCTGAAGCTCTACTTTGCTTTATTAACCGCCTTGGGCGGCTTGGTGCTGGTTTTGTCTGGCGAGAGCCAAACCACGCCAGTGATTGCGATCTTTTTTGCAATTTTTGGCTACATCTTTGTCGACTGGCTACGCTTGTTTGCGCTGCCATCGATCATCGCCTACGCAGCCATGGCGGTAACAGCCGTCTACTGCACCAGCGACATTCTCATGCCACTCAAATCACCCGGCGACGGCGTTGCAGGGAATTCAGATACCACCTTGGCAGCTGTTGCCGAACTGCTGGTCTTGGTTCAGGCAATTTTAATGCTGCAAAAAAAGAACCGCCGCATCTTTGAACAACTGGGGGTTTTCTGTCTTCTGGACCTGATCGTCGCCGCAGTATTTGGGAACACCATAGGATTTGGAATCTTATTGGTTCCGCTTTGCCTGATAGCTGCCTTTGCGCTCTCGCTGCTAGCCATAGTCTCAGCATCTGAGGGCCTAAGCAACCTTGAAGGTCCGAATGATGAAATTTCGCCTTCAAACACAAAGCATGCTTCAGTACCCGAGAAAACGATCACTGTTACATCGCATGACGCCGCCCAGTCACTTGCAAGTGCCTCGGGACGGCTGCCGACCTTAGCGATCTTGAGTGTTGGACCCTCTGTTATTTTGTTGGCAGCTGTGTTTTTCTACCTTTTGCCGCGAACCACCAATGCCTCTCGAGAAAACAGCCGTGGAAACGCTCTGGTTGGTTTTAACGACCAAGTGAATCTGAAACAGATTGGCAAGATGCAACAGAACCCAGCAATTGCATTGAGAGCCAAAATCACCAATAGCAAGACCGGCAAGCCCTACAAGATTGTTGGAGATTTGTATTTTCGCGGAAGAGTTTTGGAGCGATACGACGTCTTACCGAGTCGCCGCGGCGTGAATTCTGCATACTGGAGAGCGGTTCCCATGGGTCGTTTGGCCAGCGGGCAACCCCTTCCTCCCGAATCAAGCCCCACCAGAGCATCCGAGACCAACTTCTACGATGTTACCGATTTTGATGTGACCTGCAGTGATATGCGATCGCCATCACTGTTCGCGCCAGCACCCTATCACCGCGTGGGATTTGATCGGAAAGTTGCGCACCTACCAGACCGCTGGACTCTGGTTCGTAAGTCCAAGGCCATCCTAAAACAATATCCACGTATTCGTTACAAATTCGCAAGCCACACATTCAAAGACGGCTTGCAAACGGATCTGATCTCACGGTTCGCAATCGGTGATTCAGCCTTGCAACCCAGCCGAACGAGGCGCACATCCGACGAGCCGATTCTGACGGAAAGTCAGATCGAGGACTACGAGTCGATTCTGCTCGAATACGACATTGACGCTATCCCCAGTGCTGCTGTGCTGTCCAACCCCTTCACCAGCACAAACAAGGACAGAGTGTTAAATCATTATGACCTCGCTAAATCGCTCGAGAGCTATCTGGCCACGTCACAAGACTTTTCTTACACACTTGATCTGAATGCTGAATCGGTTCCTGGATTGGATCCCATCGAGCAGTTCTTGTCCGTCGATAAGCGGGGACATTGCCAATATTTCGCAGCTGCCTTGGTCATGATGCTGCGGAGCCAAGGAATTCCAGCTCGGATTGTTGTGGGATACAAGACCGACGAATACAACGATCTTTCTCACCAGTATGTCGCTCGACAATTACACGCTCACGCATGGGTCGAGGCACTTCTTGATCACGAACAATTGAATCCCAATCGCAATATTTTTGGACAACCCCAATCAAAGCAATACTGGCTGCGCCTCGATCCAACGCCATCTGGCAGCTTAACCGCCAATCAACCTAGCCGAGTCACTCAGGTTCTCGACGTAGCACAGAACGTGTGGGATGACTATGTCGTCGATATGGACCGCAGTCGTCAGGAATCGTCATTGATGGGACAAGGCATCACTCCGATGAATAGTTCCTATGACAGATTTGTGACGTGGCTTAGCACAACCATGAAAAAAGCACGAAATGGCAGTTTGCTATCTGAGAGTGGCAGGACTACGAGCCTCTTTTCTGTGCCGGCGGCCGTATTTGGGTTCATCCTTACATTGATCGCCGTTATTTTATTCCGGGTCCCGGTGCCAAAATGGATCAAGCGGCGCATGCAGAGCAAACGAGAACGCAAAATCATGCGTCCGTCCATCGACTTTTACGCACGCACGCTTGACCAGTTGTTGCGAATCGGTATCACACGTGATTCATCACAAACTCCTGCCGAGGTGCTGGCTGAGTTTGACGCTCGCCCATTGGAACCGGCCACAGGGCAACAAACGGGGAAGATTAGCGAAACCCTAACGTTCTTAACGCAGCAGTTTTACGTGAAGCGGTTTCGTAATGCGTATTCTACAACGGAATCCGGTTCCTCCCATCTTGATTCAAGCACAACGATCGTGGATGCTCCTGCCTCACGTGAGTCGATTGATCATGCTTTGCGAGATCTGTCAAAGAACATCGACGAATTGATTCAGGCATCTTCTCGATCCAAGCCAACAAAATGATTGTGACCATCGATGGACCAGCGGGTGCTGGCAAAAGTACAATCGCGAGACAACTTGCGGAAGCACTTGGTTTCCAATTCCTCGACACTGGCGCCATGTATCGGGCGATCACTCTGGGCGTTATCCGAAAGCAAATTGACTTTTCTGACACAGCACAGTTGATTTCCTATGCACAGACGGCCACTATCGAATGGCAAGGCACCAAACTGTTGCTAGACAAGGACGATGTGACACAGGAAATACGCTCACCAATCGTCACTGATTCGATCAAATTCGTAGCCGACATCGCCGAAATTCGAGAAGCACTCTCAGAACAACAGCGACGAATCGCCGAATGTCAGAATATCGTCACGGAAGGTCGGGACCAGGGCACCGATGTATTTCCGCATGCTGGATGCAAAATTTTCTTAACCGCATCACCCGCCGAACGGGCCCAACGACGGCATCAACAACTTGCCGACCTTGGTCGACCGATCCCCTTGGAGCAGATTCTTGACGCACAGAATCGTCGAGATGCCGAAGATCGAGCGCGTCCTCGTGGCGCACTCAGACCTGCCGATGACGCAGTCATCATTCACAGTGACGGACTCACTTTCGAAGCGGTGGTCGAAA
>NZGD01000259.1 GCA_002690925.1 Rhodopirellula sp.
CTTGTCGGCCAGGATGACGGCGCACCTAAAAGAATTGTCTGGGATGATGCAGGTGATGCTAGGTGGTATTTCGTCAACCAGCCGCCTGGTGTTGTGCAACATGTTGAATCGGAGGCAGTCGTTGAAATTGATGAACCATGGAATGCAATTGGGAAATTCACACCGGAGGGATTCCAGGTACGAACGGATGGACTTGATCCTGGGGTTTGTGAAGACAGCTTTGTAGCCACGGTCGGAACGCCTGATTTGGCCCTGGTTGTCAGTGAGAAAGCAGATCAAGATTACGTAGGTGCTGGGGTGCTGGGGGCAGGGCGTTTCATCGCGAGCAGCGTCTTTTCGGAACGACAGCAGAAACGTCAGGGCCTGTTGCGTGATTTGTCGGGAGGTGATTTAGATTTTTTCAGTGAGGAACCTGCACTTGTGACGTGGACAAAACCATTAGGTATCGGGCTCGATTTCGGGGAGGGTTATGAACGCGTCGGCTGGTCTTTGGTGACAATGCCACTCCGCTTTGAGAAGACACCGCCTGGTACGTCTTTTAAAGTTCCGCCGACGTTTGTCCGGCAAGGTTCGCTTCTGGGATCGCTCGGTTCGAAGTTTTTCAATGCGACGACAGGAAAATGGCTTGATGGTCTCGTTAAGCCAGGTGATGTTGGGGTTCGCTTTTCTGTTCCTCAGTCAGTGATGCCATGTGACCTGGCAGAAGCACGGATCGATTTGAATATCAAAGCACCAGGCAGGACAGTTGCCATCAAGGGTTTTGTAGATGGTGAATTCAAAAAACTGTATGAGTTTGCGAGTCCGATTGGTGCAGTGCAATATTCGATAACTGACCCAAACGCATTGCTGCTTGATGAAGAAGGTGGACTGCGAGTGATGATCAGTGTCTCAGAGTCTGACGAGCAGAAAGCTGCCGCAGCGTTGGCAAAAACATCAGGCAAAAGTGAAGCTGGTCCACTGCGGAATACATGGGGAATTGAGTCTTTGCAGGTTAGCTTCGAGGGTGTTGCAAAGTGAATAACACACAAATTGTGGATTGGAAACGGAGATGTCAGTGAGTGAAAACAGTGCAGTAATTCAGATTGACCAACTAACAAAACAATACGGTGAATTCACCGCGTTGGATTCGTTGTCGATGCAGGTCGAGCAAGGTCAAATCATGGGCTTTATAGGACCCAATGGAGCAGGCAAAACAACAACGATCAAAATCCTGGTCGGATTGCTCAAGCCCACCTCAGGGGGGGCCAGGATTGCTGGCGCAGATTGCATCACTGAATCGCGGAGAATTAAAAATCTTGTCGGTTACATGCCAGACGATTTTGGCAAGTACAACAACATGAGAGTTAATGAATATCTTGACTTTTTTGGAGCCGTTTATGGCATTGCCCGTAAGCCGCGGTTGAAGCGTATCGACGAGGTGCTGGAAATTGCCGGAGCGACCTACATGAAGGATCTGTTCGTTGATGCCTTGAGCCGAGGTATGCAACAGCGGGTTGCACTGGCGAGGACGATGATGCATGACCCTGAAGTTCTGATTCTCGATGAACCGGCAAATGGTTTGGATCCTCAAGCAAGAATTGATATGAGGACGTTGCTACTCAAGTTGAGTGACATGGGAAAGACGCTAATTGTCACCAGTCATATCCTTCCTGAACTGGCCCGTGTTTGTGATGTGGTTGCAATGATCACCAAAGGTAAACTGCGGGCGTTTGGTACGGTCGACAGTATCATGAAGGATATACAACAACGACGTACATTTGAGGTTCAATTATTGCAACGAGAGAAAGTCGGTGATGCAACTAAGTGTGTGCAGAGTTGGCTTGACCAGCAAGCTGGACACGAGAAGGGCGGACCCGGGAAAGCTATTGGTGCCGAGGCGGAGCAGATGGTCCGGTTCAACACAAGCTTGGCTGACGATGCGATCGCACCGCTGTTGGCCCTATTGGTGCAACAAGGGCAGCCAGTGTCACAATTTCGGGAGGTTGCTACTGATCTTGAGGATGCATTTTTACATGTGGCCAACGAGGGAACCACATCGGATGACGCCTTTGAATCCACGGAGGCGGGGGCATCATGAATCCGGTCATACGTCGAGAGTTCATTGGGATTTTAAGGTCGCCACGAGCATTTGGCATGCTTGCGTGTTTGACGCTGGTTTTTTCGATCGCGGTGCTAATGAGATGGCCCTCTGATGCATCCGTTGATCTTAGCGGGTTGCAGTCTTTGCAGGTGTTTCGTGTTTTCGGTTACGGACTGATGACGGGGGTCGTTTTTTTGGTTCCTGCATTCCCTGCTACGTCCTTGGTAAATGAGAAGAATAGTGGAACGCTAGCTCTGTTGCTCAATTCTCCGATGAATGGAGGGGCGATTTATGTTGGAAAGATTTCCGGGGTCCTGCTGTTCAGTTTGCTTGTTTTACTATGCAGTTTGCCTGCATCGGCAGCCTGTTATGCGATGGGAGGAATCGGGGGGGATAAGTTTTTCTTTTTGTATCTGGTGCTTGGTTTGCTTGCGTTGCAATACACAACTTTGGGGATGCTGATCAGTAGTTACGTTCAAACCAGTGACTCTGCCGTTCGTCTGACTTATGCGGCTGTGTTTAGTCTTTTGTTCCTGAGTCTGCTGCCCGATGCTTTTTTCCGGGGAACAGGGGTGGGCGGCGAGTTTGCGGCTTCAGTTGGTGATTGGATTCGAAACCTTTCGCCGCTACCAGCGATAATGGAGATCATGGGGCAGGGGGGTGTTGGTTCGTTTGGTTTGAAGACCCTGCCAGGTTTTACCAGGTTCGTTTTACTCGCCGTCTTGAGTTCGGCGGGGTTGGCGTGTTGGACCATTGCAAGGCTTAATCATCGCATTTTTGATCAATCGCGTTCAAAAGGGGTTATCACAGATGATCGAGGTATAAAGTCGCGTGTGCTGCGGCGTTTGGTTTACATCGTTGATCCGCAGCGGCGAAAAGGCGGGATACCTTGGTACCTTAATCCCGTGATGGTGAAGGAATATCGGTGCAGACGGTTTGGTCGGGCACAGTGGTTGCTGCGTTTGATCTCCGTTTGTGCGGTTACGTCCATGGTTTTGACTTACATGGCAGCTACTGGGATCACATCCTGGGGTGTAGAAACAATTGGCGCGCTGCTGGTTTTACTTCAAGTTTTACTGGTAATTGTGCTTGCTCCTAGTCTCGGTTCGGGGTTGATCAGTGGTGAAAGAGATAGTGGTGGATGGGAACTGCTGCGGATGACACCAATTTCTTCGTTCCGGCTGGTATTCGGAAAACTGATGAGCGTTGTTTGGACCTTGCTGCTGGTTCTGATGGCGACATTGCCCGGTTATGTGATGATGGTGTTGATTGCCCCAGAGTTGACTTTGCAGGTTCAGCAGGTTTTAGTGTGTTTGCTTTGGACTTCGATTTATGCGCTCGCCATCAGCGCAGCGGTGGGAAGTCTGTTTCGGTCGACTGCTGTATCAACTTCCATCACGTATGTGGTGGTGATCTCGATTTTCCTGCTACCGCTTCTCGTGTGGCTAGGGAGAGATGCACCGTTTGGCTTTGAGACGGTACAAACAGCCCTGTTGAGCACGCCTGTTGGTGCAGCGTTAAGCGTGATCGATGCGCCCGGTTTTGAGTCCTACGAACTGTTGCCTGCGTCCTGGTGGGTGGCCGGTGTCCTTTCCTCGTTGATGTTTCTCGTTCTTGGCGTGCAGGTCTGGCGACTTTCACGTGCGGTTTGAAAATGATCCGATTGAATCTTGTTAGTGCGTCTCTTTTATTCCTTGCTTTGGCGTTCACTGCAGATGCCGATGCAGAGGGTCCTGGGGACGAAGTTCCAGGACGGTTTGATGAGTATGAGTTATTGATGCTTGAGCGTCCCAGGTTGTCTTTGATGAAGACCCAGGATCTTGAGTTTCCCGACGGATTGGTAGAGCTTTGGATGCGGGCACTCAGGCGGAAGGAGCCAGAGTTGCAACGGTTGGTCATTGATACCATGGCAATGGCATTTGAGGAGAAGCTTGAGGGCTTGGAGATCGCGGTCGAGGATTTGGTCACACTCGCCTCAGCAGAAAAGCAAGATCTCGATGTTGTCCGAGCCGCGCTGCAAACGTTAGTGGTATTGGATGTTCGCGATCACCAAAAGTTGTTTTCTGACCTGGCTATCTCAAAGGGAGCAGCAATATCTGAAATTGTTGAACCCGCGCTGGCAAACTGGCAGTCAAGGGTGATGGAGGACGTTTGGATTGGGCGTGTCAAGGAACAGGCTGCTAGCCCGAGTCAAATGATGCTTGCGATCAAGGGCTTAGCTGCAATTGGGTCAAAAGATGCCAATCAAGCGCTACAGTCTTTGGTGATGAACTCCAGTGCTTTGCGGAAATTGCGTTTAGCGGCAGCGCACACGTTGGGAGTCGTTGCACCGCAAGAACAGATGGCGTTGGCTAACCAACTCTTAGAACGTTCGAAGCAGCAGGTGTTGGACGCATTTCTTGGGTTGGCGCTGATCGACGGTGCCGATTCTACAGATGCTGTGACACTGTTGGGGGAATTTGCTCGCCATGAGAACAGTGCCGTTCAGTCGCTGGCACTCGGGCATCTTTATCGCATTGATTTTGAACTTGTTCTACCTCATGTAAACAAGCTGCTTGGTAGTCGTGATGTGAACGTGCGCCGGTGGTGTGCGAAGGCATTGGTCGATGGTGAAAAAGGAGATGCTGTACCCGTACTTGCGGGGTTGTTAAACGATGTAAATCCCGGCCTGCGAAGTTTTGTGGCTGATTCGTTGGTTGATTTGGCCATGGCCCCAGAACTGAAGCCGCTTGTCTTGAGCGAAGTAGATAAGGTGATCAATGGTGAGAATTGGAGAGGTTGTGAACAGGCTTGTGTCGTGTTCGGCAGGTTAGATTATGAGGCGTCGGCTGTACGGATGGTCGAGCTGTTAGGCCATCCTCGGGGTGATGTGAAGGTTGCAGCGGCTTGGGGGCTTACCCAATTGCGGGTCGCTGAAGTATTGCCAGATATGCTTGATCATGCTGACAGTGTTTTTGAAGGCCTGAAGTCAGGGCAACTGGATGCAGGGATGCCCGGGGTGACTTTTCAGCTTGCCCACCTTTGTCTGGCTTTCGGGGATCAGGGCTACACCCCTGCTGAGTCTCTGTTGGTAAAGCTGGTTCCTAAAAGTTATGACTATGGTCAGTACCCGAGACCAGCTGCCGTTTGGTCGTTGGGGGTTTTTCACAAGGATGATCCGGAGCCGCGTTTAGTTGCCAGCTTGGTAGAACGCCTTCAGGATGACGCGGGGATGGTACCAGAGATTGAGTTGGTTCGAATCATGAGTGCCGTCAGCCTAGGACGCATGAATGCGGAATCAGCGAAAGAGGCACTCGAGGAATATGCGGTCAATACGAACCTGTTGTCAAGCGCCACGCGTTGGGGCATTGAAGAGATCACAGGGGAACCTGTTCCTCTTCCACCATTCAAACCGACGACGAACACAAAAAATCAATGGTTCCTAACGCCATTGACACCGTGAATCTTTAGCACAGTCCCGCCCAGGCACGCTTGTTGGCGAAGATTCGTACATTGCCTCAGTTGTATTTGCAGAGGGGCGGCCATGGGCCAGACGGTGCTGGGTTAGGCCTTCTTTGGGCAGATTCGCTGATGCTTGGGAGCCGAGGTTCGGTGGGGACGTCTAGTTTTCTGTCGGGGCTCGCAGGTCGGTCGGAGTTGAGCTTTGAAGATACGCGAATAGATCGCGTACTTGTTGGTCGTTCATGTTTTCCAAAAGTCCCTCAGGCATCAGCGATGTCTCCTGTTGCTTCCGGTCTTGAATTCGTTTTGTTTCAAAGGTCTTGACGCTATCTGCTGTTTGGATTGTGAGGGTATGGTCGTCCTCACGGATTGGAATGCCAGCTAGAACGCGGCCGTCATCGAGCAGAACAAGCACTTGTCGCATTCCACGAGGTACAATTCTGCTAGGGTCAATGATGTTGTCGAGAAGGTAGTCCGCGCTGTCTCGGTTTGAGCCGGTTAAATCAGGCCCAATTTCACTACCTTCACCGAACAGTTTGTGGCAGTTCGCACATGCTTTGCGGAATAATTCATGTCCGTTCTTCACGTTGGTGTACGAATTGACTTGGGGACTTGACGTTTCTGGGGTGAGTAATGCTTTGTAATGTTTGATACTAGCTCTTTTTTCTGTTGAAGTTGCTCGTACCGAGCCCCAGTGTCGGGCCAAGAGTTCGTTAAGGTTGGGATCCCCAAGGTTTGCAATTCGACTGGCGGTCCCTGCAGGGAGGTCGCTTGCTGAGACCGTTCCATCAGCAAGAGCATCCATCAGGTGGATTGCGTAACTTGGACGCGAGGCAAGAGTCTCGATAATTGCTGGTCGATGACCGTGCTTCGCGTTCGCGTACATGTTGATGAGCTGTCGTGGAACATTCGGACCTGGGTATTGAGCGAGGCCCCGAATTGCATCGGCACCGATGACACGATCGGATCGAAGCGAGAGCAACGTCTTTTGAATACCTTCCAAGTCAGAGTCCAAGATCACCTTCAGGGCTTGCCGGCGTGCAGTGGGGTCGGCATCCAGGTTGCGCGCTGTTTTAAGTAGCGACTCGACGGTGCGGCCATCACCCAAAACCACCAATATCTCGGTTGCTACGTCGTGCAGTTGACCATTGTTTTCCGTTTGATATTTTTTGACCAGTGGAATCCAAGCTGGTAAAGAAGGTACCTTTCTTCTGCCGCGAAACGCTGCCGCGATTCCATCCAGATAGTGTTGAGCTGATGCCGTTTGAGTTTGGCTTGCAGCCCGCAGGAGGTGAGTGACGTGCTCGGGTGACTCGTCAATCTTTGAAGCGAGGAGCCGAGATACATGACGGCGGATAATTGGGAATCTTGTCAAACTGGCCAGTTTAAGTGCCTTCGAGGGAGCGAGTGAAACCGCAGGTTGAATCCCATACCAAATCATCAAAGGCTGTGTTGGATCATTTGTGTGCTGCTCATGTTGCACCAACGCGGTGGCAAGGCCCCAACGCATGGATGTTGGGATTTTCTGCAGAGCAGACGCAAGGTATAGACGGACGAGTGGCGAAGGTTCCGCACGTGCCATCGATTCCAGAGCCTTTGCAATAGTGGTGGGGTCTGCCGTAGACTGACTGAGCAACTGCACGGCCCACAGCCGAATATGCTCGTCGGGATGTTGAAGCTGGAGGATTATCCATTCGTCAGAGATTGCATTGATGCTGGTTAAACACCACAAAGCGCGCAGCTTACGTGTGGTTTGGGGATGCGAATCAAAGATGGACAATAAGCGAGTGGTTGCGAGCTCCATGTTGACACCCTCGCTCGCAAGTTCCTGCAAGCGTCGTCGTGCGTGGCGCACGTACCAGTCATTGGGATGGAGCTGAAGGTCAACAAGATCCTTGGGTAAGCCCGTGTTCAGCTGTGGCTTTGCTGAGGTCAGAGGTGGTTCTTCGTCATTACCTGTGTAAATGATTTTGTAGATCCGACCGCTGGTTCGATGGACACCATCACGGTCGTGACACTCCCCAAGGTCGGACCAGTCCGTGAGATAGACGTCACCATCAGGACCATATTTCATTTCAACACCACGGAACCATGGATCGTTAGCAAGCAAAAAATCTGGTTCATGGCTCCCGCGGTAGCCATTTCCTGTCCGGATCAGTTGGTCTCGATTGACACGTCTTCCATGTGTATTGCACATGAAAATTGTACCTTTGTATTCCTCCGGCCATTTGCCGCCGAGATAAATCATCGCCCCAGCATGAGAGTGACCGCCCCCGTGAGAATCATGACGGCCATCATATTTCTTTCGGTTTGAGTTGTTGTTGACCCCCGGTTCGCCGAGTGTATCCCAGTGGAAATGGTCAGCGGCGGGCGGGATCAAAGCGTATAAGTTCGGGTTGAAGTCATCACCAAACATCCGCTGGTAATGGGCACCGGGTATGAGGTGCCACAAGTGGTTGATGACATTGTTCGTGAAGAACCATTGTCCATGGTCGTTGTAATCCAAACCCCATGGATTTGTGGTGCCATGGGTCACTACTTCGAATGTTTTTTCAGTTGGATGGTAACGCCAAATCGAGCAGTTCAACCGTGTGCGTTTTCCGAGTGGTGTATCAGGGGTGCCGACGATAGAGGTGTCCGTGATTCCATGACGACCATAGAGCCAACCATCGGGACCCCAGCGTAGTCCGTTGACCATATTGTGGCGTGCGCGCGTGCTAAATCCTGTTAGTACAACAACAGGATCGTTATCCGGCAGGTCATTTTGGTCGTGATCTGGGATGAACAGCAGGTGCGGTGCGGATGTGACCCATACACCTCCGAAGCCTAAGGTGATTCCAGTGAGTCTGTGTCCCTCGTCCCAGAAAATCCGTCGCTGATCAAATTTCCCATCGTCGTCGGTATCCTCGAAAATCAAAATTCGGTCGTGCAGGTCCAGATCATAGCTTCCCTCATAGGTATAGCATTCCACTACCCAAAGCCGGCCGCGGTCATCAATGTCAAACGCGATGGGTTGGTGAACCGACGGCTCTCCTGCGAATAGTGTTACCGAAAAGCCGTCCGGAACCTTCATTTTCAAAGCCGAGTCGGTCGGCGATGGTGGATGTTCACCTTTCGCTTGTGTGTTCACCGCGTTAAGTTTGCGCTCCGTCTGTGATAATGCCGTCAGTGGAAGACAGCACGCGAAGAGAAAAAAAAGCTGCGGAAAGCCAGGCATGAAAAAGAACGGATAGTTTGATTGCGTTTGTGAACGAAATTTGTGGGTGCTGAACGTCGAGCTGATGAGCATTGTGAAGCAGGCTTTGATTCAGAAAGGAATTGGGGCTCTTGATGTGATCAACAGGTTGATGGCCTTAGGTTTTCGGCAGTCGTTCCCTGCGACGGCGGTTTGTTGCCTTAGTCCCGTGTCAGTTTCCTTAGGGACTAACCAAATGAGCTTGAACATTGCGTCAGGTGTGTGTGGAACCCACTGATCTGTTCAATGCGTGGATGCCTGATGTAAGTGAAATCAAGTTTGGGGTTTTGCCTCTTGAAACAGTTGAGGAATTTCAGGAGTGGGGCGGAGTGGTTTCGGGAGAGGGGTTTACGTGGAAGTGTCCGAGTCGCGCTGCCATTGTTGAGATCTGTACAGCTTTGGCAGAAACTCCCTGAAAGCTAAGCTTCCTCGTAATTCGCGTTTCATGGGTATCGCCCTAGGGGGGTTCTGGTGTCCTCCATGCTCGTTAGGCGTTCGCTTCCCGGTTTTTCATAATGATAACGTGAAAAAGATCGTGTTTTCAATTGGTTTCGGCATCATTGGACCTTAACGGTTAGTGCAGAGGTGCGATCTTCCGGTTGGCACGGATCAGTTTCACGGAGGACATAGGGCAATTTGCTTTTTTGGGGCGGCCACGCGCGATTGCAGCGGGGGTTTCAGGTTGCGCATGAGGAATGTTGCCTCGGCGTACGTGATGGTTAGTCTTGCAACGCATCGGCAGGAGATGCGGAAGATGATTCTTCCTGCGTTTCACGTGCTTCTTTCAACGTACAGCGGTAAGCGAGTGGTGTTTGATTAGTTTGGAATGTTGCAGTGTGGGATAAAAATTTTGGGGTTCTAGTGCCTAGGTCGGTGGCCGATCGAATTAGAAGGTGAACAATGTTGCTATCTAAAGATGCTTTGCGAATTGGGTGGTTGTTCTGCCTGTGCTTTGTCTCGTCGGTCCACGCGGTATATGGAGACACACACTCCGGAAAAATTGAGCCTGCGATGGTGCATCCTCTTGTCGCGACTATTCAATTCGCGGAGGAGCGTCAAAGCTATATCAAGGAAAATATCCGATCTTATAGTTGCCAGCTTGTAAAGCGTGAGCGTATTGGCGGGCGACTCCAAGCTTATCAGCACGCTGATATAAAGGTTCGATGTGCGGAGTATAGCGCGGGCGAGAAATCAGAACCGATGTGCGTGTTAATGACGTTCCTCGGGCCTGCCAGGGTGAAGGGGCGAGTCGTCCTGTTTAGGGAAGACCATGATGATGGACATGCGTGGGTTCGAATGGGTGGATCGGGACTTTTTAAAAATGTGGAGTTAAAGGTTGAACCCAATGGTGAATCGGCCCGACGAGAGAGTCGGTATCCCATAACAGATATCGGATTTGATCGAATCATGCAGCGGTTGATCGATCTTGCAAAAAGAGATGTGAGTGCTGACCCGGCCGCGCGGAATACGGTGGTCAGATATTTTCAAAATGCCAAATTGAAAGATCGCTCATGCACCCACATTCAGGTTGAACATCCGGTGAAGTCAGAGGAGTTCACTTTTTACAAAGCAAGTCTCTACATTGATGACGAATTGAATGTTCCAGTACGGTTGGTTGTGTTTGACTGGCCCTCCACCGTCGGCGGACCTCCGCGTCTGATGGAGGAGTACAACTACATGAATTTACAGCTGAACGTAGAAATGGGGCGTGACCTGTTCGCTAAAGCACGTTATTTCAATGAGAAGTGAGTGAAGTGTTTTATTTAGGGACGCTTATGTACCATCAAGGGCTTGTCGGATCTGATAGCGAAGCTTGGCTGTGGCAATTGAGTTCCCCGGGTTTGCTAAAGTCCAGAGTGCAATGGTGTATTTCCGTGTACGTAGGTTGATCTGTAGCATCGCCTGTGATGGTGGCAAAGATCCGCTGTGCGATAGCACGATTTCATTACCCGTCACGGTGCGTGTCCAGCCATATCCATATCGCTGCATAAGGTAGGGCTGGGAAACGTATTGAGACCAAGTTGTGGCGTCCATGATGGGTTGCTTGTTGTAGATGCCACGATCAGCAACCATTCTTGTAAAACGCTGCAGGTCGAGGGCGGTGGTGTGAATGCTTCCACCCACTAACGGTAGTTGCAAGTCGTCACCCAGAAGATGAGGGGACGTCCAACGTGAAGCACCCCCAGTTGCAACAACCCTGCCCGTTAATCGGTGTGGGAAAAATGTAGTTGATGACATGCCTAACGGCTTACAAAGTTGGACATTCAGTATTTTTTCAATTGGCTGATGTGTTGCCTTTTCGGCTATTGCTCCTATCAGGCAATAACCGGCGCCGCTGTATGCGTATCGACTTCCAGGGTGGGACTGCAGACTCTGTTGCGAAATCAGGTTGACTGATTGCGACAACGTCAGGCGAAAGTCTCGGATCGCACTTAATTGCTGAGCATTTGGGTTCTCTTTTTGTGAGTAGATCCCTGCTCGGTGTGCTAGTAGCTGTTTCAGCGTTGGAGACGCGGTGGGCGTGCCGTCTGACAGTTGTGTTGCGTTGAATGCTGCTAGCCATTGGTGGATCGGTGAATTGAGGTCCAGTTGACGCTTTTCGACCAGCGTGAAGATCATGCATGAGATTAGTGGTTTTGAACATGATGCGATGCAAAACATGGTGTTCTCTGTTACCCGGTTGCGACGATCGGGTGAGGTAAAACCAAAGTTCACGCTGTTTACCTCCGCCAACTGCGTCGAGCCCTCAATTAGCTGCGCACCTACGACTTGCTGTGATTCAACGGCGTCAACAAAAACCTTGGTCAAGGATTGGGAGAAGCCGGTAGTTGTCGAAGCAGAAAAAAAGAAGGCGGAAAGTAGGACAGGCAAGCACCTGTGCCGCAGATGCGTGCCTAAGTACAGAGTGGGGCGGGTTGTTTCTGCGGTCTTCCGTTTGAATTTGTGGTAGGAAGGTGCCAGTTGCATGGGATTTCAATGTGGTTGCCGTTTGGTTCAAGACAAGTAATGATTCTAATCTATCTTTTGGTTCCCTTCTCGCATCTGGATTACGGGTCGATTGGTTAACAGCAATGCCAAGCGAAAAACGACGGTACTCACTGGCGATTTGATTCGCATACGTAATGCCCGAGTTCATAATTTAAAAAGTGTCAGTCTGGATATCCCGCGGGATGCTCTGACGGTAGTCACTGGGGTTTCAGGTAGTGGAAAGAGTTCGCTTGCCTTTGACACTCTTTATGCGGAGGGACAGCGTCAATACGTTGATAGTCTGTCGGCATACGCGCGACAGTTTTTGGATCAGATCCCAAGGCCGGACGTGGACTCC
>NZGD01000260.1 GCA_002690925.1 Rhodopirellula sp.
CTGTCCGGGTTGCTGTCCGGGTTGCTGTCCGGGTTGCTGTCCGGGTTGCTGTCCGGGTTGCTGTCCGGGTTGCTGTCCGGGTTGCTGTCCGGGTTGCTCGCCGGGTTGCTCGCCGGGTTGCTGTCCGGGTTGTTGACTCTGTGGTTGCATGTCCGCGGGGCTATTTCGTTGCAGCTCCCCATCCAACGCTTGTTCCAACTGCTCTAATTCACTCAGCGCTCGCTCCAAAGCCCTTGTCTCATCTCCCAGCACGGTGCTCGCGGCCTCCTCGAGATCTTGCCTTAGCTGTTCCACCCCGTCTGCTGCGGCACGCTCGCGTTCGCGAGCCTGAGGTTCAAATCCTTGCTTTAACAACTCGTTGGTTTCCCGGAGTTGCCGATCAACTTGTCTCTGATTTGTTTTGCGGAATGAGTCGTATAATTTCTGCGCCAGCAATGGCTCAGCGACCTCTGCTTCCTCAACCGTCTGCCGCATTTGATTTAGCAGATCATCTAATCGTTCTCTCTGTTCACCAATCGCTTCCTCAATTTGCTCACGATTATTCTCAGCCCTCAGCCCGCTCGCGGCTGGCTTTTCTTGCAGGTCACTCAGTTGCTCAGATAGTTCGTCCTGTTTTTGCTCCAATTCCTGGGCATCGTTTCTCATCTGCCTGACGGATTCGCTGAATTGCCCAGCCGCCCTTTGCCGAAACTCGTCTCGCATTTCCTCAAATTCTCTTTCCGCTCTTCTCCCCGAGGTGAGCGCCTGTGCAGCATCGTTTTGCTCCAATGCTTCCGCGGCCTGTCGCACATTCTCGCGTGTTTGTTCCAGTTGCTCTGCGGCATCAGCCATATCCTCCTGATTCTCTGATTCCTGCATCCGTTCTCCCAGTTCATCCGTCTCACGCAAAAGATCCTGCTGCTGATCCCTCAAACGCTTGAGTTGCCGTTCGATTTCCTCACGCTCCTCTTGTTTTTCTGCTTCTTCAAGCGCGGACTGTAGTTGCGCAAGCTCTTTATTTAAATCTTCCTGCCGTCGTGCTAGCTCTTTGAGACGATTCAGCACTTGTCGGACTTCCCGCTCCTCCGCATCCTGCTGACTTGACTCTTCGGCTTGCTGCTCGGTTTCATATCGATTTTCATCTTGGTCGATTTCCAGGTCGTCCAACTGTTGCTGTCTTCGTTGCTGTGACTGGCTTTGCGACTGACTCTGGCTTTGACTCTGTTGCTGCTGCCTCGTCACCTCGAACTCACGCGCACGCAAGCGAAGCAAGCCACCATAAGCCGCTTGTTCAGCGGTCATGGAAATGGGTAAAGGAACCACGCTTGAGTCGCCCGCCGCTTCTTGGAGCTGTTCCAAGGCGGTCTGCATGTCGGCTCTTACTGAGTCGACGATGGTGAGTGATTTTTCATCTTCAATCGTTTGGGCAGCTTCATCAAGCTGGGTTAATGCATCTGTCTGCCCGTCCATAACAAGCCGTAAATTTGCATCAAAATCCTCGCTAATTATCAGGCCTCGTTCATCACGGATAACACGCCAAGTGGAACTGATGATCTGCTTCTGAAGCTCAGCAAGCTGTTCAGCTTTTTGGCCATTTTGACTTTCCTGCTGTTGCTGTTGTTGCTGCTGTTGTTGGCCTCCCGGTGGCTGCTCGCCCTGCCGAAAGATCTCATCAAAAGGTCGGACCTCGGCGAAGAACATATCGCTTTCTGTGCGTCGCGGTTTTCCATCAGCACCGATATCTTCAGCCCAAAAATAGTAGGAAAGTAATTGATCAGGCTCCGCTCCCAAATCTTCAAATGCGAGCAGATGAGAGACCGTCACTTTTTCACCCCGTCCCGTTGCTTCGGCCAACACAATCTCAACGGGTGAATTTCGGTGAAAGGTGTAGGCGATCCCCAGAGCGGTAACACCAAAGTCATCTCGCACTTCGGCGCCAAGTCCCACCTCCTCAAGCGGCGAAACGGTCAGGTCACCCCCTTGCGTCAACTTGACCGTTGGCGGACGGTTGGGCAGGACTCGCGCGATCAATACAGGAGGATACTTATTCTGCCTGCCGGCATCGTCCAACAGCACGAGTTTCATTCTGCTCGACTCTTTTAGCGTGAATCTGGCAACCAAGGCGCCGGGGTATTCATCACTCATCTGCAGCGGCGTCCGACCTCCATCCTCCGCCACCAACTCAGCCTTTACGCCTGACTTGTTCAGATAGCAAATCCAAGTGAGTTCAGTCCCTTCCACCGCAGACACCCGAACTGTGTCCTCAATGAGTTTTGCTGGCAGACCGCTGTATTCTGGGAACGAGAGAAACGCATCACTGCGAACCAGTGCAGGAAACTCGAACACCTCCACATCATAAGACTCGCTCTCCCAACTTGGCGTTACCACCTGATAAGAAAACGAGCTATCAACTGACGAGACGTATCCCCCAAGCACTGGATCATCAAGATTTCGGGACATTTCAATTCTTCGCAGAGTGCCATCCTCCGATTCACAAATTAGCTCGGCACGCTCTGGCACGGAGTCCGGGAACCGCGCGGTAACAACCAGGCTGGTCCCTCGTTCAATCTGGGCATCACCGGGTTGCACATCAATAGAATCCATATTTTCAACTGAACCTGCCGCGGCATTGACCTCAACCGCCACGCTTCCAGGAAAGCAAAGGCCAAGCACAAATACCGCAAACAGCAGTGACGCACTCATGCCTGAAAGCCGGCTCCAAACCACTTGCTTTGTAGGTACGGTTTCTGCCCAACGATGCGTTCGGGAATGTTCGCGAGCCTCCCGCACTACGCGTTGCTGCAGATAGCTAAGTTGTTCTTCTCGCTGACTCAAGGCAGTCAGTAACCGTTGGTCCAGACTCGGAAAGTGATCTTCGATTTGCCTTGCCACCGCACGAGGGTTGCGGAAACTGAACCGGCACACAAAGTAAGCCACGATGGCAATGGCCAGCACGACGAACAACAACATTCGACCCAACTGCGTGCCATTGGTTTCTCCAGCAGCAACTTCTTGCTGCAGCAGCCAAGCGCACCCTGCCCCAAAAAATGTGATCAGGGACAGCAAACGCCAAAACCGTACGCTTCGCAAACGCTTCGTGACAGGCCGAATTCGATCCAACAATGTATCGTTCATCTGTTCAATCCATCTTCTTAATCAACTAATTACCGCCATCACTGGCCGCGTGAAGACACAGTCACCCTCATCGAACCACCGCTACCCGGTCACTACCACCGCTACCCCGTCTCTACCACCGGTGCCCCGTTGGCCTGCCCTCTGCGGCTCCATAGGCTTCCCAGCAAAGTCTCTAAACCCAGCAAAGCCAACGCCGAGACGAGGATCCACTGCCATAGTCGTTGCTGGCTTTCAAGCTCACGATCTCGCAATTGCCGCTCGTTTTCCAACGTTTCCGCAGTAGAAACATTCTCACCCAACAACACACCGTACCCAGCTAAGGATTCGTCATCCAATGGTTCAGTACGACTTTCAGACTCTTTCAAGTTGACAGCGAACGAACTGCTTGCCTTTGCCGTTTTGAACTGATAGATACCGGGCACACGGATACCTTCCTGATCGCTGGTCTGCTTATAGTCAAATGACTCACCTGATGGATTCACGATTTTTGCAGAGTCCGATGCGGGAAAATCTACTAACTCACCAATCGTGTACTGTTCGGATGCTGCCATGTTTGCCCCTGCTTCAAAGAAGCTGAACATGAGCGGCAGAAACTTGGTGGATAACGCCAGCTGACTTTCAGTAGGCTGCCAACCGCTGGCCAATACAAACAAACGCCCCATCCCGACTTTCTTTTCCAGCACAGCCGGATCACCATCATCATATTGAGCGACGATCTGCCAGTCCGCATCCACGTTACTGATCACGCGGTGGGCCCAGAACCGTATTTTTGAAAAGTCATTGAACTGTGGATCAGCCATTGTTTGAAAGAGCGGATTACTGAAATCAATTCTACTCAACATCGCATAGTCAGCGATTTCTGCTTCTCGAAACTCAAGCGTTGATTCCGAAATCAGATTTACAGTCGCACCATATCTCAGTGACTGAACGGATTTCAGTGACTGACCGGATTTCAGTGACTGACCTGAGGAAATCGAACGTCTGCCCTCCGCGTCAGGCTTCACTTCAGGCATTGGAGTGACCTGCTGTTGGAACTTCGGCAAGACAAAAAGAACACGCCCGCCAGCCTCGCAATAGGCCTTTACTGTGGCTGCATCCTGTGGTCTCAGTTCTTCCGTCACGACCAGCAGTGGAACATCTGCAGGGTCTGGTGCAGCACTCAACTGCTTAGGTTCAAGCGTCTCGACTGTCACAATCCTGCGTTTGTTATCGAATGGTATTCGTTGCAGATAAAACAGGAGGTTATCCCGTGGTTCCCCCACCACTTGGCCGAGGTGAAGCAGCTTGGAAGGCAGCGGCTCGGATGCTACAACGAAGCGTTGGTTGTCGAACTCATGATCATCGCCTTGCAGCAGAAGCGACGTCATCCCCGGGCCTGGCAACGGCATTCTTACCACCCTGGATTGACCGGGCGGCACTTGAATTGGAAGTTCCGCGGATTGTTGAGAACTCTCGACCAAGCTTGCGTTAGCATTCGTCGGTGTGCCACCAGCCCACCGCAAACTGAACCGTGACGATGTTGCATCAGCGGAGTTTGACACACGAACTCGCACGCGATCCAAATCAACCGCAGACTCGGCCTTGGACTCAAGAATTTGAGCTGACGCATTGGTTCTCTGGTCTGTAACCATCCGTCGAACATCAACACGAAGCGTTTTCGGCCACGCGTAAGTTTGCAACGCATCAAGCTCACTACCAGCTGCCATATCACTGATCAAAATCAAATGTGAATTGGTACCGGCGGGGCCCAAGGAGTTTTTTCTTCCGCTGCCATCTAAACTGCCGACAGTCGGGGTCTGACCATCTGCTTCATGGCTGACGGCCAGATCTCCAGCAAACGCGAGCGCATTGCCCATCTCGCCATGCGCCCAAGTTGGTTTGATTGACTCAAGCAAATCCGGAACGCTTGTTTGTAATTGTTCGGGCGTAAATTTCGCTGTTTCCTCGAACCCAAGCAACACATAGGGCTGCTCATCAAACGCGACGACAGCCAATTCATCGGCTGGCTGCAGGTCTTCGAGCACTCGCTCTACCTCACTGACAACTTGTTTCCAGAGTCCCGCCCTTTGCATACTGGCACTCTGATCGATAACCATCACCAGGCGGCGTCCCGGAATTGCAGCCTGAGAAAGTGCAACACTTCGTAAAAACGGTCTGGCAAATGCAATTGCCAACAGAAGCAGGGCCAGTGCACGCAGCAACAGCAAGAACCAATTATCCAGCCGACTACGGCGAGTCAAACGCGGCGGCGTAGGCTTCAGAAACATCAAGGAGCTAAACAGCACCTGACCTTTCGGTTGTCGCCGAATCAAGTGAAATAGAATCGGAGCACCGATTGCGAATGCACCAATCACGTACAGAGGAGCAAGCAAGCTCATCGCGCACCACCTCCACCAGCTGACGACAGCATCCCAGCGCGAGCGGGCCCCCCCACCCTCCGGCGATGGGTACTCACGACATGAAACAAAGCATCATCCAGCGACTGGTCCGTTCGAGTTTCGTAGATTTCGACTCCCAGCGAATCACAAATGGCCTGCAGTTGATCGCGATGCTCGGAGAATTGTTGCGTGTAGGCCTGATTTGCCGCCTCCGGATCAAGGTAGATTTCACGCTGTGTTTCCATATCCACCACCATGCTTGGTGCCTTGAAATTCAATTCCACTTCGGCGGGATCAACCACGCGGATGATGACAACCTCATGACCTCGAGACCGCAGGTAGGCCAAGTTGGTCCGTAGATCATCGACCGATGCCAACATGTCGGAGACGAGAACGATCAATCCTCGCCTTCTCACCAAGGCAGCAATCTGCATCAACGGCCGACTCAAGTCTGTTCCCGAGCCTGCGACTGGACGAGATAACGCAACCATCATTTGCCGAAAGTGTCCTTCTCGTTGCCGCGCACTGATGAATTCGCCAACCCCTTCATCAAAGGTCATCAGCCCTACGCTGTCGCGTTGTAGCGTCAAGTAGTAGGCAAACGTTGCGACCAAGGTTTTTGCGTAATCAATTTTGCTGTAATCCAGCGAACCAAAACCCATGGAACGGCTTTGGTCAAGTATCAGATAACAGCGGCGGTTGGTTTCGTCTTCGAACTTCTTGATGTAGTAGCGATCTGTTCTCGCAAAGAGCTTCCAATCGAGACTACGCAGGTCATCGCCCGTGCTGTAGGGTCGATACTCACTGAATTCGACGGAAAATCCGTGAAACGGACTTCGGTGCAATCCGTTGTAAAAACCCTCGACAACCGCTTTGGCGCGCAGCACAAGGTCTTTGATCCGCATCACAGCCAGCGGGTCAATTGCAGCCACAGCATCAGCTTGCTTCGTGGCAGCAGATGAGGTGTCAGTACCCACAGCCATTAGTTTGAGTTACTCGCAACGGAGGTCAGAAGACGATCAATCACATCTTCAATCGAAACCCCTTCGGCTTCAGCCTTGTAGCTGAGCAAGACACGGTGCCTCAACGTGGGATGTACCAAGGCACGAATGTCATCCATGCTTACATGAGCATTCCCATTGAGCAGCGCTCGCGCCTTTGCACCCAAAACCAAAGTCTGGGCGGCGCGGAGCCCCGCTCCCCAACTCACCCATTCATTCACGAAATCTGGAACACCATCGCGTCCTGGACGCGTCGCCGCGGCTAATCGTACCGCGTAAGCTCCCACTTCTTCCGCGATAGGGACTTTTCGCACGGCCTCGTGAAAACGAACCACGTCTTCTCCGGTGAACAAAGGTTCGATCGCCTCGGCACTTCGTGAAGTCGTCTGCATTACCACCTTCAATTCGTCCTCAGGGGGCAAGTAGTCGATCATCACATTGAACATGAAACGATCCAGCTGAGCCTCTGGAAGTGGATAGGTGCCTTCCATCTCAATTGGGTTCTGCGTGGCGAGCACGAAAAAGGGCTCCTCCAACTGGTACCGACGCCCAGCCGCAGTGACCTGATGTTCCTGCATCGCTTCCAGTAAAGCCGCTTGCGTCTTCGGTGGAGTACGGTTGATCTCGTCGGCGAGAATTACATTGGCAAAAATCGGACCCTGCACAAACTGCAAGTTACGACGACCATCAGAATCCTGCTCCAGAATCCCAGTTCCGGTGATATCAGCTGGCATCAAATCCGGCGTGAACTGAATTCTCTGAAACTTCAAGTGGAAGATTTGGGAAACACTTTGGACCAACAAGGTCTTGGCTAGCCCGGGAGCTCCAGTGATCAGACAATGCCCACCAGCGAATAGCGAAATCAATAGTTGTTCAATAACATCATGCTGTCCAATAATCACCTTCGAAAGTTCGGACGCGATTTTGTCCCGCCCTTGCAGAATCTGCTCCACGACACGGGCTTCCTCTTCGACGGACATTGTTTCGGTAGACATAGGCAATCCATAGCAACACAGAGAGATCGGCACAGAGTGATTTCAAGACTTCTTAGCGAACCGTCAATATAGCCGTTTACCCCGACTAATTCGGCCCCCGATAACGATTCGTGACAATCCAGTGAACCGAACCCAATCAAGCCTCCTCCCCGCACAGCAAATCTCCACCTATCCCAAGCCGTTCAACCTTGTTGCAGGCTTCAAAATGCAACGCTTTCTACCAGCGTGGGCAGTATTTGCACCGCAAACTCGATGTAAACACAAAATCCTCTATCATCTGCTGCTCTGTGTCAGTTTGTACCAAAATGCCGCACCCTACCGGCCACATCGTGACCACGGCCGCCCAGAAGCCTTCTTTTGCAACCTCGGGCACAGAACGCCGCCGAGATATCCAGCCTAAAACAACTCCACCCAGCCTTCTGCAATCCCAGCCAACAAAACACCAGAAACAATGCGAATCCGATTTTCAAGGACCTGCCTGGAGCGAACGAGCCTTCCGTGATTTTGGCGTTTGAGCGTGACGCTTGGCACAACCACGCGTCTCACCGTTCCAACCCTGCGTGCCTTTGTTTAGCACCCCGTAGACGCTTTTGGCACGCCCGCAGATATTCTCAACACATCAGTGAGGATGTAGTAAATCAGTGCAGCAGATGGGTAACAGTGACGGAAGAATCACGTCACTCAGGGACTTGCCGCTACCTTCGCCCCCACTGTTAACGCTGACGACGAACGCAGACTACCCGGTCCTAGCCACAACCACCTTCTCATCAAGAGGCAATGAAGCACGAAGAAACCTTCATGCGGACTCGTTAAACAGATTGCCGCCTAGTTTGTCGGGTTTTCTTGAGTCACCATAAGTCGTCGGCTCGGAAACCCCTGCCATGAGCCTCACCACATCATCAGTCAAATTCGCCAGATGGAACTGGCAAACGAACAGCGATAAGGCATGATTGTTGATATCCGCCATCATCTCGCTGATGGTCTCACATCTGCGATACAAACTCCGACTCCGCGGCTCCCGGCCTGCCTCAAGCTTTTCGCTCAGAGTTAAACCGGATTCCGGAGCGTCCGCTGCACGCAACAAACGTTCCCTATGAGCTACCTTACCTTCTAACTCTGATAAGCAGCTAGCCAACCGCTCCGTGGCAGCGTTGACCCCGACAGCCAAACTGCCGTCAATTCCCCCCGACGTCGTGGCATCCCCCTTGGATGCCGGTACTTGATCCACTTTCATCTGTTTCATCTGTCGCGCCAGTTCATCAGCTGCAACTTCCAGATCATCAAGATAGGCCTCGACACGATTTAGCCACACCATCACTAACTCCGTTTCTGCATCTTGAACAAGTCAAACATCGGTGACGCAATTGAATCCGCCGAAGCTTCCGTGAGATCTTCGACGATCACCTGATCGAGTTGTTGTTGAAAGACCTCCTCCGTACGTCCACCATGCATGTAAGCTGGCTTGCCGAGTGTTTTTCTCATGGACGCAAGCATGCTACCAAAGAGTGTTTGCCCCACAAACTCAGTGAACTTTTCCTTCAGTTCGGATGTCTCACCCACCTTGCTCACGTCAATCGGGCGTGGCGGTCTCGCAGAATTTGAATCGATTTCCAGGCTATCGCTTAAATCCCCGCGAATATCATCCGGTCGCTCCCCAACAGCGTTAAACCGAAATTCCATCGCATCACCACCCACTGCATTTCCACCCAACTCATCACCAGGCACCAGCGTTGCATCGCCAAAACGATCCAGAATCTCGTTGAACCGAGGTTGTAGTTTTTCATTGGCAAGACTTGTGTTTCTCGCTGCCCCTCCGAATCCTGCCCTATCACGCAACGTTGAATCAGCATTTGAAGAAGCCAGGGGATTCATACCTGACATTCTCGTGGGGCGTGATGTTCCCGTTGGATTAGATACCGCACTCAAATCCATGCCTTCGCTCCTGTGTAAAACATCGCTTCGATTCCAGAATGCGCCATGCTGGTTCCCCCACTGCCGACGCGTGATCGCTTGAATTACTCAAACACAACCTCACCAAACAAGTCGCCCTTCTTCTGCAATGTCTTAATGATTGCAATCAAATCAGCGGTAGGCACCTCCAACGCATTCAACGCATCAGCCAGACTCTGCAAGGTTGGATTAGGATTCTGGTCAACAGCGACTAGCGAAGGCCCTCCACCGGCAAGAATTCTGAGGTTCCGATGCGAGATCAAACTTGGTGCAATTTCGACTCCTTCGCCAATCACCACAATTCCTTCGCGTTCATTGATCACAACACGTTGTGCTTGTGACCTCACTCTGATGGGAACCGTAGTTTCAAGCTGTGAGATGAAGCCAACAACATTCGTCTCAAAGCTGGCTGGAATCAACACTTCAACATGTTTCTGATCAACAGCTCTGGCGTACTTACCATCAAGTGGTTTCGTTCTCGAATAGCTCGTCTCTCCATTTGGCTGGACCTGCAATCTTTGCGCAGCGGGGGAGTTTGCAACACGCGGTAACGCTTCCAGATACCCATTGATTTCAGATTGAA
>NZGD01000261.1 GCA_002690925.1 Rhodopirellula sp.
ACGAGGTAGACCCCGTAGCTGGCCGCGTTCAGGAGCACCATGAGATCGCCTTGCCAACTGGCGTGCGATTCAAGCCCGGCCCCTCCGCTGTTCAGCAACAAGGTGATGGCGCCCGCGGCCCCAAGCGCAATGCCCGCGACTTTGCGCGACGTGATGGCCGTGCCCAGCACAGCCGCGCTGATCAACAGCACCAGCACCGGGTTGATGGTCATGATGATGCTTGCATGCACAGGGCTCGTGGCAGCAAGGCCGTTGAAGAACAAGAGTTGGTTGATGGTCACCCCTGTCAGTCCGCACAACCACAAACGTGCGAGGTCTGCGCGCGCCACGCGTTCCCACCGAAACGCGTACAGGAGCCAAAACAATGGCGTCGCCCCCGTCACACGCAGCGCAATGAACCCGGAAGGTCCAATTTTCTCAGGCATCAGACCTTTGGCCACGAGGTAGTTGTAGGCGTAGATGAGCCCCACCCCCCACAGGGCGAGGTGGGCTTTCCACGGAGACGATGCAGGGATGTCGCCCACGACCGTTACGAGAGCAGGTCGCGTGCCGCGGCCACCTGGGCCTTGGCTGATCCCGCGGTGACGCCAGCGTCCGTGAGGAACACCGGACGCTTGAGGAACGTGTACTCCTCGAGGATGAGCTTGCGGTAGTCCTGCTCCATGAGGGTCTTGTCGGCCAAGCCCATGCTGCGGAATTTCATCGCGCGGCGGCTGAACAGCGCCTCGTAGGAACCGGCGTGCGCCTTCATGGCGTCGAGGTCCTCGGCGGAGATGCCTTTGGCCTTGATGTCGACCACCTCGCACCCGAGTTGTTCAGGTTGGAGGTCGTCAAAAATGCGTTGACACGTTTTGCACGTGGGCAGGGTGAAGGCTTTTTTCATGGTGTTGCGATTGGGGTGCCCTTTTAAGCGTCCAGGGCTTCCATCTGTTCAATCAATTGGGCCAAACCGGCACGCCAGTCCTCGTCGTTGTCGATCACCACGTCGCACGTGGCGCGGCACGGTTCGATGTGGGCCAGGTCCGCAGGACGAACGTGGTGCTTCCATTGGTACTCAACCTCTTCAGGCGCATAGCCACGCACCGTCATGTCGCGGTGCTTGCGGCGCGCCAATCGAACCTCTGGAGAGGCGTCGATGTACGCCTTGACGTCCGCGAGCTCGGCCACGGCGGGGTAACACAGCACAAACAGACCCTCGACCACCAACCATTCTCGCGGCTCAATCACCGCAAGCTCGGTTTGCATCAAGCTCTTGTTGTACGTGTAGGTCTCGAACGACACCTGTTCGCCCTTGGCGAGCTTCAGCATGTCGGCGTGCAAGGTGGGGTGGTCAATGGCTTCCGGGACGTCGAAATTGGTCTCGCCATTGGCGTCCAAGGGCAGGACCTCCTTGGGGCGGTAGTAATCGTCCAAAGACAGCATGGACAGGCGGTCCCCAAAATGATCCTTCAACCCGTTCAACACGGTGCTCTTTCCCGAGCCACTTCCTCCGGTAATCGCCACAATCTTCATGCGCGGGTTGTCTTGGGTTCCATGTTGAATTCGAGCAACAAGTCCGCCATGGTCCGGTCGTTGGCCAGGCGAGGGACCTTGTTTTGGCCTCCCAACTTGCCCCGCTTCCGCATCGCTTCCGTGAAGGAATCGGAAGGCACAGGTGTCACCACCGCAGGGCGCAACACGGCCCCTTGAATCAGGTCCTTGTAGTAGGGGTTTCGGGCTTGCAAGGCGACATCCAGCGTCGCGGCAAAGGCGTCCACATCCTTGGGCATCTCCTCAAAGGCCACCACCCACTCGTGGTACGGAAGGCCTTCCTCCGGCGTGACTTGAGGCGCCACGTGAAACTCGGTCATAACCCCTCCGTGGGCGGCCACGGCCTCTTGCGCTGCGCCCTCCACCTCTTCGGCAATCACGTGCTCCCCAAAGGCCGACGTGAAATGCTTGATGCGTCCCGTCACGAGCACCCTAGGGGGGTCGTGGGAGACAAATTTGACCGTGTCCCCAATGTCATAGCCCCACAACCCAGCGTTGCTGCTCAACACCACGGCATACTGCACCCCCAGTTCCACCTCGCCCACCGTCAAGCGCGGAGGCGCCTCGTCGAAATAGCGATCCGCGGGAATGAACTCGAAGAAGATGCCGTCGTTCACATTCAACAACATCCCCTCCACCCCGGGCGCATCTTGGTAGGCCAAGAAGCCTTCTGAAGCCGGGTACAATTCCACACGGGGAATGTCAAAGCCCAACAGCTGCCTGAACCGCTCGGCATATGGCCCAAACGCCACCCCGCCATGCACGAACAACGACAGGTTGGGGAACACCTCCTTCACCGTGGCCTTGCCCGTCTGCTCCAACAGACGCTCGAAATACATCTGCACCCACGAAGGAATGCCGCTGACGAGCCGCAGGTCCTCCTGGCAGGTCTCTTCCACCACCGCATCCACCTTGGTCTCCCAGTCTTCAATGCAATTGGTTTCCAACGACGGTAGCCTATTGGCCTGCAGGTAACCGGGCACATGATGCGCCACGATGCCACTCAGCCGGCCCAAATGAATGCCGCCCGAGGTCTTGGCCAACTCGGGACTGCCCTGCAAGAAGATCATCTTGCCGTCGACAAACGACGCATCCCCAGTTCCAGCGATGTGGCCGAGCAACGCGTTGCGGGCGCTGCCGATGTGGTTGGGCATGCTGTCCTTGGTCAAGGGGATGTACTTGGCCCCCGACGTCGTCCCGCTTGTCTTGCAGAAGTACAAGGGCACCCCTGGCCAAACCACATCCTCTTCCCCCTTCACGGCCCGCTCCATGTATCCTCGAAGCCCCTCGTAATCGCGCACCGGCACCCTGGCTTGGAACGCCGCCACAGAAAGTCCGTCTTTCAAGTCATGGTCCCGGCCAAACGCCGTGGCCTTGCCCTTGGCCAACAAGGCAGCCATAACGTCCTGTTGCGCCGCCACGGGATCGGACACCGACTTGCGCAGACGCCGCATGGCCCAGCGGGCCAACGGCAGACTCAATGTGGCCTTCCATCCCATGCGGCGAAAATAGCTTGGAAAGCAACAAGGCACCGCCCCGAGGGGCAGTGCCTTGTCCAAGTCGTGTTGTGTCCGTTGACGCCTTACTTGACCGTGAGCTTCTTGGTCGTGCGCAAGCCATCTGCCTTGAGCGTGTAGGTGTACAGACCGCTGGCCCAACCGCTGAGGTTGAGATCCCACGTGTGCACACCTGCACCCAAGGTGCCCATGTCGTTGGTGGTGACCAAGCGACCCATGCCGTCACGGACCTCCATGGTCACGTTTCGGCTTTGGCCGAGTTCGAAACGAATCGTGGTCACGCCCGCTGCGGGGTTGGGCATGTTCTGCTCGAGGCGAATGCCGTGGTTGGCTTCCAAGAGCTCCACCGCTTCGCGCTCGCTTGTGATCAAGCGAACCGAAGGCGTGAAGGTTTGGCTGGTGAACCACACGAAGCTTCCGTCTCCGGCCTGGCTGAAGGTGCCTGTGCTGTTGTCAGAGTCGCTGTTGGCCTGTCCCTGCACCGTCAACTCGGTGGCAGACTCGTATTCGCTCATCACCGCGGCGAAGTAGTAGTTGCCGCCCACGCCAATCTCCCATGTTTCGAGGTCGATGGGGTCGTCAAACTCCAAGTAAGTTTCAATTTCTGACGTGCCGTCAGGGTTGCTCCACGCCACATCGTACACCCAGTACGCCGCGTCAAAGGGGCTGTCCGTGATGCCTACCGAGCCATCAAGAGTGTAGAGGCGGGTCTCAAACTCGAGGTCGTCCTCCGCACCGTCAATGGTCAAACCACTGTTGGCACCAAACTTCACCGCGATGCCGTAGGCCACAGAACCTGGGTTGGGGCAAGAGTAGAAGGAGCCCTGACCTGTGGGGTCGAAGAAATCGTCGATGTCGTCGCTCTCACGTGGGCGGAGTTCCTCGTCCAACGCGTTGGTGTCGTCGTGACCGTAGATGTCGTCGGTGTACAACACGTCCTTGGCCAGCACGTTGTTGGTCGGCGTCGCGTCTTCCTGTTCCGCAGTCATGGTGATGCGCAAGCTGTAATCTGCCACAGCAGAGGGCTCCCATCCGGTGTACATGTAGAGGGTGTCCTGCGTGTTTGCGGGGCACGTGGGTGCATTCGCAAATGTGAAGACCGTGTCAATCACTTCCGTGGTGCTGTTCACCACCGTTCCGGCGTCGTCGAGCACCTCCACGAGGACTTCGACGTTGAGTTGGTTGTCCGTGCCCACATTTCGGTACATCACGCCCGCCACCATGCCGCCGTCGGCACTGGCAATGGCCTGCTCAAGGGGGGTCAAACGGTATTCCCAGACGGCGAAGACATCGCCGTTGGTGATTTGGGTGATTTCAAGGTCATTCACGATGTCGTTGGACGTCACCGTCACATCGTCAATGCCCCAGTAGTAGTGACTGTATGCGTTGCCTGTTTCAGGGGCTTGACGGTACGCAAAACGCAAGTTGACCGAATCCATGTTGGCAGCCACACAGCTCACGTCCAAGCTCACAGGAAGCGGGTTGGCAGAGGCCGTGTTGGCAGACTCAATGAAAGATCCGTGCGCGTCAAATGTCGTCCAAGACGTCACGCCATCTTCTGTCGTTCCGACCTCCAGGTACACAGGAGCGTAGGGGTAACAGCAGTAGCGGAAGTAAGCCTCCCAACTCACAATCACAGACGCATTGTCGGTGAAGTCCAAGGTGGGGCTCGTCAGAGAACCGTCGGTATCCTGGTAGCCATCCGCGATGGGCGTGTTGTAGAAATCGCAGTCAAAAATCATCCAGCCGTCATCAGCCGTCGTCGACGCCAAAGCGCCAATGTTGGTGCTGTATTCTCCACCGGGGTGCGCCGTGCCCGTGGGGCTGCCGTCGGCGTACATGCCCTGTCCGCCGGGCATAACCCAAGCCCAAAGGCTGTCATTCGCGTTGTCTTCCACGCTCCAAGCGCCGTTGCCATTGGATCCGTCGAATCCATTGGAGAACGATTCCTGGAAGAGGATGGCACCGCCGCCACGGACACTTTCAAGCGCCGTCACGCCTGCTTTGCGGGAGGCATTCGCTTCCTCCACGGACGCGGGCATCGGCTTCATTGCCTTTTCAAATTGGACTGTTTGCTGGGCAAAAGCAGCCGTCGTGCAGAGCGCAAGCCCCGCCAAGAGAGTCATATTTTTCATGTTCAGGTGAATCAGTTTTGCGGGGAATTTACAGCCGAAGCCAAGAAGGACCACCATCTCGGTCCATCATTTCACCGACGCAAGCGCATGAAAAAAGGGGAGACCTGCGTCTCCCCTTTCCTTGGTCGTCCCGCAGGACGGTCTTGTTCTTGGTCTTACTTGACCATCAACTTCTGCGTGGTGCGTGCGCCGTTCACCGTCAAGATGGCGGTGTAAGAGCCCGCGCCGAACGCTGAGGTCTCGATCAAGAAGCTGTTGTAACCGGCAGGTTGGGTGCCGAGGTCACGTTGCTCCACCAACTTGCCTGTGATGTCGCGCAACTCGAAGGTGACGTCAGACGTCTGGTCGAGGCGGAACTGGAAACGTGTGTTGTCGTTGGCTGGGTTGGGGAACGCTGGGAACAACTCAAAACCGCTCATGGTTGCCACTTCCTCCACGTTGACCGTGCTGGTGGCCGAAGGGTCGAGGTTCAAACGCACCATGGGCACTTCGTTGCTGTAGTACCAGTCGTACGCAGAACCGCTGCCGAAAGGACCGTACACAAACGCCGTCTGGTCGTAAGTGTACTGCGCCTCGCCGATTTGGACGTTGGCACCACCGTAGTGCTCAAACGCAGCGCCGATCCAGTCGCCTGAAGCCGCTTGGTAAGGCTCTTCCAACGCGAGCGTGTACCACACGATGTCGCCTTCGCCGCTGTTGGTGTAGCCTGTGGCCATGTCCACCTCCGCAGAGCTGATCAACTCTCCGCCGTACTGTTCGGTCAAGGCGAGGTCGTCCAACATGTCCACGAGGAAACCGCGGATGGGTGTGCCGTCCTCAGAACCGTCCAAGATGGCCACGTCGATGCCGTAAATGGTCACGTCATTGATGATGTCGTACAAAGGCATGGCGATGTAGTCGTCGGTGCCGTCACCAGGGAACGCTGCAGTCACCACACCGTCGTCACGGCCGTACTGGAGGTCCGTCACGTCAAAGCTCTGGGTGGCGCTGTTGTTGCCTGGGTTCTCGTCCTCGGCGTCCGCAGAGAGCAAGTAGTTCAGGGTCTGTGTGCCCAAACCTGTGGGCTGGTACGACACCACGAGGGTGTCGTTGGCCGCGTAGCCCAACGTGTCAATGGTGTTGGACATGTAAGCGTTGCCGTCGACGTCCAAGTCCATCATGACGTTGGATTGGTCTGCGTAACCCACGTTGTACACCTTGGCACCCGCCTGCAAATCCGCAGGAATTTGGCTCTGCGCCCATGCACCGTACTCGTAGAGGCCGGTCTGGAAGTAGTTGGAGTAGCTCAAGTAGTTGTCGATGCGCGTGTCGTTTTGAGGCGTCTCGTAGACCTCGACGTCGTCGATTTCCCAGGAGTAGCCCCAGGTTCCGATCCAACGGAAACGCACCCAAATCGTGCCCTGGTCACCGGCAGCTTCTGTGATGTCAAACTCGAGGATGGAAGGGTTGTCCGTTTGGTAGCCCGTCTCTGAGTCAGGGAACACTTCATAACGGCACTGCACCATTTCTCCACCGTAGTCCACCATGCCTTCGTTCATCCACTCCGTGGTGTAGGCGTTGGTCAAGGTGGGCCAAGTGGTGCCGTCGCGGCTGATCTCCACGAAGCACTTCTCGCTGCCGTCAGAGGCACCGTTGTCCCAGCAGCGGTAGCGCGTCTGGAATGAGATGCTCACGTAAGGGTAAGCAGAACAGTCGATGGGGTCCACAGTCTGAGCCCAAGAGTTCTCCACCCAGCTTGCGTCATAGTTGGCGTCGGCTCCAAACAAGTCTGAATCGATCAACAAGAACCCGTTGTCAGAGGTCGTGCTGTTCAAACCAGGCTGAGGCGTTCCGACAGCGTTGCTGCCCGCCCAGCCGTTGTATGGACCGCTCGGACCTTCCGTGCTGCACGCAAAGTCGATGTCGATGTCGGTCCAAGGCTGGCCCACTTCTGCAGAACCGTTGCCAAACGACCACGTCGCGCAATCGCTGATGTCGTTGGTCCAAATGGTTTCGCGCTCCACGTTCGTTTGAACGTTGGTCACCTTCTGACGAGGTGCCATGTCTTCTTTCGCTGCAGCGGAAGGCTGGTTGAATTGAGCCTGTGCGCTGAAGCTGAGGAGGCCGCCAAGGGCCAAAATGTACAGATGCTTCATGTATATAAGGTTTTGGAATGTCGAATTCAGGGCGAAAATAGGTCGTTCCCTAAGAAGTCGCTTTTCAGGACGGAAGGGTTGCGAACACGTCGATGTTGGGTCAGGCCAAAATTTCTTCAAAGGCGGACATGGGCGGGCAGGAGCACACCAGGTTTCGGTCTCCGTAGGCGTTGTCCACGCGGGCCACAGAACTCCAGAACTTGTTCGCGCGAAGGTCACGCACCGGGTACACCGCCTTTTCACGCGAGTATGGGTGCGTCCACTCCGACGCCGTGGCTTCCTCCACCGTATGCGGTGCCATCTTCAGAACGTTGTCCTCCATGTCTGCTTCCCCACGCTCGAGGGCCGCGATTTCCTCGCGGATGCTCAACATGGCTTCTGCAAAACGGTCGAGTTCTTCCAAGCTCTCACTTTCCGTGGGTTCCACCATCAACGTGCCGGGCACCGGCCACGACACCGTGGGTGCATGGAAACCGTAGTCGATCAGGCGCTTGGCGATGTCCATGAC
This sequence comes from Rhodopirellula sp., assembly GCA_002690925.1. Lineage (GTDB taxonomy): Bacteria > Planctomycetota > Planctomycetia > Pirellulales > Pirellulaceae > Rubripirellula. Next base: position 7,826 of record NZGD01000261.1, read on the forward strand.
TTCGATGCCCACCGCCTTGAAGGCGCGGCAATCGAGGATCATTTCGTGGGCCACCGTTCCGTTCTTTGCTTGGTACAACACGTCGTACGCACCCTCCAAGCGGGCCTTCAGGTAGTTCGCATTGAGGATGGCCACCTTGGTGCTTTCCGTCAAGCCAGACTGGCCAAGCATTTTGATGTAGGCGTAGGGGATTTGGGCAATCAACGCACTGCCAAACGGCGCCGCACTGATCGCATCAATGGCCGTGTCCGTGCCTACTGGCACCACGTCGTGGCCAGGGAGGAACGGCACGAGGTGCGCCGCCACGCCAATGGGTCCCACACCGGGACCACCCCCTCCATGAGGAATCGCGAAGGTCTTGTGCAGGTTGAGGTGGCACACATCCGCGCCAATCATCCCTGGACTGGTCAGCCCCACTTGGGCATTCATGTTGGCGCCGTCCATGTACACCTGGCCGCCATGGGCGTGAATCAACTCCGTCACTTCGAGGACCGACGATTCAAACACCCCGTGTGTGGAGGGGTACGTAATCATCAAGGCACCGAGGTTGGCGCTGTGCGCTTCGGCTTTGGCCCGGAGGTCGTCCACGTCAATGTTGCCGTGCTTGTCGCATCCGACCACCACCACCTTCATGCCCGCCATCACGGCGCTGGCCGGGTTGGTCCCATGGGCGCTGTTGGGAATGAGGCAAATGTTCCGGTGAGACTCGCCACGTGAAGCGTGGTAAGCTCGGATGACCATCAAACCGGCAAACTCGCCCTGGGCCCCGCTGTTGGGTTGCAAGGACACGCCCGCAAACCCTGTGATTTCGGCGAGGTCTTGCTCCAGTTCTTGAAGCATGGCCCGCGTGCCTCGAGCTTGGTCAGGCGGACAGAATGGGTGCAACTCTGCGAACGCCGCCCACGTGATGGGAATCAATTCCGTGGCCGCGTTGAGCTTCATGGTGCATGACCCCAGTGGAATCATGGCGTGGGTCAAGCTCAGGTCCTTGTTCTCGAGCTTTTTGATGTACCGCATCATCTCGGTTTCCGAACGGTAGCGGTTGAACACCGGGTGATGCAGGTAGTCCACTTCTCGGGCGATGGGCCCAAAGAAGGGTGCATCAAACTCCACGCCCTGCACGGGGCTCACACCAAGGGCTGAGCACAACGTCACAAAGTCGTCGGCGTTGGTGCGCTCGTTGAGTGAGACCCCCACGTGTTCGCCGTCGGCGAAATAGCGCAAGTTGACGCGCTTGGATTCAGCGCGCGCACGAAGTGCGTTCATCGCATCTGCCCCACCAGCCACGTGGACTTTCAAGGTGTCGAAGTAGCACTGGTTCACCACGGTCAAACCGTCTGACGCACCGAGTGCGAGCGCCAGAGCGCGGGTGTAGGTGTGCACGCGCTCCGCAATGGCCCGCAAGCCCTGAGGGCCGTGGTACACCGCGTACATGGACGCCATTACGGCGAGCAAGCTTTGGGCCGTGCAAATGTTGGAAGTCGCCTTGTCGCGGCGAATGTGCTGCTCACGGGTCTGAAGGGCCATGCGCAAGGCGGGCTGGCCCAGGCGGTCCTTGGAGACACCGATGATTCGGCCTGGGAAGTGACGCTTGAAGCTTTCACGTGCCGCAAAGAAGGCAGCGTGAGGTCCACCGTAGCCCATGGGAACCCCAAACCGTTGGGAGCTTCCCACCACCACGTCGGCGCCCATGGAGCCGGGGCTTTTCAACACCAACAGGGCCATCAAATCGGCGGCAAACACGGTGCGCACCTCGCGCTCGGCCATGCCTTCCACAAACCCAGTCATGTCTTCCACCTCGCCGTTGGCGTCGGGGTACTGGACCAAACATCCAAAAACGTCATCGGCTTCCACCGCGCCGCGCATCTCTTCGCGGGTCATCACGGCCATGTCGATGTCGAGGTGCGCCGCGCGGGTGCGCAGGACGCTGAGTGTTTGCGGGTAAACCGCCTCGTCGACCAAGAATCGGTTCTTGCCCGCCTTCACTTGGGGACGGGTTCGCGCTGCAAAGAGCATCGCCATGGCCTCTGCGGCAGCCGTACCCTCGTCGAGCAAGGATGCGTTGGCCACTTCCATGCCCGTGAGGTCCATGACCATGGTTTGGAAGTTGAGCAAGGCCTCAAGGCGGCCCTGGGCGATTTCTGCTTGGTAAGGCGTGTAGGCCGTGTACCACCCGGGGTTCTCAAGAACGTTGCGACGGATCACGCTGGGCACTTCGGTGGGGAAGTAGCCCATGCCGATGTAGTTCCGGAAGACGGTGTTCTGGGCCGCGAGGCCGTCGATGTGCTCGAGGTACTCGCTTTCCGTCAATGCTTTCGACACGCTCAAACGTTCCCGCAACCGGATGGCTCCGGGAACGGTGCGTTCGATGAGGTCGTCAAGGGAGGGTGCGCCGAGGGTGCGGAGCATGGCATTTTGGTCTTCCAGGCGGGGACCCAAATGGCGGGAAACAAAACTTCCAATCTTCATGAGAATCAGAAAAATGTGGCGTGCAACGGTTCCGTAGAAAGCGCAAAAATACATCGGGGGTTCTGCCCCCCCACCCCAAAGCATCAACATCCCGTCCACCAACCCCACATCTGCGGTCACGGGAGGCGAACTTTGCCCCATGCGGTTGCTCTCTTTCACGCACGTTTGGATCGCCCTCGGCGCGTTTGTCACCACGACATTCAGTTGGTTGTGGTGCGTGGATGGCTTTCCCGTGGAGCGCGGCGGCATGTGGGTCGCAATGTGGGCGGGGCTGTCCACCGGACTGGGCTACACCGTGCAACGGGCGATCAAGCACACCAGACATCCGTACAACATGCCCAAATTGAGGCGTGCCTTTTGGGACCGATGGAAGTGGGTGATGGTCGCGTGCTGGACCGGGGCGTGGGTGGCCTTCAATGTCGCTTACGTGGAGGAGCTTCGGTGGGAGGAACCCGGACGCCTGGCAGTCGTGGCAGGGGTGGGCCTCGCATCTGTGGCCTACGCGCTGATGCCCGGCATGGGCGGCGGATTGCGCAAAGTCACGTGGCTCAAAATCCCACTCATCGCCGTGGTTTGGGCCACCGCCACCACCCACCATCCCGTCCTTGGGCTCGATCCTGTGCTGTGGATGCAGCGTGCCATGTTCATCGCAGGGCTGACCTTGCCTTTTGACATCCGGGACCTCGACGTCGACCGCGCCCACATGACCACCCTGCCCATGGTCATGGCTCCCGAGCGCGTGCTGGCTTGGGCCCGCCTCCTCTTGGTTGCGTCTGCAGCCCTCAGCCTCGGGGTTTGGCTTAATCGGCTTCTGGAACACGGCATCCGCCCCGTTGACGGAGGTCCCGCGGTTCTTTTTGCCCAAAGCCTGTGGGCGTGGTGGATGCTGCGTCCCGCGCATGCGCTTCCGGCACTTCAAGGGCAAGAACATGAACGTGAACACTTTACGGGGTGGCGGCTGGACGGCGTTTTGGTGATGCCCTACCTCGTGTTGCTGGCGTTGTATTTCGTGCTCCTGTTCTTGGCTCCTGTGCTGCGAGGGTGAGCGTTCATTGCCCCAAGAGGAACAAACAAATCCCCAAAATTGTCGTAAGTTGAGTGCAGTGGGACTGTGGTGTCCCACCGCTGTTGAATCGCTAGACTTTATCGCATGCCACGTCTTCCCCTC
>NZGD01000262.1 GCA_002690925.1 Rhodopirellula sp.
CGTCAATTGCAGGCGATCTGAGAGCACCAAATTGCCATGGACCAACACCCGGGCGATTAGTCGGGGTGATGACTCGGGACGATCACTCGCGGGAAAGAAACCCGCAGACCTTTTTCGTCGCCCCTTCGCGGTCATCACCTTCGCGGTCATCCCCTTCGCGGTCATCATCGGGTAAGCCACGTGAGGCCAGGCATATGAGAAGCAACGACTTTCACCCTGCACTCGCTCAATCGAGTTCCCAATCTTGGGTCGAGCCCTTGAGCTGAGTGTGCTACCTTGTTGTGGGATTGACCATCGAAACAGGGCAAGAACGCAGCCACGCACAAGCAGATCACCTCGCTTTGCCTGCTTGCACGTTCGATTCCCCTCGTATCTGTGAATGCTTTGAGCAGACATGACCTCGCTTCCGATCTTCTTTTGGGCTGATTAGCTTTGAACGATACGATTTTGGTGACCGGGCAATTAGTCGTCGGCTTATTTCTGTTGGTAGGCGGCGGTGAATTGCTGGTGCATGGTGCTTCGGCAATGGCTGCTACTTTCCGTATTTCGCCCCTCGTGATTGGTTTGACCGTTGTTGCGTTTGGAACCAGCGCACCTGAATTGGGTGTAAGCCTGCAAGCTGCATTAACCGACAATGCAGATGTGGCTGTTGGCAACGTGATCGGCAGCAACATCATCAATATTTTGGTGATCCTTGGCATGTCCGCGCTTGTCACCCCCCTGCTGGTCAGCAGCCAATTGATTCGGATCGACGTCCCGCTCATGATCGCGGCATCATTAGCAATGTGGGCTGTTGCAGCTGATGGAACAATCGCTCGCTGGGAAGGCGTGTTACTTTTCGTCGCCTTGCTGATTTACATTGTCTTCTGCATACGAAAAAGCCGTAGCGAAGAACAGAAGGTGGTAGACGAATTCGCGCAGGAGTATTCAAAATCAGTCAATGGCTGGATTGCAATTCTCAAGCAAATCGCGTTGATCATTGCTGGCTTGATCCTGCTGGGACTGGGTTCCAATTGGCTCGTCGACGGTGCCGTAACTGTTGCAACTCGTCTTGGAGTTGACGAGCTCCTGATTGGCTTGACCATCGTTTCCATCGGCACCTCGTTACCTGAAGTCGTGACTTCAGTGGTTGCGAGCTACCGTGGAGAGCGGGACATTGCGGTCGGCAACGTTGTGGGAAGCAATCTATTCAACATTTTGTGCGTGCTGGGGCTGACAGGTGTTGTATCCCCCACCGGCATCAACGTCACCGAAGAAGCCATCATTTTCGACATTCCGATCATGTTAGCCGTCGCCGTCCTGTGTTTCCCAATCTTTCTATCTGGAAATGTGATCCGCAGACACGAAGCAGCACTCTTCCTTACCTACTACGGCATTTACGCAGGATTTTTAATTGCAGAAGCGAACAACCCGGACCTGAAAGAGCGTTTCGGCAGTGTCGTTCTTTATGGAGTGCTTCCCTTGACGGCATTTGCACTTTTCATCTCACTGGGGAAACACCTGCGCAGCAGAACAACTACGGAAGCGAGCTTGGATGCCGCCGAGATTGAAGACAGCTCAACCGCCAATCACGGCGAGCAAGGTTTACACGAACCGGGGTTGGAACGGACTGAGCGAGTAGAAGACAGTCAAAGTGGTTTGTAGTCGGAAATGTAAGCTGCAACTCAAAGCAGGAATTTGCACCTAACGCATCCGCTTGGTTAGCCAGCGAAACCCCGAAGCCGGGGTGCGTCGCGAGCTTGATTCACGAGGTGCTGCGAGCTTGATTCACGAGGTGCTGTGAGAGCTCGCTATTAATTGACGTACTCTTCTTCCTCGTCACCCACTGGACGTGAAATCTCGCCGCTATCTTCAAGCTGCCGCACTACATCAACGATCTTCTGCTGCACAGCTTCAACTTCACTGACTCTTACGCTGCCAAGATATTCCATTTCTTCCTTGAGATTCTCAGATGCACGCGTGCTCATGTTCCTCATAATTTTCTCCTGCAAAACGTCGCTCGCACCTTTAAGAGACATCGCCCACTGCGCGGTTTCAACATTCTTCAGCAGAGACTGAATATCGCGATCAGCAAGTTTCGAGATATCTTCGAACACAAACATCAGACGGCGTATTTCTTCTGACAACTCTGGGTCCTGGCGTCCGATCGAGTCCATGATCGCGCGTTCAACAGAACGCTCGCATACATTTAGAATTTCCGCCACACTCTCGACGCCACCTTCATTGCTGTGCTTCTGATTCACCATACTGCTCAACCGCATCTCTAGGCCGAACTCGAGTTCAGTGACTGCCTCAGGACTCGTGCGTCCAATCGCTGCGATGCGGCGAATCACCTCCAGCTGGTTATCGGGATCGAGCCCCGCGATCACCTCGGCTGCATAATTACTCGGAAAGTGGCTCAACATCAGAGCGATGGTTTGCGGATGCTCGTCGCCAATGAATTGCAGCAGAGTCTGAGGCTCTACTTTTTTAATGAAACTGAATGGCATCGCTTCGATCGTCTGCTGCAGGTTGCCAATCAACTCGCCTGCATCGCGTCCCAGCGCCTCCTTAATCAGCTCCTTGGCCCGCTCCAAGCCGCCGGGACTCGCGTACAGCGAGCTGGCTTTACTGGTGAGAAAATCGGCAATGACGATCTCCTGATCGTCGCCACCCACTGAGTCGATCTGGGCAATCATGATACTGACTGCCTCGATATAGCTTGGCGGCAGTTGCCCCAGAACCTGAGCAGCATTCTTCGTGGGCATGCTAATCAGCAGAATGGCAGCTTTTCGCAAGCCGTTTTCATCAAAGTTAGGCATGTTGTTGCCGTCGTTCCGGAGTGGAAATGCGCAGATTCAGCTTCTTAATGGTGGCCCACTAATGCTTATGTGAGTTATCGGCGGCTGGACCATGCTGTCGGCTGAGCGGCGTTGAGAATTCCAATTGTGACGATAAGTTGGATCGCAAACCCTGCCGTTGGCAACGCGACATGTGCAAAGCCCCGTGCTGTCGACTTTTCCACCGGTCGATCCCTACATGCCTGCCTTAAAAAATGAATGATCGCAGGGCCAGCAATGATTCAGGAAAAGAGCGTCCGTCTTGCTGGCTGCTCTAAAAAATGGGGCGGGGCCACAAAGACCCGCCCTGCAGCGGGGGTCGAGAGAGGGGGCGTAGGGCGATCATTGCCGGCAGTCGAAATCGCAGGAATAACGGCAAAACTCACAACCTGGCCCGAAATCGACCGCGAAATCGACCCAGCAGCCCCAAACACGATGGAGTAAAACGGCAAACGGGGAGAAACCAAAAGGAGCCGGCCGCGTCCAGGAAGTGGGTCCCAAAGCCGCGTGGGACGAGACTAGGCAAAGAGCGAACCGCGAAAACATTGGAAAACACCGACCATCACAGGATTTCTGATGTCAAGAATCAAGCGAAAAGGCATCCCTTGGATACTCGATTTTGAGGCCGAAACTGCTGACTTCAGGTGTTTATCGGATAAAATCGGCTGGTGAAGCCACGAGTCAAAAGCCGATGCAACGCTGTGCTAGGTACGACTTTGGCGAGATCTGCAAAGGTTATGGCATTAGGACTTCCCAAGTTTGGGCGGCTCCGCTATTCTTCCGCCTTCGTAAATGCACCGTAGATATAGATTTAACGACATCCCATTCGGGCGAGAGTGATGACTAAGGCTAAAGGCAAAACCAAGATCAAAACGCACAAAGGCACGAAGAAGCGTTTTCGGCTTTCAGCCAAAGGCAAAGCGATGCATCGCAGCAGCGGAACAAGCCACTTGGCTCAAGCAGTTTCTTCGAAGCGGCGACGCAATCTGCGTGGAACCACGTCAGTCGATGGCTGCATGGAAGCAACAATCCATGCTGCACTGAACGGAAACAGCTACTAACAGTGTCTGGACACCTTCGCCATGAGGTGTGAGACTAGAAAACACGTTTAGTTGTGCTTTCGACGAGATTGCACGCTCGCGGCGAATGGACAAAAGGTCTGATGGGTTTAACCAAGGCCTGAGTCGCAGTCAAAGCGATCCCCTTTGAAGGAACTTTCCTTCAATTCAGCTGGGTAAAACTTCAGAAGACACGTTTTTTACGTGGCAATTTCTGGGACCTGAGTTGGAAAAAAGTTAATCAAACAAGCAGCACTCAAGTAATTCAAGACAGGAAAGAACCATGCGTACCACAATCGGTTCAGCAAGAAACAAGTCCAAGAAACGTCTCTTCAAGCGGGCCAAGGGCTATCGCGGTGGACGAGGAAAACTGACACGTACTGTCAAAGAAACTTTGCTGCGAAGCGGTGCGTATGCCTTCCGTGACCGTCGAGTACGTAAGCGCGACTTCCGCAAACTCTGGATCACTCGAATCAACGCTGGCACTCGTCAGCACGGCTTGCGTTACAGTGAGTTCATCTACGGTTTGAAGCTTGCAAACATCGAATTGGATCGGAAAACTCTTTCAGAAATGGCGATCCATGATGCGGCGGCTTTCAAAGACATTTGTGACAAGGTGAAGGAAACGCTCGCGGAATCCGCGACGGCGTAGCTCATGTCGCTTCAGGACTTCTTATCGACTATCGATGGTTTGGAAGAGGAGGCATCCCATGCCTTCCAAGAAGCTTCCGACTCCGACTCGCTTGAGGTAGCACGCGTACGGTACCTCGGGCAGAAGAGCGGCGCACTGCGTGATGTGCAGAAGCGAATGGGGTCGATTGAGAAAGCTGACCGCAAGACCGCAGGGATGCGTCTCAATCAGTTCAAGTCAAACGTTCAAAGTTCGTTTGATAACGCGAAGGAACGCCTGAGTGGTGCTACCTCAAGCGGCGCCGATCCTACGTTTGACGCAAGCCTGCCTGGCTTACGTCCAACCATCGGGCATGTTCATCCTGTGACCCAAACGATTACGCACCTGATGGAGATCATGGGGCGTATGGGTTTTGAGGCAGCCGAAGGTCCTGAGGTCGAGGACCCGTGGCATAACTTTGTCGCTTTGAACATCCCAGAAGATCATCCAGCGAGAGACCCACTCGATAACTTCTATTTGGCGACGGCAAGAAGCGGATCCGGCGATCGTACGCTGGAGGGTAGCCAACTGTTGCGTAGCCAGACCAGTACCGTCCAAATCCGCGTGATGGAGAACAAACAGCCTCCTGTCCGCGTGATTTCACTGGGTAGGGTGTATCGGCCCGACGCCCCGGATGCGACACACTTTCCGATGTTTCATCAAATGGAAGGTCTGCTGGTCGACAAACACGTCACGATGGCAAATTTGAAAACTGTCCTGCGAGTTTTTGCCACAAATTATCTAGGCGATGACGTAGAAATACGATTCCGTCCATCGTTCTTTCCGTTCACGGAACCAAGCGTCGAAGTAGACTTCTACTGGAATGGTGCCTGGATCGAATTTGGTGGCGCGGGCATGGTTGATCCCGCCGTCTTTGAAGCTGTTGGATACGACCCGGAAGTCTACAGCGGGTTCGCATTTGGCTTGGGGGTAGAGCGTCTTTGCATGCGAAGACACGGCATCACCGACATCCGTGACCTCTACAGCGGTGATCTTCGCTTTCTGCAACAGTTCTAACGTGATCTGAACTGCAATTTTTTCAGATAGCTCGGCCTAGGCGTGTTCGAAAGCAGAATGGGCCGAGCAGAGCTTTGTCACTCAGTGCCGTAACTCAGCGTGCTAGCACTGCTCGCCGGTTAAGCCGAAACCACGTCGGCCCCAAAGGCTAAATTCACTCGTTGGAAGCAACGGTTCCGAACTCAAACATTCTCTCCAGCCTCGTAAGCTTGAATACGTCCCGAACACTGGGGCAAACATCAAGCAATTGAATAAAAATCCCACGTGATCGAGCCTCGCTGTTGAGGCCGATGAGTTCGTTCAAACCCTCGCTCGTAATCCGCTCAATCTCAGACATATCGACTAACAGCGATGGCCCAGAGCGGCCTGCAACAGAATCCCTCCCAAGTTCGGCCAGAATCCCCATGCACTCCGCGATAGCCCCGGTCGTGTTGAGACTTTCGTGGGTCAAGGAGACCACCCGACACTCGCCACTGAACTCGGTCTTACCAACTTCCACCTGACTCATGATTCCGCCCGTTACACCTGTTTTGAGGACAGTGCCAGGGCGGGTTAGCGTGCTTCGCAGTTCCTTGCGACCACCCCGCCTTGCTTCCCTTAGATGCTAGCATCTCACGTTTTAGCCGACAACGTGGCGGGCGGTCGCAGCCCCAGTGAAACAGCAATTCACGAGATCGACTGCAGGTAAATTCGCGTAACCGTTAAACCGCGAGGCCTGCCTCCATCGTCAGCGGTCGGTTGCGGGTGGCAGTTGCTTCGCCTGCCCTCTCTGGGCAGTCAGGATGGTCAAGCGATTCTCCCCAAAATACTCAGTCACCCGCCCTGTAACTTGCCAAAGATTATCAAGCTCATCTTCTCGGATCGCCTGAACAATCCGTTGGAGCATCAAATTTTCTGCAATCAGCACGACAGGCACGCTGTTGCTCTGCTCAGACTCCGCGCCAACGGTATCTTTCAGCAAGCCTGCGTCACCGCGACGGGGAAGTCCGCCGCCAGTGGAGGAAATTTTGGTAGATAGCGTCAGCGAATCAATGCTGCGCGTCACGGTTCCTCCCTGCCGAGCCCCGGTCATCTCTACCAATTCGGACTCCGTCACGGACTGGATGAGCCGCTTTACAGGTGCCGCCGCTGGTACAAACGCCCATCTGCGAGGCCCCAAAGCGACAACCGTGCCCAAGGTCGCTGGTATTCGCGTCCCCTCGCGGAGCCTGGCGTAACCAACCAGTCGCCCATCACCCAAAACCGCAGGCTCGGATGCACTTTGCGGCTCAACGGCGCTAATACCGCCAGCTAGAGTGCCTAAAAACCAAACGATTGAATAGAGAACGAATCTGTGCAGCTGGCGACTTGCCATGAATGACAAGACTGGCTGTCGGTACCCAGAGAGTTTCCGGAAGGAATGTTTGCGACTTGCAAGTGAATCCATGACTGATAACTAAACAGATCGGGGAAAGGGGATAAACAAACAGTAGCGTTATCAAAGTCCGCTTGCTCAACCTGCTTGGCACCGACTCACGGCAAACTGGATACGAATACGCAGGTCCTTAAAATCGAAATTCTGGGTGGGATCGGTCGCGTGCAGAAGGGAGGGGTAAATCTGCACGCGGCCGCCCCGAGTAGCATCCGGCGGGAGGGTCGTCCGGTTGCCACAACATTTCAAATTCAATCGATACTCGCATGAGCATTCAGCTTTTCCCCTCGTTAAATACCGGCAACGATCAAAGGCTAGCAGCATGCACCTGATTGCTGCATCCAATTGAGTGAAATGCATTTGCCTTTGGTCTCAAAATCAGCCCACTGAGTTGCTGATCATGAGCAGAAGTCGCACGAGGATTCGTTCCAGGAAACGGCCCTCCTGAACACGCAAAGCAAGCTGCCTGGATTAGGTTTTGGGAATAGCAATGGCGTGAAAGCTGACAATGGCTCCAACAGTAATCATTGCCAACCCAAGCCACCTTGGCGGCTCGACTCGTTTCGTTGGATTGGGATGAATTCCGAGCATCATTGAACTCATGCTGGATGTATCTGCAACTGCTCCGCCCGTGGACACGCGGGCTAGGGCTCGGGTTGCGTGCTCGTTCAACACAAACGAGTCGACCATCCGAAATTGAATTCCCAACAGAATCAGCAGGACGCCTGCCAGAAAATAACGATTGCGATACATGGACATGGTTACGGAGTTCCTATGCTGCCCCCTCAAACCTCGTGCGTCCAGACGTCAGCAATGGGTGATCTGGCGGCAACGAAAGGTGGAGGCGACGGGAGGTAATAGACGCGGTTTGGAAGTTCCCAACTTATGGTGCAATCGGTCAAACAACGCCGGTCACACGACCGAATCCGAAATGCGACAGATCGCAAGCCATGGCGCAATGCTGCAGAAAAAGATGATCGTGCATGGAAGAACAATGACGCATGGAACGTCAATCATGACTCGAATGCAGTTCGTGACACCATTGACGATTACATCGCCAAGGGCGCGGACGTCAATGCAAGTCGCATCAACTAGGAAATCAGCCCAATGAATCAAGCATAGTCGAGTGACGCTGCAAGTCGCCGCGAACCCCGGTCCAAGTCAACCAACTGCGTCTGGGGCATATGCACAGCCAAACCCGATGTGCGTCCTGCTCAAGCAAGTCTTTTTTATCGACTCAAAAGACCACTGACGACACCTTCGACCGTATCACGAAATGCCAATGGAGGTGTTTCTTGTGCCAGATGCTTTTGGTTACTCGCCATGATCGCCTCAGCCAAAGGCTTGTGTGCTTTCCAGTGATCAAGTCGAAAGTCACGAATATCCACGTAGATGTCAGAAAGCGAGCTCTCTGTTTTTGGAACCAAAAAGACTCCGCCGTCTCCTCGTACGAAATGAAAATGCATTCCGACGTAAAGAAGTGCCGCACCAGTCAACATGCCAAAGAAAAAACGTGACATTACGAATCACAGCGTCTGAGTAACGGGCCTGAACCTCTAATCAACAAGTCATTGATACTACATTGCCAGATACGAAATCAAGTCCGAGGACGGCCCACAGCAAACATGGGCAAGACAGGAAAAAGAGGCAGGAAAAATCACTCCGTGATCGGCTCGCAGAGACATTCGTTCACGAGGGTGACTTACGGCAAATCCACAACAGAGTCAGCAGAAAGTTCGCCGCGGGTTCGCCGCGAACGCTCGACTCGGCCCCCTGTTCACATCCGTAGTCCACATTTCATAGCGGGTTCGACAAAGGCTAACCGAGTGCCACCGTATTCGCGAAAATCCCATTCCGCCTGAGGTAATTTGGCGGCATCGAACTTTTTTTCCGTCTCGGCAACCAAGACGCTACCGGGCGGGGCATTGTCGAGTGTTAATTGAATGATCTGGTTCAATGAATCAAGTGATTCTTCCCAAAGAATGTAGGGTGGGCAGAGGAACACGATCCAGGGAGTGTCATCCTGGGGTGGTCCTAGCAGATTCCCTGCCAGCCGAAAGGTATCGCCAGTAACCACACGAAGCCGCGATTCGATATCAAGTGTGTCAGCCGTTTTCCTGATAAACTTCACCGCTTGCCGGTTCTGTTCGACGAGGACGGCTGAAACGGCGCCACGACTTAGAGACTCGAATCCCATCGCCCCCGTGCCGGCGAACATGTCAAAGCAAATCGCGCCTTTGACAGCCTTTCCAAGAATATTGAACAGGTTTTCCCGAATATTATCTTTCATCGGCCGCGTGAACTCTTCTCCATGATAGTGGATGATTCTGCCTCGCATGTCGCCACCGATCACACGCAGCTTGGTAGGCTTGCTTGGTTTTGAGCCGCTCGCATGCTTAGGCTTGGTTGAACCAGACGACTTGGCAGCCCCGCCGCTCTTGCTGCGACGGGTATTTTGTTTTTTGGGAAAATTCATGACTCAAGTATAGCGGCCCATCAGGAATTCCAGCACCATCCCACAAGAACGGTTTTTCCATCAGAATATTGGTTCGAATCAGACGAACGTAAGTGCCAGTAAGAGCGTATAGATGTCGGATTCCAACTTCTCACACCCCCCTGTGATTCCCATGATTTGGCTTGCCCGCTCGTTTTTTTCTGCAGCACCGTTGATTTGTGCGGTATTCGCCAGCGGCGTGCTGCAGTCAGCTGCCGCCCAAACGCCCATCGCAAGAGATCCTGCAGCACAGGAGCCCGCGGGAGTACAGAACACGCCATCGTCCGCCAATCTGAAAGTTGCGCCAGTCGGGACAGTCCAGACGGCGTCACAAGAAGCCAACCTTCCTGCCGGGGCAGCAGCTTCCCAAGCCGGAACTAAGACCTCGCCAACCGTGTCCGGCATTCCTGTTGATGCTGGCGCTCTACCAACTGCCGGCGTTCTACCAACTGCTGGCGAACAGAGCAGCGCCAGTGAGACAGCCCCCTCTGCCGACATGACACCCGAGCAGTATCGCGAGGAGTTGTTGAAGGATCCCGAATACGTCGCTGAGCTGGACAAGAGAGCTGCTGCCTACAAGAAATCCCGAGAGAATCTTGTAAAGGCAGTCGCCGATCAACGAGAGACGTTTGTCCGTTACCTGAACCATGACGTCCGCACTTCTGCTGCAAGGCAGTTGTTCTTCGACCAACGCGATGTTGTCCAAAACGCGCTCGACGAACACTTCGACACTGCGTTGGCGCTCACAATGATGGGTGAGTACAACAAAGACGCGATTACCTTCTTGGTAACAATGATCCAACATCGTTTTGAGAACAGCATTTATGACTTGTCAACGCTGCAAGGCGCCACCTTTCTGATGGATAACAATTCGCAGCTTGAATACATATGGAAAGCAGCAGCGAGATCTGCTGTCGCAACGGGACAATTCGACACCGCGAGAAAGATCTATGAAATCCTGAAAAAACCCGAGGTCCTTGGTGATAAGGAATTCAATGAAACAGATGGTGCACTTAGCTTCTATTTGGACGATCATGAGAAACAGTTCAATGAAGAAATGGAGGTACGTAAGCAGGAGCAGGAAACACCGAAAAACAAGCTGCCACGGGTCAACCTGAAAACGACACAAGGCGATGTTGAAGTCGAGCTTTATATCAATCAGGCGCCATCAGCTGTTTCCCACTTCATCAAGCTTGTAGAGAGCGGTTTTTACGATGGCCTCGACTTTCAGCTTGTGATTCAAGACATGCTGGCATTGACTGGAGATCCCAACGGTGATGGCCTCGGGAACTCAGGCCAATTCCTGAAAGATGAGCACCAACGCGAAGATGCCCGACACGGGTTACGCGGTTCCTTGCTGATGGCGAAAATCCCCAAGGACGAATCAGGCAACTTTTTCTCTGATTCTGGCAGCAGTCAATTTACGATTTTGTTGCTACCGTTAGTTTCTGCATCCGAGAAGCAGACGGTATTTGGACGTGTTACCAAAGGCATGAATGCAATTTCTCGTCTTCGTCGTGTTGATCCAAATAAAAAGAAGGAAAAGGGTGAGATCGTACAACCACCAGATTCCATCATTGAAGCCACCGTGTTGTGGAGGCCCGAAACTCTTCCCGAGCCAGTCTATGTCGATCCAGCGGAGCCCCGACAAAGATAAAAAACTGGCAACGGGATGCAGGTCCCTCTAGAATGCAGCAACGTGAGAACCTAAGGCGTGCGGAAAGTTGTCCGCGGCGTCTCTGCGTCTCAACGCACGAAACGGTCAGATCATGAAAAGATAGGCAGATAGACGGTCGGAAGATGACAGACTGCATATTCGCCATCGCTCCATGATTCATCGCTCCATGATCTATGCAGACCTGTGCGTCTGCCAATCGCGGTTCGCATTTTCGGGTCGTGCGAATGCCACTTCAGCTATGCGACCTGCAACAACAGCCACCTCACCACCGATGCCTTAACGCGATTTACGACTGTGAAGCCACAAAATTCATCCTCCGGTACTACGCCAACTCGCCGAAAGTTCATCAAGAACGGCAGCATGATGCTGGCTGGGGGTGCGTTTGGAGGCAGCAACCTGAGTGTGGCGCAATCAGCTCATGTCATTGGCAGCGACACCATCAAGATTGGACTCATCGGCTGTGGGAGCCGAGGGACAGCTGCAACGATCCAAGCCTTCAACGCCGGGGATAGAGGGGTCAGACTGGTAGCCATGGCGGATGCCTTCGGTAGCAATCTTCAGAAGTCCTACCGATCGATCAAAAGTATGCACTCGGACAAGGTCGATTGTGAGGGTCGACGCCATGAGGGGCTTGATGCCTATCAGGCCGTCATGGAAAGCGACGCCAATGTTGTCTTTCTTG
Organism: Rhodopirellula sp.; assembly: GCA_002690925.1. Lineage (GTDB taxonomy): Bacteria > Planctomycetota > Planctomycetia > Pirellulales > Pirellulaceae > Rubripirellula. The sequence goes on from NZGD01000262.1 coordinate 11,830, forward strand.
CGACTCCCCCTGGCTTTCGCCCACAGCATTTCGAGGCGGCGGTGGATGCCAACAAACACATTTTCATGGAAAAGCCAGTTGCAACGGATGCCCCCGGGGTTCGTCGTGTTCTCGCTGCCAACCTACTGGCAAAGAAAAAGGGCCTCGCGGTGCAGGTGGGACTGCAACGTCGACATGAGATCCCATACCAGCAGTGCATTGATCAAATTCATCGAGGTGCGATCGGCGATCTAATCTTTGCCCGAGCGTACTGGAACGGTGGCGGGGTTTGGGTGCGTCCAAGGCAAAAGAATCAGACAGAATTGGAATATCAATTGCGAAATTGGTATTACTTCACTTGGCTTGGCGGGGACCACATCGACGAACAGCACATTCATAACCTCGACGTTATCAACTGGGCTACACAGAGTTACCCGATCGAAGCTCAAGGCGTGGGTGGACGTGAAGTAAGAAAGGGCCCAGATCACGGTCAAATCTTTGATCATCACATGGTGGAGTACACCTACCCAAAAGGCCTTAAATTGTTGAGCCAATGTCGGCATATCCAAGGCTGCTGGAACAGTGTCAGCGAGCACATCCACGGCACAACCGGAGTAGCCGATATCAGCCGCTCGGTTATCCGGGATCGCAACGGAAAGAAACAATGGGAGAGCGATCACAAGAAAGCACGCGGCACAGGATGTCAACATGAACAAGACGTCTTTTTCGCCGCCCTGCGTGCAGGCCACTTACCCAACGAGGGTGATTACGGCGCCTACAGCACGCTAACAGCCATCATGGGTCGCATGGCAACCTACAGTGGCCAACGCGTGAAATGGAACGACGCTTTGAATAGCACAACGCAACTTGCGAACACTGACGTTTTGAAATCACTTGAAGACCTTGCCCCTATTCAGCCCACCACGGATGGTCGCTACACAGTCGCCGTCCCCGGCAGCAAGTCAACGCTCGCCTAACCCGACATCTCGCCGAGCCGATTACGATTCGTCAAATAGAGTTGCCAGATCATTCGGGTTGCTACACCACGGTAGGGCCGCCACCTTTCTGCCCGCGACAACAGAACCTCCGGCTCTTCATAGTTTCCTCCATCGAGTTCCTGCATTCCTTTGACCAGAGCAAGGTCGCCCATGGGTAGCACATCGGGACGGGCCAAGGCGAGCAGCAGAAATACATTGGCCGACCAGACACCGAACCCAAGACATCCAGTGATTTGAGACATCGCCTCGTCATCCGGCAGGTGTCGCAAAGCACCCACTTGAAAACGTCCGGCCACAGTATCGGCAGCCAAAACAGTCGCATACCGCGCTTTCTGGCGTGTGAACCCCAGTTCCCGCAACGCATCCTGGCCCAATTCTTCGACACGTGGCGCAGTAACGCGTCCCCCACAGGCAGCATTCAATCGTTTGAAAGTTGCCTTTGCGGAAACGAGCGACACTTGCTGCTCGAGCAAAACATGCACAAGCGTCGAAAAGGTTGCAGGACGCTTCCACATAGGCGGCGGTCCAAGTCGTTTCAATACATCACCAAGGGCAGCATCGATCTCGGCCAGATGCTGAGTCGCAGCCTTCAAATCACTTGCTTTCAGCGTTACTGGCATCACAAAAGACGATCAAGCTCCTCGGTCAAATCGCCAAACCTCTTCAAAGTAGTGGCAACAGGCTCGGGACACGTCATGTCGACTCCTGCCCCTTTCAAAAGGTCCAGTGGATCTTTGCTGCAACCCCCACGAAGAAATGCAAGATAGTCACCTAACTCTTCTTCACCGCCTGCCAGCACACGGCGAGACAGAGCAACGGCGGCACTGAGGCCTGTGGCATATTTATAAACGTAAAACGCCCGATAAAAATGAGGGATCCGAAAACACTCCAATTCCAAACATTTGTCGATTACAAAGTCAGGACCAAAATAATCCTGCAGCAGACCGCGATAAACGCTACGGAATGATTCAACGGTCAACGGTTCCCCAGCTTCAGCCATTTCATGCGTGATCTTTTCAAACTCAGCAAACATGGTTTGCCGTACGACGGTCGCACGAAGACTGTCCAGTTCATTGTTGATCAAATACGCCCGCTCTTTATCATCGACCGCATTCTTCAGCAAATGGTCCGTCAACAATTGCTCATTGAAGGTACTTGCAACTTCAGCAACAAAGATCGTGTAGTTGTAATACTCAAATGGCTGGCTGGACGCAGAATACCAACTATGCATTGAGTGCCCAGCCTCATGAGTGAGGGTGAAGACATCGTTCAGCACCTCAGGCTTGAAATTCATCAAGATGAATGGATCACCTACAAATGATCCGCAACTGAATGCGCCGCTCTGTTTACCACGATTCGGATACCGATCAGCCCAACGGCCACGCAAACCTGCTTCCAGCGTTGTCGTATACTCACTGCCCAGGGGCGCAAGCGACTCAACAACAACGTCCACTGCATCATCCCAGGTGTGCCGCTTTTCGATATCACTGAGAATCGGGACGTAGGTATCATAGTGGTGCAGATCTTTGAGCCCCATTTTCCGTTTCCGGACATCTAAGTAGTGATGAACCTTCGGAAGCGATTCGCGAACTGCACTGATAAGGTTGTCATAAACATCGACTGGAACGTTGTCGGGAAAAAGTGCTGCATCCAAACTGCTGGAATAATTGCGTGCTTGAGCATAGTAGACATCGCGTTGAATACTGCCGCAAAGAGTTGCCGAGAGCGTATTTTCATGGGCAGCGAACTGGCTGTAATACTGATCAAAGGCATTGCGTCGGACTTTACGTTGGGGACTGATCAGCAACTGGCCAAACGTCGCGTGAGACAATTCAATGGAGCGTCCGTTGTGATCTTCCACCTCTCCAAAACGCAAGTCAGCATCATTGAGTTGGCGGAACGCGTTGCCAGCCGCGGATGCCATTTCTCCCTGCATTGCCAACAAGCGTTCTTCGTTGTCACTCAGTGTGTGAGAGCGATATCTCACCAACCGTTCCAACTGCAACCGATACAATTCAAGTCGCTCATCACGCATCAATACCGCCATTGCATCGGCATCGATCGCCAGGATCTCTGGACGCATGAAACTTGCAGCTTGGCTGGCTCTAACAGCCAGGTTCTGGTAACGGGCCTTCAGAGCTTGATAGTTGCTGTTGGCTTGATCCTCGGTTGTCTTTAAGAACGCATAGGTCCCCAAGCGTTCTGCAATCTGCTCAAAATCACTGTCGAATGCAAGTGCAGCGTGCAGCACCTCGGCTGACTCGGATAGTCGCCCGCGAAAGGTTTCATAAGTCGAGAGCTGCTCTTCGAGCTTTTTGAAATCAAGTTCCCATGCGTCATCATCCGCACATAGGCTAGAGAGGTCCCAGCAATCACCGACATTCACTTCATTACGGGGCGGCAGCGTAGCAGTACTCATCCGGATAAGGCATCCTTGAACAAAAGTTTTAACAAGACAGGGTACGGGATTTCAAACACGGCTCAGCATTGTAGCGTGGTTACCAGCGAACAATCATGCCCCCTCCACGAACCCTTCATGCGGACTGCGGCATCCCGAAAACACTCGGGTCAGCAAGCTGCAACGACAGCCCCAGTTCGGACGGTGAGAGCCTCGAAAGATCAGAATTCCCGCAGCTCTGGCCTTTGGAAAACGAGCTTTTGTTGAGTCAAGCTCGTCGAAGCAATGCCGCCACGGATCACTTTGACAGTAGTTCAAGAAACGCACGCATCCATTTGGGATGGGCGGGCCAGGCTGGCGCCGTGACTAAGTTACCGTCAACATGTGCAGAATCCATCGTTGCATCAGGTTCCACATACGAACCACCACCCGCGGCAACCTCTGGCGCAACAGCCGGGTAGCAACTGCATTCGCGATCCTTGAGCAAACCTGCTGCAGCTAAAATCTGCGGGCCATGGCAGATCGCCGCAATCGGCTTCCCTGCGTTCCCGAAATGCTGAACCAATTGAATCACCTGCGGATCGAGCCTCAAATATTCTGGTGCCCGCCCCCCAGGGATCACCAAAGCGTCATATTCATTGGGATTGAGATCTTCAAAGTCGTGCGTCACTCCGAACTGATGCCCTGGTTTCTCGCTGTAAGTCTGGTGTCCTTCAAAGTCATGAATTGCGGTTGCCACTGTGTCCCCGGCTCTTTTTCCAGGGCAAACGGTGGCGACATGGTGACCGGCGCAAAGCAAAATCTGAAACGGAACCATTGCTTCGTAATCTTCAACGAAGTCACCTACGAGCATCAAAATATTTTTTTCAGCGGAATTCATTGGAGTCATGGAGTATTCAAAAGCAGGAGGTATGAGCAGAAAATCTCATGGAATTATCATGTTATTCCGCCTGCATTAGCAACGTCCCTCATTTGTGAATGCTCTCTGACATCTCCACCAGGCCTAAATTGTGCCTGATTTGCGGCAAAAATACCGGATCAATCGGTATAGCTCCCAAAGCGAGCACGTCGCGACAACCTGTTTGAAAAGCGTTTCAGCAAAGATTCGCTGAAACGTCGATAGTCGACTAGAATAGAGAGTCGGGATTTCCCCTTTTCCAGACGCCCATTGGGCACCGCACTTGTCCCTAGGAAGCGATTCGTTATGAACCGTTTGTTGGTAGTTTTCCTCACAATCGTTTTGACCAGCAGCTGCACTTTTAGTACGGCAGGTGAGCTGATGACCCCGGATGCCATGTCTCGCTTGGGATTAGCCCAAGCTTGGGCACGGCCGGTTCACGTACCTGCTGGTGCACAGTCCATTCGCGATCAACAGCTTTTCGTTCATGAGAAAACGCCTCACGAATACGTCATCATCACCGCAGCCAAGGCCGCACCGCCCGCGACCGCTGGTACGACTGCAACTGACGATGCGGCCAAGCCGGCAGTTACGTCAGAGCCTGAAATAGTCACATTGGCTCGCATCCCCTTGGACCGCATTGGTATCGATGGCGCTCCCATAGGTCGAGCAGAAGCGGAGCGGTTGGCAAGTAATGAGATCCGGCGGCTGAAAAGACGAGGCGTCGATGCGGAAATGAAGATCATCACATCGCCACGCATCAACCTGTACACCATTGGCAGCGACGGACTCCTGGAATGCCGCAATGCCGAGACAGGTGAACCCATCTGGATACAGAGAGTAGGCAAGCCGTCTCTTCCATTTTCTGACTTGGGTGTCAATGAAAAATACGTCACCGTTGTCAACGGAGGCAACCTGATCCAAGTTGATGCCGAAAACGGGGAGATCATAAGAGAAGTACGAACGCAAGGTGCTCCAGCATTTGGCGCGTTGAACTCGGGCGACTTTGCCGTTGTTCCATTGATTGGCGGTGGCGTTGAGGGATATTCCTTGTACGACCCCGAACGTGTCCCATTCCGCGAGCGTGTCTCCGGAACGACGCTTGCGATGCCAACCAAGGCTCCTAACTCTTCTAAAACCGCTTGGGGAACGAGCAAGGGATTTGTGTATGTGATGGAACTGCAGGGCAAGCCGACAGTTCAGTTCCGCCTGAATACCGACGGCATTGTCAGCGGGCGCATTGCTGCGGCATCTGGTAACCGGTTTTTCTTTGGCTCAGAGACAGGGCAAGTCTACGGACTGCGAGCAACACGAGTTGGTGAGGTCCTATGGTCCCAGCCATTCGCAGAACCCTTCTACAACCGACCGCTTGTATTCGAAGACCAAGTTCTGATTCGTTCCAGCTACGGGAACCTGTTTTCCCTAAGCGTCGAAAATGGACTACAGACATGGAACGGATCCGTGCCCAACATTGGTGAATTACTTGGCGTACTTGATAACCGGATCTATTCAACCACCATGAGTGGAGGGCTTGTGGTGCTGGATGTAAAAACGGGAAAAAAGCTGGCAACATTCAACAACATTCGCCCAGAACACTTCATCGTCAACGACTTGACCGACCGGCTCTATCTGGTCAGCAACGATGGAGATGTTCAATGCATCCGATCCGAAGGGGCCAACCTTCCGACCCTTGTCTCTCATACCGAGCCGAAAAAGAGCACAATCACGGCTACCCCCGAGACAGATCCAACTCAAGCACCAGCCCAAACCGGTGGAAATGACCCCTTCGGTGCAGCAAAGAAAGATCCATTCGGCGGAGGCGGGGGCGGTAACGCCGATCCCTTCGGTGGAGGCGGAGGGGGCGGTAACGCTGATCCCTTCGGTGGAGGCGGAGGGGGCGGTAACGCTGATCCCTTCGGCGGAGGCGGAGGGGGCGGTAATGCTGATCCCTTCGGTGGGGGCGGGGCTGATGAGGGAATGGCCGACCCCTTTGGTGGTAGTCCCTTCTAGTCAATCAAAGTTTTTCCAAGCGGAAACGCTCAGCGAAAAACGAGTTACACACGACGGCCGGAATTCCCAAACAAACTGGTCGAATTTCGCATTCGACGCATCATGATCTGGTGTACGGGCAGTTTCATGGACTGGTGAAAAGGTTCAGCAGCAACAAACACTGCCACTTCAGAAATCCAGGCTCACTACAAAGGCAGCACTCAACCATCCTGCTCCGACACCCGAGTCAGAACTGCGATCCCGGTTTCTTTCCCTGCTCCACCTTGCGTCGGTGATAGATCAACAGACCTGCGACTGCTGGTCATTCTGTCGCTGATACGCCCTGCGACAATGCCGGAAATACCGTGCGTAGAGTATCAGCAAAGCCGTCACGCACGTGTCAACCTTCGCGAATCAAAAAAGCTAGCGGTCTGCCACAGTCAATTGCATGCCAGTTGAAGCCATTTCGTGTAAAACATTTGAAACCACAGTAGTACATCCTCTGTACCCAAAACGTTTTCCCAGGTCCAAAACCCAACCTGTCGCGACAGAATTGATGAGCCACAGTGCCCCCACCTCGCTACGCGCCACTTACCTGGAAGACGGATACGCTCAGCTCAACGCATTTCTTGACACGTCCGCAGTCAAAGAGCTCGATGGAAAACTGAAGGATTTCATCAACACGAAAGTTCCAACACTGTCGTCAGAACAAGTGTTTTACGAAAACAAAATTGATCACATTACTCTCAAGCAAATCCAACATCTCGAATTGCACGATAACTGGTTTCATTCGTTATTCACAGACAGTCCCTTCCGCAGACTTGCAGAAGCCCTGCTGGGTGGTGAATGTGTTCCAATGAATATGCAGTACTTCAACAAATCACCCGGAGCCAACAAGCCAACCCCGCCTCACCAAGACGGTTACTATTTCATGATTACACCATGTGAGGCGGTCACCATGTGGTTAGCGTTGGACGAGGTTGACGATGAGAACGGCTGCATCCGCTATTTACCAAAGTCCCACCGCGAAGGTCTGCTGCCACATTCCCGAACAAACACACTTGGCTTCAGCCAGGGAATCGAGAATTACTTCCAAAAACACGATTCCAATCGTGAAATTGCCATCCATGCCTCCCCCGGTGACCTGCTGGCTCATCATGCCTTGACGGTCCATCGCGCAGACGCCAACACTTCTGCAACACGCCAGCGTCGAGCCATAGGTTTCATTTACTATTCCGCTCAGGCAAAACAGGATGTCGTTGCACACCAGGCCTACCAAACAGAACTAAAGCAGGAACTGACAGACTCGGATAAAATATAGGGGATCGCGTTGACGGCCCTGACAAATCAATTTCCAAAGCATGAGCATTCATTAATGCCTCAAACTTTCGCCACCACCAATCCTTCAACTCCACCAATCCTCGAACCATTACTCACCTCGATGTCCAAACTCTACCTGATCGCTACCGTCCTGCTGCTGGCAACGCCAGCCACCGCAAAGCACCCCCTCGTCGAGGGCACACTCGACTCGCACTTGGGAAAACCCACGATGGAAATGCACCAGGTATTTTCAGGGCAGCGTTTTCCAAATGTTGTGGTCACCATGGACGGCACCGTGCTGACAACATGGGGCAACAAAAACGTGCAGGCACGCCGAAGTGAAGATGGTGGCAAAACATGGCAGGCTCCAATCACCATTGCCGACCCAGGTTTTCAAGGGGGTGGCACGACCGTGGATGAAAGCACCGGAGACATTCTGGCCTTTGTGGAAGGGCAGCATCCCCCTGCAAAAATCTCACTTTTCCGCAGCACAGATGATGGCAAGACTTGGCAGGAAGAACGGGCTCAGATTGCACCGGACAAAGCGGGCAACTTACCTTCGATGCATATGAATGAGCATGGAATCACGCTGCGACACGGCAAATACAAAGGACGTCTGATTCGACCTGCGCGTTGGTATGCAGGAAAAAACGAACGTGCACGTTGGCCCGATCACTACACCAATGCAATCTACAGTGATGACGGTGGAAAGACATGGCAAACCAGCGAACCTTTTCCAGAGAATGGAACGGGCGAGGCAACTCTCGCCGAACTTTCGGATGGCCGGATCTACTACAACTCGCGAGTGCACTGGCAGGACCGACCCAACAACACACGCCGCCGCGCCGCCATCAGTGATGATGGTGGCCAAACATGGAAAGACTGGACGCTTGTTGAAGTCCTGCCAGACGGACATCAACACCGATCTTATGGCTGTATGGGTGGCCTCGCACGCTTGCCTGTGGCCGATCGGAACATTTTGATTTTCAGCAACATTGACACCCCAAAACCCACACGCGAACGTGCTACGGTTTGGGCGAGTTTTGATGGTGGAAAAACATGGCCGGTCAAACGATTAGTTTATGACGGCCCCAGCGGTTACTCGTCATTGGCCGCAGGCCGCCCTGGGACTCCAAGCGAAGGGCTGATCTTCCTGCATTTTGAGGGCGGCCCGAAAGGCGGCTCTCAAGTCGCCAGATTTAACCTGAAATGGCTATTACAAGGCGAGGCTACTGGCGATGGGAAAATCCCCGGTGACCTGAAATGACCGCCATGTTTCCATCTTTGCATCCGCACCTCGGACTCCGAGCGTGCCTGCTTTTAGCGTTCGGTGTTCCATGGAATGCGGAAGCGAAGAAATGCCATGCAGCCACCACAGAACAAACCGCAAACACCGTCACTGCATCCTCCGAAGATGCATCACAGCCAACTTCAAATGTGTTGTTTCTTGCGGTTGATGACATGAAGGATTGGGTCGGATGCCTGGGAGGTTACGAGGGACAGGTACTGACACCAAACATCGATCGACTCGCCAAACACGGAACCCTGTTTCGTAACGCACACTGCCCTTCACCGAAATGCGCACCGTCAAGAGCCGCCATCCTGACAGGCCTGCGTCCGTCAACCACCGGACTGTATGATAATGGCCACTGGTTACTCCCAAATTACCCTGAGGTCGTAACCTTACCTGGTCATTTTCGAACCGCTGGCTACGAAGTCGCTGGCGCCGGAAAAATATTCCATCACACTGCCGGGAATCATCCCCCCAATCAGTGGGACGATTTTCAACCCATCCTTTTTCGCAATGATCCGTGGTTCAGAGGATCGAAAAAGAATTACCCTTGGTCAAAATCTGGCCCCCAGCCCGATGGCTTTCCACTGAGTCAAGTGATCGGCCTTGGGCATGAAAACGACTGGGGTTCTCTGAATATCGAAGCGGCTGAATACGACGATGCTCGCTCGACACAATATGCAACTGACTTCCTGCAAGCCGAGCAAGATCAGCCATTTTTTCTCGCTTGTGGCCTGTTCCGCCCGCATTTGCCTTGGTACGTACCCCAAGAATTTTTCGATCTCTATCCGCTCAATGAAATTCAATTGCCACCAACACTCGCGGATGACTTGGAAGATCTGCCAGCGGAGGCCTTGAGGCTTGCCAGAGATCGTCGAGATGACTGGCAAGCAATCAAGAGCCAAAAAAAATGGAAACAGGCCATCCAAGCCTACCTGGCAAGTATCAGCTATGCCGACAGACAATTGGGACGTGTTCTTTCAGCACTCAAGGCCAGCCCTTACGCCGCGAATACAATCGTCATACTGTGGTCGGACCACGGCTGGCACCTCGGTTCCAAAGGTCACTGGCACAAATCCACCCTTTGGGAAGAGGCGACGCGCGTACCTCTGATCATTGACGCGCCGGGTATGAAACCAGGCGTATGTGATGCTCCTGTCAGCTTGATTAGCATCTTTCCGACGCTGCTCGATTTATGTGGACAACCAATCCCTGCGCAATTGGAGGGGCCGACTCTGGTCCCACTTCTCAAAGATCCCCAAACCCCTTGGTCGGAACCCGCCGTCATTGAGTTTCGACGTGGTAATGCAGCCGTGCGTGATGCCCGCTATCGCTTCATTCGCTATTCAGATGGCAGCGAGGAACTTTACGATCATACGACCGACCCTGCTGAGTGGCACAACCTGGCTGATCGCGCCGAAGCACAGCCGACCAAAAAACGATTATCAAGATGGCTTCCCAAAAAATGGGCCGATGCAGCCGCAACAAAATCACAGTTCGATTTTGATCCTGAAACCTTTCAGTGGACAAACCGAATCACCGGGACAGTCACTTCTGGCACCGACACACCTGAAACCAATCCCTGAATGTTTCACTCAGATGATCAACGGTAACGATAGCCTTAACCCCGACTGAAATCAGCAATGCCCAGTGTGATCAACGGAGAAAATCAATGAACGAGTCATTACCACGCACAATCACCCAGTCGATGCAGTTCAAAAATGGCTGCGCTACGGGGATGAGTCACCGCTGGAAAAATGGCCAGTACTGTTCGATCATGACCGCAACAGGAATCGTAGGTTGTGGGATTTACGATCTTGCAACGGCGGGCGAATTCGGCCAAGCCATCGCAATCGCCAAAGGCACACCGCAGCATCCTCTCGTCGATCCTGATGATCTCCTGGAAGCCTCGATCATCGCGGCAACTCCTCAAGCCTTGGCATTGGGTATTGAGCCCGGCATGTCAGGGAGGGCAGCTGTTGAACTGATGCTGGCAGCAGACTCAGCCCAATCCTGAGCAACGTACTGCAGCAATGCAACAGAACCGAGCTGCTGGGATCCGAGCGGAGCGAAACTTGGCTTCGCATTCTTGGCTTCGAAAGTCGTGAAGCCGTGGCTGCTTACCCACTCGCCCAGTTCACAACCTTACGGCTCTGTCCCTGAAACGGGTAATTGATAAGCCACGGCCTCGGATGAATTCCGTAGATATAGCCGATCGCCGACCACCACGGGATGATTCCATGTGCGTCCATCCAAAGCATCCATTTTGAACAATTCAGTTCTGGCTTCGGGGGTAGCTTCGAGAAGTACCAACTGCCCTTTCTCTGCCGCAACCAGCAGTAAGCCGGAATCCTCCAGCAGCAATACCTGCCCCTTGCCATAGCGGCCTCCTTTCCACTGTCGCTCACCTGTCTCGAGGTCAATGCAGGTGAAGATTCCGCTATCGAATCCATATAGATTCCCTTGGAAGACAACAAAATCGTTGAAATCCGGCTTGAATTGCAACGTTGTCCACAACTCCGTTGCGGACCACCCCCCCTTATCATCGTCGTCATCGAGTTGGATTAAGCGGGTTCCCGTTCCCATCCCCGACGGCAACAAAATTTTATTACCGCCAATCACCTGAGGCTGCAAAGAGCGGTAACCTCCCGACTTCCACTTATAATCGAACAGAAGCCTGCCGGAATCGACTTCATGAGCACTCAGACCATTCCCAGTCAGCATTAGCAACCTCACCTGCCCAGCAAGCGTCGCCAGTTGGGCCGAGGCATAGGAATTTCGGCCAGCATCCACGGCCCACACGAGTTCGCCGTCCGCCGCATTGAACGCCAGCAAACCTTTACCGTTACCGCCACCTGCGTACACAATCACAAGCCCGTCAACGACGAGTGGTGAAGAACAAAAGCCCCACATCGGTGGTGAACACTCGGCAACTTCGCGAAGATCTTTTTTCCACATCAGCTCACCGCTAACTGGATCCACGCGAGACAACCAGCCCTGCGCCCCCAAACTGAAAACGCCACCTTCGGCCAGCGTTGGCGTGCCTCGCGGTCCCGGACCACCCAAGGGGTCGTCGAACCTCGACTCAATACCCTGCGTCCAAATTTTTCTTCCCGTCACAGCGTCATAGCAGGAAATCAACTCACGATCAGATACCTGCTCCTGGGTGTAAAGCAAATTGCCAGCAACGGCAAAGGATGACCAACCTGGCCCCACGGGAACTCGCCACTGCTCCTTGGGTGGTCGCGATTCCCAGTCACTGGTGAACACAGTGCCGCGTTGCCGCGAGTCTCGCTGTTGACCGCGAAAGCCAGACCACTCAGGATTCGCCAGCCAACCCTGAATCTCAGTTGTCGAATACTTTGCAGATGTTTCAGATGGCGGTTGATCCTGACTCGCCAGCAGACGATCTTCGGCATCGGGCGCCCATCGCCAGTGCAGATCAAAAGCAAAGTCACCCCACATACCCTCTGCTCGAAGCAGATCGGTGTACCCGAAGCCGATGAATGCCCCCAACAATGCAATCCCTGTTCTGGCTGGTGAATGGACTCTGGATAAAACGATTGTCCCCATCGCAAAGGCTCCGACACCCAGCGGGATGGTGAGCACGAGTACAGCCGGCCCAAGCATCGTGGGATGGAGCAGCACCGCAGCGAGCCCGAACGTCACTGCAAGGCCAATCAGCCCGAGAAGCCGCTCCTGCCAACGTGCTCGACTGGCAAACAACCACCACCCCAACACTGTAAGGGATCCCAGCAGAGGCCCAAAAGCGGCACTCATCCAAATTTGCGATGGCCCATTTTCGATCATCGACGGCAACATTTTTGCCACGACCATGGCTGCCAAGAAAACAACTGCAGGCCAGATACGAAGATTCGAATATTTCGAAATTGCAGTGTTGACGACACCTGAGCTTGGCTGTTGCTGAAAAGTACTTTCGGACCCCGCCGCAGAATGTTGGAACTGGGCATCACCTGCCGCAGGCGAAACATCAGATTCTTTCTTACTCATAGATCATCCACCTTACAGTGCAAACGACTCACGCGTTAAAACACACGTACGATTCATCGCAGAAATTCAGCAACAACAAGAAACCAACACACCTCGAGACGATAGCCAGCCAACAACCCCACATCAACGCCAAACCAATCACTCGCGTCGAAAGCGGAACTTACACCGAACCATGGTTTGTTTGATTCAGCGATCGTCCCAGCCAAACATCAGCAACCCCAGAGGGTCAATGTCGCTGGGCAACCACGGTGTGTCAGATGGACCACCAACAACTCAGCGAATGCCCCGACACGTAAACAAACGACCTCAAGCCACCCAAAGGCATCCGAATTTCCTGTGGTGATCAGGTTCCATACCTCCGCTGCATAAGGCAAACCGCCCCAAACGCAGCCGCTGTTTCGATCATGCCCCGAGCCACCCTGACCATGCTGATTTCATAGTCTGCACCAACATCACTGTTCAATACGACTCGTGCTCCCCATCCTGCAAATGCAAGCGATTCATGAAACCAGCCCCCAGAATAAATTGGTCACTGGACAGTGCGATGCAACTGCACCAGCGCCCGTCAACGCCGTCACCTCCGAAGCATTCAAGTGATTGCCAGACCCCAGGACGGATTTCCTCTTCAACGGATTAGCCCAGTGATAGACATCAACGTAGCCTGCGTCCCAAACAAATCACATACCAACTGGCACTCTGGGACCGTCTCTGCAAAATGCGTCTGTATCAGGGTTTCTCTTTCCGCTGCCAACCAACGGACACTGAATAAAAGCTCTTCTGTGCACAAGACAGCAAAACGAGGTGTCACAGCGAACTCCACCCCACCGTTCGCTGGAAAAGCATCCACCAATACTGCTGATTCCTGTAACAACTGAGCCGTTGACCGAAACGACGCAGAAGTTGCATTATGATTCATCAAGACCCACCCAATTGCCGCCTCAGTCTCCAAAGCTTTAGCGCATTGCATCACGACTCCTGTCGCGTCCTCACGAACGGTGACGAAACCGGTAAATTCGGTCGTCCCCGACACCAGCAAGTTCTACGTCACCTACTTCGTCATACTAGCTACAAGCGATGAGTCAGCCCAACGTTCCTCTGCTGGAAATATCACTTGTGACAACCAATTCATGAGCCCAAGTCCGAGAGCTCCAATGATTTCAAATTGAAGTAGATGAAGATGAGAATCATTGAAACATGAGCAGATCAAAGTACGCTTGTACCGGCATCCGCAGAAAGGAGTATCTCGCCCTCACCAACATCCGTGATTCCCTCGCTTTGCACGACTGCAAAACCGGGAGCCAAACCACAGATGCCCGCAGCAACCTCCTTAAGCATTTACCCAGCGATGATCAGCTTTATCATGCCCGCCGTATTATTCAGCAACTAGTAAGACCGCTGACCCTGATCTCATCGAACAAAACAGATTGCGATTGCGGTAAAAAACAAGCCTCAAGCGAGTCACATGAATGTTGCTGCCGTGTAGCACCGGGCTGAATGACACTTTCACGACTCACCCTTCGTGTGCTAGGATAAAGTTTGATTCCAGATCTGAACGCGAGTGACTACAATAGTTCAGAGTGCTGCACCCGCCCCCTTCGTCTAGTGGCCCAGGACACTGGATTCTCAGTCCAGAAACGGTAGTTCAAATCTGCCAGGGGGTATTTCCGGAATATCTGCTCGCCAGCACATAATGTTTCTGCGCACGACTGCCGCGTTCTTACTGGAAACGGCTTGAATCCTTCCCGACAGACGATCCGCTCTGGCAGCGAGATACCTCTCAGCACCGGAACCGTGAAAGCGTCTGCGAGTTCAAGACAGTGCCTTGCTTCACGAAACAGAGAGGCTGTCTTGGAAAGTGCAACAGGGACGTTGTATGCTCGCCTCATATTACTAACCGGAATATTACGCAGCAGTATGATCACCAAAGTTGCTGAAATTTGCTTCGTTTCATAAGCTGGCAACAATGGTTCAAAGCAGGTGTGCTCCATGATCGAATCGCATGCAAAACTCATCGCACACTGGCGTCCATGCACATCACCGCCAGCCGATGCTAAGCAATCCTTGCCACAGGATGCAACTAAAATTCGGCAGGAAAAACCCCTAGCACCAAAACCCAAACAACATCTGCTCCTCCCTGGAAAAACTATTTGCCCAACAATTCCAAGGCAGCCATGCGCTGAAGATCCATACCACTTCAGGACATTACCGATCAGTCTGCCAAGAGTCACTCGCTTCGTACCTACGTGATGCTCCAACGTACTCAATTCCGCAACGCGGACGACATCGTAGCCTGAGATATACCCCCAAAATGGAGTGGCGATCAAAATGAAAGTGAACTTCAAACTGTGCGATTGCACCTGCAAGAATCTTGATTCAAGAGCAGCAGGATGAATACGGGTCAAAACGCTTGGAAGCTTGTTGATTTTTTGACTGTAAAAACAAAACAAGCGGTAGCCGGTCATTAAGTGAATTCCTTTGTCAGCGAACCAGAAAGCCCAGCCCTACCAAAGCCCTTTCAACTCAACCAACACGTTGGTCCCGCTAACTTCAATCTGCAACCCTATTTTACCCATCACGCCCCCTGACCCAAACGGGCAACTGACCTGCGCGTCGAGTCACACATTTCCTGCAAAATCGCAATTTGAGAAAACATCTTTCTATTTTCTGTGATTAGCCGATCTCACACGCCAACGCTATACTGAGGAACGCACGGGTGTGTTCCTGAGACACGTGATGCAGACGTCAATTACACCAGGGTCTTGCATGAAAGAGGGTCTTGCATGAAAGGCCGATGTCTTCGATCGCACGACCACTGATCAAATCCTGACGAGAACCGCATGACTCCTTGGCCTATTCGTTTTTTCCGCGGCATCATTGCAAGCGTCTTGATCGTCCTGCTTCATCAAACCAACGTGGTTGGCCAGACAGAGACAACACAGCCACCCCCAACCTCGGAAGCTGCCAACGTCGAGGCACCGGAAACTCTGATTTCCATGTCGGAAAAACGGAGGCTTGCAATCGAAGCTGCATTTGAGAACCTCAGGCATCGGAAATTCGGAATCCGGCAAGTAGCAACTCAGCACCTCGCCAACGCAGGAATTTCGGTTTTACCAGAACTTGAAAGACGCGCACTTGGAAGTGACGTTGATTTCCAAAACAACTGTATCGGCATCATTTCTGCAATTGGCCGAGAGGAGCAGTCCCTCGATCCCGCGGTTGCCGCTTTGGAAAGGCTGAGCAATGACCCGACGTTCGATTCGGCAGGCAAGGCTTTAGAGGAACTTTCCCAGCTTAAAAAACACCAGACGAATCGTGCCATTCGCTTACTCAAGGAATCCGGGGTTTCCGTAAGCCAAAACAACTCGCGCGGCCAGGTTTATTCCATCAACAACCTCAGCCAAGACGAACAATGCAAGCACCTCAAGCACTTCCCTTACCTTTCCTTTCTGACAATCAATGGAAATGGGTTAACCGACGCCTGCATCAAGTCAATCAGTAAGGTTCCAAACCTTAATACTCTGTACCTGAACTCAACCGCCATCTCCCCAAAGGGGATCGCGGAGATGAAGTCATTTCCCAACCTTGCTCAACTCACGCTTGCGGGAAATATTTCCGCAGCACACATCGAAGCGTTGACTCACGTCCCACAACTCTCAAGTGTACAACTCTATACACCAGTCGGCGATGAAGAATTAATCGCAGCCGCAAAACTGAAGGTGTCCCAGCTGACTTTCGCGAAGCTAAAGCCGTCTGCCAAGACGGCGGAAATCATGCAGTCAGTTAACGCCAGCAAGTTACAACTCACGTTTTACTCTTTGAAAGACAGTGATTTGAAGTGGCTCAGCGGCAGCAAGACCCCCTCACTGATCATCAGCATTTCCAGCTCGAAAGCACTTACTGACGACGGAATCCGTTTTCTCGAGAACGCCAATATCACCAGACTCTCACTTTCCCAAACCGGAATCACCGCTGAAGCGATGAAGCACATCGGTTCTCTCAAAAAACTGCAGAGTCTCTCGATCACTAGCAGCCCAATCGATGACGAAAGCCTGAATTATCTTTCGAACCTTGAAGATCTCACATCCTTGAGACTGCAAGATACCAACGTCACTGGTGACGGTATGGCAACACTCAAAGAGAAACTAAGCAGACTGCGATCAATGTTTCCAAACCCGACTCCCAAGAAACCGGGCAAATGAGCAAAAGAGACACCGTCATATCCGGCGCCACCACCGATTGCATTTGCTTGCCGCATTAACCCGATTTTCTAACAGCAGCTATCCTCTTCCGATCGTTAGCCGCGCGGCGAAAACAGTCCTAATCAGAGCACAGAGCCAAGTCTCCTTGAGCAATCGAACGAAAAAACCGGCCCACAAGGGGCCGGTTCGTTGCGACTCACTTATTGAGAAGGCGGCCAGCCATAGCTGGACTACCAGTCACTTGCACACCACTGCCAGTTGGCAGGCACAAGCTTAGTGCTCGTGTTTGAAGTCAGGCTCCTTACCTTCGTATGCACGATACAGATCGAAAATCTTCTTCTCAAGCATTTCAGCGGTTGCCGGATCGGCTGACTGCTTGCACTTCATCGCTGCAACCATGACTGCGTGCGCGGCAGTGAGTTGCTTGACGTAATTCTTATTATCAGCCTTGATTCTCTGAGCCATGAAATAGGCTGCGATCGTGTTTTGAATTTTCGTCGCATGATCTTCCTTGGCAGCAACCCAGCGAGCCATTTGATTGACCTTCTGAGCGGTAATTTCACCTTCAGTCATTTCATTGATCTGAGCTTGCGCCTTGGCAATCGTGTGCTCATCTTCCAACATCTGTTCAAAACGCAATTGATCACCATAAATGCCACAAGGCACTTGGCAGTGAGCCATTGCAAGTGAAGTGAAAGCACAAGCAAAAGCAATCGAAAGAGCGGAACGCATCATACGTGAATCTCCAAAGTTTGAGAATTAAAAGCAAGCAGATTACGCCGGTGACTTCGAGCAACGTGTCCATTCCCCAAAAAGGATGTACCCATGGCACGGCGTCACTGACAGGACTAACAGTGTACGTAAATATGAGGGCTCGAAAGCCCTACCTCAAGGATTTTCCAACGACGTCAAGCAACAAAGAGTTTGAAACGTTATTTCCGAAATCAGCGTGGCCATCAAGTTGCCAAACGACTTTTTTTGTTTTTGGCTCCACCTCAACAAGCAACGGCTGACCAGGTCCTGCGTGGCAGTTTCCGATCACATAATTTCCATTGGACAAAACCTCAAGAGTTGTCACCCAAGCCAAACAGATGCCGGGCAGATCGTTCTGGTTGATCCGCCACACGATCTGTTTTTCACGGGTAACTTCCAGAACGCTATGCCCATTCCCAGTGGCGACCAGAGTGTTTCCATTTTTCAGTCGCAAGGCGGCGAAAAGACGATTACCAAACGCTTCCGGCCCATGACCATTTCGAGCCGACTGACCAAACATGGGTACTTCATATTCCCAAATGACTTTTCCGGTCTTACGATCGTATTCACGCACCTTGCCATCTGCCTCGTGAGCAACCAGGTAGCTACCGGAGTTGGTTGATCGCACCAATCGCGTATCGCTGTGCGCATCAGGCCGGTCACGTTGCAAAGGAATTTCACGAAGCAGTTTTCCCTCGCGATTGATTTCGATAATTCGACCAACTCCTGACTCCGCAATCATCGTCGTGCCGTCCGCAAGACGCTCAAAGGCATGGACTTCTATTCGCTTTCCAGCGTTACCATTCTCCTTGCCGGCGTCATATTTCCAAACCACTTTGCGAGTTCCGGGATCAATTTCGACCACAGCTGCCCTACCCTGGCGAGTCAAAATATTTCCATTTTCCAAGCGATGAATATCGTGGATCCCACCCCACGGCATTTCCCAGCTGACCGAACCATCAGCCTCCACAATCGCTAACCGAGGCCCTCCTTGAAGCAATACCTGATGGTCGGCCCAGGCACTTGAGGAGACAAGAACGAAAACTGACAAAAAGCTGGCAAATCGCCCCGCGTTCCGGGTAACAAACAGCTTCATAACAAGACTTGGGGTGATGAAAGGCAGGATGGACGGATGAGCTCCGCGAAGCTGATGCGAACGGGGCACGGCGAACCGTGACTCGGACCACCAGACGATAATCCATTGAGGCACAAAATGCTATTCGCCAGCCCCTCGTGAATACCAAACGGATCGAACTAGCAGGCAAAATCCGGCCGTAGACCGAAAATGGCTTTCGCTCCGGACGCTGCATCCCGAAGCATCCGCACAGGTTGCCGCCAACGAAAGCCAGTGAGTCGAGTGTAAATGGACGAACTACCTACCAATATGCGGCAAGCGAAATCGCATCAGAAGGATATCGGTTACGAAGAGGGAGATCGATTCTCCACGGCGCTCCCCGTGTCGGCAGCCACACCGGAGTTCCCAAGACACTTGCCAATTTGCCGAACCGCTTGCCGCAGACGCTGTTCGTTTTCGACCAACGACATTCGCAGGAAGCCTTCACCTGCACTTCCAAACCCACTCCCCGGACTGACCGCAACATTTCCCTCTTCGAGCAACTTCATCGCGAAGTCCATGGTGCTCAAGGAACTGCGATACGGCTCGGGCACTTCAGCCCAAACAAACATACCAGCCTTAGGAGATTGCAATTTCCACCCCAGACGCCGCAGGCCGTTTACCAGGACATCACGGCGTCCCTGATAGATAATCGACTGGTTTTCGACATTTGCCTCTGTCTCGCGCAACGCGACGATAGCTGCAATTTGAATCGCCTGGAACATCCCGTAGTCATAGTAACCTTTGATCGTACCGAGCCCACGGATCATATCGGCGTTCCCAGCGCAAAAACCAACGCGCCACCCCGCCATATTGTATCCCTTGCTCATCGTAGTGAACTCGACCCCTACGTCTTTGGCCCCGGGAGCCGCAAGAAAACTTGGCGGTTGGTAGCCATCAAACGCCACGTCAGCGTAGGCAAAGTCGTGGATCACAAGAAATCCATACTTCTTTGCCAAACGTACAACATCAACAAAGAAGTCAGGCTCGATCACAGCCGAGGAAGGGTTGTGGGGATAGTTGACAATTAGCACTTTGGGCCGCGGTGCCATGTGCTCACAGGTATAAGCCACGTTCTGCAGGAAACGATCCGGATCCGCAACATCCAGCGAGACGACGTTTCCCGATGCCAAGATGACACCGTACATGTGCACGGGGAAATACGGTGATGGAATCATGGCGGTGTCGCCTGGCCCCATCAAAGCCAGACACATATGCGAGAAGCCTTCCTTGCTACCCAGACAAGAAATGATTTCTGAATCCGGGTCCAAACGAACTCCGTATTTTCGATAGTACTTACTGGCCACTTCCCGGCGAAGATTGACAATACCGTTGGACTTGCTGTATCCGTGGTTTCCCTCATCGGCAGCTGCATCCGCCAGTTTTTGTATGACAGCAGGATCCGGCGGGTCGGATGGATTCCCCATCCCCAAGTCGATCACATCATCACCAGCCCTTCGCTTCTGGTACAGCGAATTGTTAATCCTGCCAAACATATACGGCGGCAGACGATCAACTCGAGATGCAAAGTGCACCTCGAACGGCTCAGGAACCGGGTCAGTCGTGGGCATATCGATCGCAGGTGCGTCGATATTGGGTGCATCGATATCGAACGATTCACTCATGGTCAAATTATCGCATTAAAAAAATGTATCGGAGATGCTTCCAACAATTCCACCTCAGCTGACAGTGGAATTGCTCTTCCCCCTGACTGTTTCAAACTCACCGCACTCACTAGCCTAGCTCGATTCTTCAAAAAGTGACATACCCGCCGGTAGAAACCTGCAATGCGAACCATTTTTTTGCCACTTCAAAAGAGCTTGTTGAGAACGATGTCGCCAATTCCACACGTCGGCCCATGCTGTATTCGTCACTTCCGAGATGCACCGCCAGTCACCGCAGGCAGTCTTTTCTTGACATACGCTTGGACACGCTTCCTTTCCTCCACTCACCACCACCCCGACACGACCTGCTTTGCCTAATAATCACATGCCCCGGCAAGTTAGCCCCGGCTTTACCCAACGACTCCGAGTCACCGACACCCTTATCTACCAACAGTGTTGGTGTAGACGTTAGCAACGAGGGCAGCACTGGCCGTCTTTGCAGCGGTTTCTCATGCAGAGATCCTCCGTCCGACCTAAACCGGGACTTCTAATCTGATTTTCTCTCAGCAAGAAGCGGAGGTTCAATCCAAAGGGGAACAGTCTGCTGCCAATCAGGGCAATTTGGGATCTCGATCCTTACATTCAATCCCCACGACAAACGGTTGCTTGCTAGTTGCACCGAGCAGGGCCCCCCCTTAGGCAATTTGAAACGAAAGGGAAAGCTCAATGCTTTGTCTGCTCGTAAAACCGTTGCCGACTGAAACACTTGTCTGCCTTCAAAAATAACGTGCTCATAATATTTTTCAGAACTGCCACTGCCACTGCTGCATACCTCTGTTGCTTTAATCACCGCAATCATCGAACTGACTGGCAAGTCTTTTCGTGTGGTCGTCAGAAACTGCCCCCTTACTTCACCCCCGAGTCTTAGATAGTCCTTGTCAATGAACAACTCCGGACATCCCAAGGCACGAGCCGGCAAAAACTGGAAGAAGAAAAACCACAGCGAAACAAGAGTCACAGAGATCATTACCATGACCACAAAGAAGTCGTCGCCCGGCTCGATGACTCCATACTTGAAGAACGCAACTATCTTGCTAAGAAATGCCGCAGTTAGAGGCAAGACAATCACGGGCAACCACCAATATTGTTTAAACAGATAGACCGGCAAACTGCTTGTAGACCTCGGTTTCGATTCAGATTCGACGACTTCCTCCTGCTGCAACCTTCGCGGTTTCACCCAATAACGACATGACTTGTGTGGATCCCGCCCCCAAGGAATCTCAGCTTTCACGTTGATGTAATGGACAATGGAAACGACATTCCCTTCATAAGAAGGTGGCCAACAACCTGAAGGTACCGAAAATTCATATTCGTGAGCAGAACCAGCAGACCACGTGCCTGCGAACAATTTCGTCAGATTTAATTCTTCATTCTCCACGTTACCACGACCGTGAGTCTTCCACATCGACGACAAAATCAAACCTGAACACGACACATCACGGTTCGCAACGACGCGAACAACCCCGTCGACCATATCACCAGGTACATACTTTCGACTGGAACGATTTAATCTGATCGACAATTCACAGCTTGGCATCTTGGTTGCGCCTTGATTGCACGTTTGGTACAGACTGTCGACACACCATTCAAGCAGAGTCCTATGCTTCGACACAGCACAAAACACAAATGCAATATACAGGAACGCAGTCAACGAATTACGATCGCCCTGTATCTGCAACGCAAACCGAACACTCTGCCTGTTACTCCTGTGAACTGCCAAGACACCTCAGAACCGAGATTGTTACGTACGAGGGGTTATTCCCGGCTCACGCTGCGCCAGTCGATGATGGTCAAATTTTTATTGCAGCCCTTCTAAAACAGCGCATCGCAAGCCGAATTCGAGGTTCACCTCGCACTCAACCAGCATTTGCATTTCAGTTGCGCCGCTTAGGTCCGCACATCCAGCGAGAGACCGGGGCCTCGCCCCAGCCATAAAAAAAGCCCGAGCTGAACAGCCGGGCTCCTTTTCTTTATCGATTTCCCCGATCCGACACCTTGCCTACGGTCGAGTTGCAACCTTAGGAGTTTTGGCCTTAGCCACTTCTAAAAAATTATCAACTTCAGATCCATCAATGATCTTTTCGAAGCGATCAGACATGGCCTTGGTGCGTGTCTGTTCGGTAAGGTCACGTACCAGTTCATCTCGGACAACGGCAGGGTCCGTCACAACAGGCTTCGTGAATCCTTGGCATCGCAGGATCAAGTATTTGCCACCGGTAGCAATGATCCCACTGAGTTCACCTGGCTTCAAGCCAAAAGCTTCCTTCTCAATAGCTGGCTGACCACCGAATCTTCGGATGGGTGGAACTTTACCTAGATTGCTCGAAGAGACAGGCTCAACACTGTATTGTTCTGCAAGTCTTCCAAAAAAATCATCTGTCGGATTATCGCGTGCCATCTCCCACAGCTTCTGAGCACTCCGCTGATCCGAGAGAACAATCGCCAGCACCTCAACACGTGGTCCGTACGCTGATGCAAAACCGCGTTGCAGATCATCTTCAGTCAATACGACCTCGTCCTCAACCAACTTTTGCAGTGCAACACTAGGCCAAACCGCATCAGCAATGTAAACCTCTTTCGTGGTTTCACCTGATTCCGTAACTGACCCAAGCCACCCCGATACATCAGCCTGACCGTCGCTCGTCACATAGCCATAACGAATAGCCGCGCGTGCGATCTCTTTGTCCAAGTCCTGCTGCGTCACTTGCTTCTTGGCCGTACGTAGAGCCTGACGTAATAAAGTGCGATTGATTTCACCATCAAGCACAGCAGGCCCATGTCGCTTGATGCATTCACCTGCCACCAGCGAAACCATCAGTTTCTCACCGTTGATGACCGCTGCGACACCCGGGTATTGCTTAGCCAACTCAGGGTTGCCTAACACTTTCACCACCTTTGCTTCTCTTTGAAGCCCGGTGAACAACTCGGCGGATGCTCCCCGCATCTTTTCATCACGAATCCGATCCGTGATCTGCTCGCGAATCGCAGGCAGTGCCTGGGGGCTTGGTTGTGACGCGGGAATCCGACGAACAGCCTGAAGAAAGATCCACTGGTCGCCAAGCTGCAAGATTTCGGATACATCGCCGGTTTGCAAGCCGAACGCAGCATTCTCTAATCGCGTGTCCCCACTGTATCTTCGAATTGGTGGGATCAGACCACCCACGCTCGCACTCGCCTCATCCTCACTGAACTTCTTGGCAAGATTAGCAAACTGCTCGGGAGCTGCTTTTGCCTGTTGATTCAATTCCAAAGCACGGGCTCGCTCGGCAACCATGATCAGTCGGCATTTAACAGCCTCGCCAAACTGCGCGACGTATGCCTGATTGAATTCGTCTTCACTGACTTTCACTTTGTCCGCCACCAAAGCTCGCAAAGCAAGCATCGGCCACACAATTTCACGACTGTACTGCCCCGGCGTGATGTCCCGCTCTTCCTGCAACAACTGCAAGTAACTTTCCAACGACAGTCCAAACTTGGCGGCCAATCGGCGAATTTCATCGGTCACTTCCAAGTTAGTAACCTCAACGCCACGATGCACACACTCCTGCATGATTAACTGGCGGTTCACCATGTTGTCTAGGACGTCGGCCCCATACCGCTTCACCGCTTCATCCGCCAATGTCTTGCGAGTGATTGGCTCAGCGTTCGCAACCGCGACCACGTTATTACTTTCCTGACCTTCTACCCGCCCTGGTGTCGTGGTAGCGATCATGATCATCGAGAACACAACCAACCAGAACCGCACTGATTTCAGGCAGGGTTGGATTCGAGCAAATTGCAATGGCATCACGGTCACTCCTTTGAACCGGTTTTGGGTCTGCACTCACTCGTTACACAGCACCAACTGGCAATCTCCATGCCACGCGGCAACTCATCTCGTGCAACGAACCACTGAAGACTAGAGAAAGACCAAGATTTCCTCAAGACGAATGAGACGATGACCGACGCCCTCGATTGCTATCATTAGCGACCCGATGACATTTGTACAAAATGTTGTAAGACGTTCCTAATGGCTCGCATCCGGTAACCACCAAGAACTTCATTTCCTTGCCATGCGACCTTGATTTTCCGCTCATTCCTCAACGTTTTCGACAATTCGATCAAAAAGGCAACTTGAAAAATCCGGATTGGCACGAACCATGCATTGAAACAATTCCGTAAAGAGCGAAGGTCAACTGACCCAAGCGAACCTCCCCACTTATGCAGGCAAAGGAACAGCCATGTTGGTACTTACACGGAAAGCAGACGAACAAATCTTGATCGGTGATGATATCAAAATCACTTTGGTACGAGTTCGAGGCAACAACGTACGCATCGGGATTGATGCACCTAGGAACATTCGCGTTGTCCGGGGCGAGTTGGCTGCACGGGATGCGAGCGAGGCCTCAGCACCGATCGTCGCACGAGAAGAAGTTTTTGCACGCCCGGAGGCACAGTCCAAGTACACCGGAGCGACTAACCACATCACTACGCATCAGCACCGCGTGACTGTTCCAAGTAACCGTCAGAGCGAATTAGAC
>NZGD01000263.1 GCA_002690925.1 Rhodopirellula sp.
ACGAGACGTGGAACCCAGTCCATGGTGCGAAGCTCATCAAGCATTGCACCTCGGATACGAGGAACGCAGTAAGTTTCGAACTTGACGCCACGTTCCATATCGAACGCATCAATAGCATCCATCAGTCCGAAGATTCCCGCGCTGATGAGGTCATCCAGCTCAACGCCATCAGGAAGACGCTGCCAAATTCGCTCTCCATTATAACGAACCAGCGGCATGTATCGCTCAACCAGACGGTTGCGTAGCGATTCGTAATCGAGTGAATCCTTGTTAAGCTTCTTGAACGTCGTCCAGACTTGCAGGATCTCGTCGTCGGCTGTGGCTGTCGCTGCCATCCAATCCTCCGTGATGGGTAGTAGTACCGCGGCGTCTTGCCGCGGAGCACAATCGAGTCGAAGACCCGATTATTCGGTCATGTTTGCTTTGCAGTTCTGACAGCATCCTTGCTGCAAAAACTCCGCCGCGTTCTGTTGTCAACGTGAGATCGGAAACATCTCTGTTCCTCAATCACGCTTCGAACCTTCTTCAATTAGTCCCGCGTCGCTCAGTCCCTCTCGGTACCATTCAACGCGTTTACGAAACGCTTGCTCGACTGCATCGCGGACAAGTGTGTCTGCGATCCACCCAACCAGTCCACCAACAACAGCAAAGACTGCCATGGCCATGATTGCCTCCAACGCAACCCCAGCTGAAGGTTCACCAAGGATCGCGCCGCGTAAAGCGACCAGTCCCATTGCAAGTGCACCAAGTGAGGTTGCGAAGTTGCGAAGCAAGATTTGACGGTTGGAATGAGTTGCAAGCGAGTATATTTCCTAAGTTAAGCAACCGGTCACTGAAAGATTACGCTCAAGTCGTTTTCGTTCAGCGCGAGCCGCTTCCTTTCTGTCATCGGCGAACTGACGCACAGTGCGTTAGCTCTTTTTCTGATTTATGCTGCATTTAAAGATGTAACTGATACCTTTGTCGTCAACAGCCGGGACATCAGCATCTCTGCTTCCGCTGGAGCAATATCATCCGGGACCTGCTGACCATTTGTTATGTAACTCAACGGTATTCCACTGTATTGCTCGCTGCTGGCGAGTGTTGAAAGTGCACCGACCGTACTTGGAGCCTCATCCAGCTTGGTGAGAATCGCTGCTGTTGGACGTACGGGAGCAAATCCTTGAATCGCCAAACGGGTTGCAGCAGCAGAACTTGTCGCATTCAATACCAGATGAGTCTCGTCAGGCTGCGCGCTTCTGAGCAACTCGACGAGCTGGTCAATTCTGGCGTCACTTTTTGGACTGCGTCCTGCTGTATCAATTAATACCAGATCAACATCACCCAGTCGGTCCAACGCTTGCTGCATGTCCTCAGGCTTTTCAACAACCTGCATCGGTAAGTCCATGATCTCGGCATACGCCTTCAATTGCTGGACCGCTGCAATTCGGAAAGTGTCAATCGTCAGCAGGCCCACACGGCGTCGCGCTTCAATACGAAATCCAGCCGCAAGTTTTGCCACGGTCGTGGTCTTGCCAACACCTGTGGGACCCACAAGTGCAACCACACGTCTTTCTCCGGGATGTGTCAATATCTGGCTGCCCATACGCAACTCCCTGAGCACCGTTCGTTGTAGATGCTCCAACCAAGGCGTTCTGGCAGCCATAGGACCGTTCGCCGCTTCCCCCATGCTGGCCGCAAAACTGACCGTGGTATTTAGCCAGCGATCCACTGTATCCATGTCTACTCCCGCAGAGAGCAATTCCATCTCATAGGCCTGCAGTGGCAGCGGCAGATCTGCCAACGATGAAACGTCTTTGACAAGAAGCCTGGACTTCATCTCTGGGACAGCACGCGAGTCAATAATCGGCTCATCCAGATTGGTATTAATGCAACCCTCGTCGTCTCGTAATCCGGCAGTCACCTCAACGTAGGTTCGGCCCAGCCATCCCATCCAGCCATCACGCACTTGGCGAGTATGCAGAACAGCAGCCTCGGCCCCCATCTGATTGCGTATCTGCTCCAAGGCCTCCTGCAAGTTTGCGGCTCGAAAAGTGCGAATGTGCATCGGGGAATCGTTTTCTCTCAATTGAATCGAATTGTTGTCGTCTGTTGGTTCAAAAGTCATTGGTCACTAATCACACCATAGGATTCGATTTTTGTATCCTGCGTGATCTCGTTGTAAGACAAGACTTTCAAGCGAGGCATGGATGCATTCGTGATCTGTCGTAGACCAGGCCGGATTCTTGGACTCACTAATACGACAGGTGGATGACCAGCTGTAACAAGCTTCTTAACCCCTTCTTGAATTTTCTCGCAAGTGAGGTCTACGGCAGAAGGACTCATTCGGACAAATAATCCTCTTTCGGTGTGCTCGATGCCTGCTGCAATGCGATCTTCCATGGCCGGATCAAGGGCAAGCACGTGCAGACGCCCCTCAGGATCGCGGTAACGAGAGGATATCGTGCGGGCAAGTCGATGCCGTACATACTCGCACAACCATACAGCATCCTTGGTCCGCCCAGCAAAATCACCAAGTGTTTCCAAAATGATGCCCAGTTGGCGAATGGGAATGTCTTCCTTAAGCAATAAATGCAGCACCTGCTGTACTTCACTGACCTTCAGGACTGCTGGAATCAATTCATCGACAACCGTTGGTGAAGCTTCCTTCAATTCATCGATCAGATGTTTCGTAGCATCTCTTGAA
Organism: Rhodopirellula sp.; assembly: GCA_002690925.1. GTDB lineage: Bacteria > Planctomycetota > Planctomycetia > Pirellulales > Pirellulaceae > Rubripirellula. Next base: position 2,687 of record NZGD01000263.1, read on the forward strand.
AGCAACTCATCTGCGTGACGCTTCGAAATTTCTTGGAGATGTGTCGCCATCACAGCACCAGGCTCAACCGTCATGTAACCATAGATTGCTGCTTGCTCGCGCCGCATGGGGTCAATCCAAACAGCAGGCTCACCAAACGTGGGATCGCGGGTCGGCTGTCCCTCGATCACGCCCGTCGTATGGCCGCTATCGATTGCAAGTAACTGATTTGGGAGCAAAGTAGCTTTTGCTACCTGACTGCCTTCAATTCGAATTTCGTAGTCAAGTTCCCCAAGTGTCATTTCATCCCGCACTCTTACCTTGGGAAGAATGATTCCAAGATCCGCGGCCACAGCATTTCTAACACCGGTGATTCGCTGCATCAGATCGCCACCGCGACTTGGATCCGCTAACCCCAACAAACCCAATCCGATTGATATTTCCATGGGATCAATAGTGAGAAAATCCTCAACTCGCTTTGGTGGAGGAGCTGCGGCTTCAGCTTTCTCTGCCTCAGCCTGCTCTGCCTCGGCATCCTGGCGACGTGTTGTTTGTCGGTTCATCACCACAGCCAAACCTATGCATCCCAACCCGAGTGTTGCCATTGGAATCGCAGGTAAATTCGTTACGATTAATAGCGTCAAAAAACCACCGGCTACCGCTAAGGCCTTCGGGTTTCCAAGTAGTTGCTGCAAGAACTGGACGGGCAAGTTGGCTTTTTGAGCACTTCGGGTTACCAACAGACCCGCAGCAAGCGAAATCAACAAAGCAGGCACCTGACTTACCAAACCATCACCAATCGTCAGCTTGGTAAAAAGTGCTCCGGCCTCGGTGAATGTCATACCGGCTTGCATTACTCCGATGTACAGACCGCCAATCACATTCACGATTGTGATCACGATTCCTGCGATGGCATCCCCCCGAACGAACTTACTGGCACCATCCATCGCTCCGTAGAAGTCCGCCTGCGCATTGATTTCTTGACGACGTCGTTGAGCTTCTTTCTCATCGATCAGCCCGGCGTTCAAGTCAGCATCAATCGCCATTTGACGGCCAGGCATCCCATCCAAAGCGAACCGTGCTGCGACCTCACTAATACGGGTGGCCCCCTTGGTAATCACAATGAACTGTATCAGCACAATGATCACAAAAATGATCAAACCCACTTCAATTCGATCACCGGCAACAAACTCGCCAAAACTCTTGATGACACCGCCAGCGGCACCCATGCCGAGTGAATCGGCACCTGTCAAAATCAATCGAGTCGTGGCCACATTCAGCACTAGACGAGCCAACGTCGTTGCTAGCAACAAAGATGGAAAGATACTGAACTCCAACGGGGTCGCCACATAAACGGTCGTCAACAACACAATCACACCTACTGTGATGTTGGCGGCCAACAGCATATCCATCAACAAAGGTGGCAGTGGAACGAGGATCACCACCAAGCAGCCAATGATGCCTAATGGCAGCACCAAATCTCGATAGCGCATCAATAATTGCATTTACGATTCCTCGCCCTTGTCTACCGCATAACCTCTTTATGCGTGGCAGTGGGACAGTACCGGAATTTGCGTGCATAGGTCCAGAGAGGAAGACGCGTCTAATTATTAGGTTTCACACGAAGTTTCACTGAACGTGGTAGGCGAAATTCCGACAAACTGTTGGACGAATTGTCCACCAAGGAAGACATCGATAGCAAAAACGACCACACTCCCCTGCCCTGCGACTGGAAGTATGGTGCTACTGCTTCATGATCAGATGAATCGGGTTACAAGAGCGTTTGCTGTTTCCACATACAAATGGGCACAACTTCAGCCCTGCCCGTCTGGAAGACTCACGGCTTGCTTTCTTTCTGCATCAAACACTTGGCCAGCGAAGCTACGATTGCGGGGTGCTGAAGGTAAGCATCATCATTTTGCTTTCCATACTGCTGCAAGGCTTCAGCCAACCGGCGGGTGGCCGAACTGCTGCCAGGGCGACGGTAAAAATTCAACAACTCATCAGGATCCTGTTCAGCATCAAACAGCCAAGGCTGATCATTCACAGATAAGACGAGCTTGAAGCGTTCATCGACCGCACACACCCATTGCGGTTCAGTGCCCGAATTACGAAGAAAAGTCACTTGATTGCCCTTCTCTACCCCGCCGTCGACAAATTGCGAAGTCAAATCACGCCCCTCAAACTCATGATCCGTTTTGACACGCGCCAAGCCAAGTAATGTTGGCGTCACATCGACCGTTCCCACTGGTTGCATGTAAGTCTGACCGGCTGCAATACGCCCGGGGAACCGAATCAACATAGGCACACGTGCGGAACCCTCATACGGGTTACCCTTATTCAAACGATCATGCTCGTAACAAAGATCACCGTGATCAGATGTCATCATGATGATGGTTGAATCGAGCTTACCGCTCTTTTCTAACGCCGTAAAAATGCGACCCAAATTGTCATCTATGCATTTGACCATTCCAAAGTACTGGCTCATCTGTGCACCGCGAAAAACCGCATGATTCTTGCCATTGCCTAACCACTTTGGTGTCGCCACATCATCTCTTCCATAGGTCCGTGGCGGCAAAAACCGTAAATGATCATACATGCGGTCGTAGGGAGCCCTAACCGTGTTTGGGCCATGCGGGTCTGGATAACTTAAAACGGTAAGAAAGGGATGATCCCCTGCCTCAGTCATCGACTCAATCGCACGATCAGTTAGAAAGTCCGTTGAAAACGACTTCTCATCTGCGTCTGAGACTCCGTAACTGAGTGAACCTGACTTGTCACGTGCATCAACTCTTGCACCAATTTTGGTTTGGGCAAACTTTTTCCAATGCCCGCGATTGAACATGTAAGTCTTGTTTTGAAATCCACCATCGATTTTTGGGGCCCACTCTGGCTTTCCAATACCTCCCAAGTGCCACTTTCCAACAAAACTCGTTCGGTATCCTTGATTGGCCATGATTTTGGCAAGCGTCGGAACGTCATCGCGCAATTCCGCATTGTTGGTCGGCACTCCCGTATTCTGTGGATACATACCGGTAATCATTGCCGCGCGACAGGGTGAACAGACTGGAGCCGTTGCGTAGGCTCGTGTGCATAAGACGCCATCCTTTGCAAGACGGTCAAAGTTCGGTGTTTCAACCACCGAGCCAGGGCCCCACATTTCTGCCTGCTCCGCAGCCAATGTGTCACGGTAACAACCAAGTGTTCTAAAGTTGTGCTCGTCAGTGATGATCACCAACACATTGGGGTCATGCTGGGATCCATGAACAGAAGCTTGCTCTGAAGTAACCAAGCAACTGATAACGCAAAAGAACTGGACAATCATTTTCATTTGTTTTCTCAACTCTATCCACTACCCGACAAGGCCTTAAATAATCGACACAAAAACCAGTGCCCGTTTTCAAGCATCCTGCTAATTCTACACGACCAAAACGCTCACTTGCTGACTCCCCACACCAAGGCATTTTCCAAGAGCGCAGGTAGAACACGACCACGAAAATCTTCGGCATTACCCAGAGATGTATAAAACGATCTCCCTCCATCATTACGCCTATATGTCCATGCGATCGGTTCGACCGGATGCCCTTCCACCTGCCCCCACATCACAACATTGGCACCTTTCATCAATGGTGAGACCCGATACAACGAACTAGAAGATGCATAATTTCGCCCGGCATCGATACCCTTCAGGAGCGGATCATTCAATCCGACATCCGCAACACTCAGCTTAACTTGCAAATTGTTTCCATGGTGATTTGTGTAATTTCCACCAAAAACCTGCTGATCAAAATTCTGCCAATCAGCTCTGCCACTGGGTGGCTTTTGTTCGCGTAACGAGAAGGCATGACTCGCAGTGCGGATCCCAATGACGGGCTTGCCCTGCAAGACAAATTTACGAATCAAAGCCAGTTGATCTGTGGGCAGGGTCCGTCGACGTACACTTACCAACATTAAATCAGCAGTCCGCAGACTATCGAGCCCAATCAATCGGTTGCGGTCGTTGGAATCCTCCGCCACGATCGTAAAACGATAGGCTTTCTGCTGATCCTTAGCGAATCGTTTCAGCGACTGCATCGTCTCATACTCTCGTTCAGCTATCAGCATTACCACATGCGGCCGATTGTCCTGTTGAGCACTCAACACTTCGTCTGCTTTGCCGTGACGAGTGGCACAAAGGAGAGAGAGAACTAGCCATAGCAATCGCACATGCACCATTATCATCGCACCATTTACAGGACACATCGAAACTGAACGCCTCCATGATAACCTGAATGCGAAAATGGGGAGGATTACCGGCCCCAATGCCACGACCACATTTCAACATCAATGATGTTGGGCAGAAATCCCAACGCCAAGTGTGATTCATGGCAGACGCCATCAGCTATGGGTCCGAGAACAGTGTCGTGAGCAGATCTATCCCTTTTGAGGCAGATACCGCAGCGCGAGAACACCTTCAATTGCACGAATCGAATTGAGTGTCGCATCACTGATATCGTCATCCAAATCAATAATTGTGTAGGCAACATCCCCTCGCGACTTGTTCAGAAGATCAGCAATATTCAGCTGAGATTCAGCGAGGATGGTAGAAATCTGGCCGACCATATTTGGCACGTTCGCGTTAGCAATCGTAATTCGGCTGCCACCATTTCGAGGCATAATGGCCTCGGGAAAATTCACCGAATTGCGCACGGTTCCATCTTCCAAAAATTCACGCACGCTATCTGCAACCATCACAGCGCAATTTTCTTCTGCTTCCGCAGTGGACGCACCCAAGTGCGGAAAGGAAATTACTTTTGGATGTTCCAACAGCTCACCGGTGGGAAAATCAATCACGTAGGAGTGAAGGTGCCCACTGTCCAATGCAGCCAAAACAGCTTCGTCGTCGCAAATACCTCCGCGTGCAAGATTCACGAGAATGCCACCTTTTGGCATCATCGCGATTCGTTCCGCACTTGCCAAACCTCGTGTCGCGTCCAAGAGAGGCACATGCACAGAAATGGCATCACATTGACTGAACAAATGGTCAATACTGACAGCTTTTTCAACACCGCTTGAAAGCTGCCAAGCGCTTTGCACCGAAATCAGCGGATCGTAGCCCACCACTTTCATGCCCAATGACAAAGCCGCATTCGCAACACGCAAACCAATGGCACCGAGCCCAATTACACCCAATGTCTTCGAAGGCAATTCCGAACCGACAAAATTTTTCTTACCTGATTCAACAGCAGTGGAAATCTCTGCATCGGTTCCGTCCAAACCATCTGCAAATTTCATGGCTCCAGCTATATTCCGCGAAGCCATCAACAAGCCAGCCAAAACCAATTCCTTAACCGCGTTGGCATTGGCACCGGGAGCATTGAATACAGGAACACCCATGTTGGTCATTTTCTCGACCGGGATATTATTTACTCCAGCCCCGGCCCTTCCAATTGCAGCAACACTTTCTGGAATGTCCATGTCGTGCATCTTGAACGACCGCAGTAGCACGGCATCGGGATGACTGACCTCGGATGCGACCTCATAATTCTCACGCGGCAGACGCTGCAGCCCTTTGACGGAAATATTGTTCAAGGTGAGGATTTTGTACATGAGACGATTGGCTGCTTTAGGTTGTTTGAAAAAGGGGACGGGTACACACTGCGAATTGGCTCAGCCATTTTTAGCAGCAAAATCCTTCATGAAATTTGCAAGAGTTTCCGCACCTTCTCGCGGCATTGCGTTGTAGATGCTTGCACGGATACCACCGACGCTACGATGGCCCTTCAGACTCACCAATGAGTGCTCGGCGGCCTCTTCAATGAATCGATTTTGCAATTCATCGTTGGGCAGTGTGAAAGTCACATTCATCAAGGAACGGCATTCTGGTACGGCGTGGCCTTTGTAGAACCCAGCATTGGTATCAATTGCATCATAGACCAAGTTTGACTTGTCCAGGTTCTGCTTTTCCATGGCCTCCAAACCACCAATGTCATCTGCCAACCACCGAGCCACCTTCCCCAATACATAAATTGCAAAGGTTGGTGGCGTGTTCCACATTGACCCACCCGCGGCATGGTTGCGGTACTGAAGATAGCCTGGCAACGAGTCGCTGCCACGGTCCAACAAATCACGGCGCACCACCACAACGGTGACTCCTGCAGGTCCGGCATTTTTTTGCGCGCAAGCATAAATCAGCCCATACTTGTTGATAGGTAATGGGCGACAAAGGAAATCGCTTGAGGCATCGCTGATGAGAGGAACTGTTTCGGGGCAGTCCGGCTCAGTCGGAAACTGCACCCCTTGAATCGTCTCATTGCTGCAGTAGTACAGGTAGGCCGCGTCATCGCGAACCTGAAAATCACCAGAAGAAGGAACCCGGTCGTAATTGGAATCTTTGGCGTCGTAAATTGCCTCGACGCTGCCTTCCTTCCGCCCTTCGACAATGGCTTTTTTTCCCCAAGATCCAGTCAGCAGGTACTGCGCCGTGGCTTCAGTGCCACGCAGTAAGTTCGCCGGAATCATGGAAAACTGCAGCGCGGCCCCACCTTGCAGGAAAAGTACCGCGTAATCATCAGACACACCTAAAAGTGAACGAAGTGTTGCCTCCGCTTCCTCAATGATGCCTACAAAGGGTTTGCCGCGGTGGCTCAGTTCCAACAACGAGGCCCCCGCCCCTGGTAAACAGAGGAACTCTTCGTGAACCTCCTGCAGGACTGGCAACGGCAGAGCAGCGGGCCCCGCAGAGAAATTAAAGGCTCGTTGAGCGGCGGCGTTAACGCTCATTTTGATGCTTCCTATCCTGAAAAAACTACGGGCTGGCTCAACAGCTCAGCCATTGGGTAACCGAACAGCGAGGATTCTAAACTTCCATTGTTCAATCGGGAAGGTTGCGACAACCTCGACAGAGGCAATCAGTCGCGGAACCTTGTAAAAAACCGGAAAATACCGCTTCAACCTGAGCAGTGGGAAAAATTACCCCTCAGACGCAGCGTAGTGATCAAGCAATGGCTGAGCACTGGTTGATGCAAACTGCCAAAACTGTCAGCGTGAAAATAAAACTGCTTTCATCCTGTCTTTTACGTCCACGGGTCCTTTCCACGCCTCCTAGAAGCCAAACTCCTTCAGCCAGGCATCCACCTGTTCTTCACTAACAACACGATTGGGCTTTTCGGCTCCATCGCCTGCCCTGCCCTGCTCTGCCTGCTGATTTGACTTACAAGCTGACGCGACCTTGCCATCCAACAAATCATCCAGCCAAGTGTGCGAATCACAAAATCCACATCCACGACGCTTTGCGGCAGCCTGAACTCGGTGATCTGATGACACGACCATCAAATTCCGTGGTGCTGTGTGTGATGCGATCATCTCTTCAAGCAAGTCATCTGCTTCCGCATGTTCGGTCGCGAAACATACCGAAACACCTTCCACCAGAAAACTGCTGGGTCGACCCTTAGGCGGCTTTGTTGCATCAAAGACAACACATGTGTTTACGCGTTGCAAGTCAGTTAGATGATCCACCAACCTGCGAATCAGTTTCATTCGCTCCCTTTGCAACCACCGACCATCAGGATCTCGATTCGGTGCCGCAACTGGTGCGAGGACGTTGTATCCGTCAATCAATAATAATAGAGACAACAGCCAAACTCCTGACGTCAAGCCAAAGACACCACTAAGATTCTCCGAGTACTATCGGAGAGACTAATGAATCGCAGAGTAGCATGGATCCGTATGCCTACAACATCATCCCGGGCGACAAAATCCCAATCAGAAAAAGTTCCATTTTCATTGTCCACTGGCACTCTCAAAAGAGTACCAGCGTCAGGTCCACAATTGCTAAGTGAACCCCAACACTTTAAAGCCAAAAGAATAGACTGAATTCTGAGATGTGCCAGCCCTCGTCATGCACACGCCCCCATGGCATACCAAGAGCACGCCATCTGCCAAGCGTCAATCTATCTCCTGTAGCACTCTAGCCTCAGGACCGGAATAAAAACTGTAAAGGTTATAACAAAAGAACGTGAGCACCGTAGCAGCAAGCAAAGTCAGACCGGCGATCTTACCCCGTCCCAACAGATCACGCTGCCCAGCTGACCATGCAGCCAAGCTAAATCTCTTGGCTGATTTCACGGGTCGTGTCTTGCCCGATAATTGATTCTTTTTAGCGGCGAGTTTCTCTTCTTTCTTTACCTCTTCACTTCCCCCTTCCACAGAACGGTTCTCGGAAGCCACCTCTTCTTGTTCTGGTTGAGTCTCGAACTCGAATGCCACCTCGTGCTGGGCAGTGATTTCTGAAGACCGAATATTCTGGTAACGGATTTCTCGATCAGCTTGATCTTCCGATTCCAGAAAGCCTGCTACATCAACATCCTGCCACACAGTTCCGCGAAGAATGGATTTTTCACTTTGTGTATCACTTCGTTCGAAAGCTTGACCTCCCCCCTCAACTTCCAGCAGATTCGTTGGAGCAGCAGCAACGCCGAATGCGACAACAAACAGCACCTTGCCACAACGCACTTCATCATGATCACCCACCTCATGCCACTTGCCAGACTCCACACGCTTGTCGTTCTTGAACGTACCAGCCGTACTGTTCAAATCAAACACGCGGAGAACACCATCCTCGTTGTGCAATAAACAGTGCCGCCGACTGACAGAACGGCTTTTCGGACGAATCTGGCATTCCTTGTGGCGACCAATCATGTAGTACCCAGTCTGCAACGGTGCCGCCAATCCAGCACGGCTACCCACAGCCAAGACGAGTCGAACCATCTTTAACTCAGGACTTGTTATTCGGATCACTTGATTTCCACATCCCTAGGAATCTCTATCAACACGGTTTATTGATCCACGACGATGATCTTTTTTCCACTTTCTGTTGCCTTCAACCTTATCAGCCCGTCAGCGTCAGGCCGCATGAATGTATGGACAACAACCACAATGACGGCAATCAGCGCCACGATCGCGACAGCCAACCCGAACCCCAACAACAAAGCCTGACGGGAACTGGCATCAACTGAAGCCGTTTTTTCCTTGACGCGCCCAAGTTCCTTGACACACCCAGTCTCATTTTTCGCAAATGGCATGACGGTACTTTGTGCTGGAAATTGCTTGACTGACCCTTGAAGTTGATTCGTTGCATCGACAACATCATCATTCACCTGCAAATTCGCGAAATCGAACTCATCAAGCTGCGCCAACGGAGCAATCTCCGCATCTGAAGAGAGTGAACTGTTCTCGCAAGTAACTTCCGAGAAAGACTCATCCGCTGCTGTGTCACTTGCGGGTACAACATGCCGCCCAATTTTTCTCGATGAAACACCATTGGAGACAGGTGCCAGTCGCTGAACTTGCGAAAGCAACTCGACTGCAGACTTCGGCCTGTCCTGAGGTCTTTTCGCTGTCATACGTTCAATCAAATCCACAAGTGTCTGTGGGCAATCTGGACGCCACTCACGCACATCAGGGGTCGGAATTGTCTGGTGCTTTGCAAGCCGCTCAGCAGCCGTTCCAGTGAACGGCGGACGTCCGGTCAACATGTAGAAAACGGTGCAACCAAGAGAATAAATATCGGCAGTAAAATCCACCGTCTTTCCGTTGATTGCCTGTTCAGGTGAAATGAAGTCAGCTGTCCCCATGAGTTTTTTTCTGATTGGCTCACCAGTCTCTCCCACACCTATCCGAGCTAATCCGAGATCACTCAGTTTGACAACACCATCAGTACGAACCAAAAAGTTGGAGGGTTTAATATCCCTGTGAACGATGCCTCTTTCATGGGCATGAGCCAGACCGAGTGTTGCCTGCATCAATGAATCGACAGTATCCGCCAAAGTCATGACACCGTCTCTCTGCACTGCCAGGTGCATATCTATCCCGTCAACATATTCCATAACGATGTAAAGTTTTTCACCGCTCTCGGCAAAATCGTAAGCACGAACAATATTCGGATGATCCAACTGAGCGCATGCTCGCGCTTCTGACTTAAAGAGCGCGATCCGCCGCCTATCAGTACTGGCTTCCGGTGGTAGGATTTTTAGCGCCATCAAACGCTTCATCACATGGTGTTCAGCAAGATACACCACCCCCATGCCACCTTTGCCCAAGGGTCGCAACAGCTTGTAACTTCCGAGATAAAAGCCACCACTTTTTCCTGCAAGCAGTTTGGTGGCCTGCCACTTCGTAAGCAAACCTGCCCCGACCAAACCTTCGGCAAGACTTTCCGGCGTGAAAAGCTGATTTGAAGCAAGTAGAGATGCAACGACTTTCTTAATGTCATCTAATTCCAACAGGCCCGCGTCCAGCGATCGTTTCACAAACGAGCGAGTAAGATCATCAAGCAGGGATGTGGCTTCGGCTTGCACTTGCATGTCGCATCGAGGAGAGTCAATTCAAGTGCTGGCAAACAAAATCGCTGCACAGCATCAAGCTATAGTTTAACAATCGTCACCAAGATTGCTTAGCCTTGAAGAATCCGTTGCGGGCCGGAAACGCGGGTATTTACACCGTTGTATTTGAAGTTTCAGTTAACTTGCGATGAAGCAAAACTTCTTTCCTTCAAATGTCTTCATCTGTCACAAAATGACATTGATAAACAGCCCTGTTCATCGATGTGATTTCAAAACAGAATCCGGGTAATCCACCCGCAATAAAAACAGTCCGCACGCCGGCGCTGTTGGCCCCGCTACATCACGGTCACGAGCAGCGAGAACGTGATCAATCCACTTCACCGTCTGTTTGCCACGACCAACCTCAACCAAAGTTCCTACGATATTCCGAACCATGTTGTAAAGGAAACCATCAGCTTCCACTTCGATCGAAAGATAGGTTGCATTGGCATCGGTCACCGAAGGGACAACCAAATCACAGGCTCGAACATTTCGGACGGTTGTTTTTCGGTCAGCTCCAGTAGCCTGAAAACTTTTGAAGTCGCGTTCACCTACCAGACGCTGTGCAGCCAAACGCATTTGGTACAAGTTCAGCTTGCTATGAAGATGCCAGTGATAGCGGTAGTCAAAGGCATCCCTGACGCCACCTATCTTCAGTTGGTACCGATAGCGTTTCCCGATCGCATGGCGGATCGCATGAAACCCCTCGCAGGCTTCCTCCGCTGCACAAACCACAATCGACTCAGGCAGTTGCGTATTGAGCGCACGTAATAAATGGTCCGGGGAATCACGCCAGACAAGACTGCAACTGGCAACTTGCCCACGCGCGTGCACACCTGCGTCAGTACGTCCGCTTCCAATCACCTGGATCTGGTCACCGGTCAGGCGTTTCAATGCATCCTGTAGATACCCTTGAATGGTCGGCTGATTGGGCTGCACCTGCCACCCAGAGAAACTGGTACCGTCATATGCAATCGTCAACTTGAAAGAACGAGTCACGTTTGCATTCATGCTGGATTACGACTTTTCGATCGACGCTGCCGCACGCTTGACCAACAACTCTGCGATCTGAACAGCGTTGGTTGCAGCACCCTTTCGAAGGTTGTCGCTGACACACCAGAATGCAATGCCGTTGCTACAACTGAGATCTTTCCGAATCCGTCCAACAAACACATCATCTTTTCCATCACAATCGCGAGGCATGGGATACTGCTGACTGTCCAGATCATCAACGACCGTCACACCTTTGGCATTGTGAAACAAGTCGCGGGCCTCTTCCGCCGACAATGATTCTTCTGTTTCAACAAGAATGGATTCGCTATGACCAATGGTCACCGGAACGCGCACGCACGTTGGACAGACCTGAATATTCTCATCACCCATTATTTTCTGCGTCTCATACACCATTTTCATTTCCTCGCTGGTGTAGCCCCTGTATTTTTCAGATCCGATCTGCGGTATCAGATTAAATCCTACAGGGTACTGAAAGGTGCTGGGCGGATGCACCTGCCCAGCAAGTGCACTACGCACGCTATCGTGCAACTCCTCATTCCCAGCGAGGCCTGCCCCGCTTGTTGCCTGATACGTACTCACAATCACGCGTTTCACTTTTGCTGCCTTATGCAAGGGAGCAAGCGCAACCACCATTTGGGTCGTACTGCAGTTTGGGCTGGCAATGATTCCCGCGTGTGACTCTACCGCCTCCGGGTTCACTTCAGGAATGATCAACGGAACCGTCGGATCCATTCGCCAGTAGCCGCTTTCATCTACAACGACAGCTCCTTCTTCCACAGCCCACGGTGCGAATTCCGCTGAGACCTCATCGGGCGTGCTTGCGATCACCAAGTCAATTTCTTTAAACGCGTCTGGCTCCAGCAATTCGACGGTGATGGTTTCCCCACCAACGCGGACCTCACGCCCTACCGATCTTTCAGACGCCAAGAGCTTGAGGCGTCTATAAGGGAACTCTCGCTTCACAAGTTGCTCAAGAACAATCCTGCCGACGGCTCCCGTCGCTCCAACAAGTGCTATGGTTTCGTACACAATTCTGCGTGGGTCAAAAAGGATGAAGGTAAGGTGAATCAACGAGCTGTACTTTGCACTTCAATTGACAAAGAAACGCCATCGACACTCAATAAGCGGCAATCGAACTTCTATCTCATTTCAAATTCTTGATTGCCTCTGGCAAATTTTCATCTACTTGCCCAACAACACCTCGACCACCCAGCAGGCGAGCTTCTACGTCGTCTACCACATCCTCGGAATTTGCCTTCCAGAAATTCCGAATCGCTTGGTCAGAAAGTGGCTCGTAAGAACGGAACACGCGGAACCCGATACCTCGAGCAGGATCATTCGTGAACCACCACGGACTCTTGGGAAAGTTGGGATCCTCTTCCTTCCACTCTTCGTCATCAGAGGAGAGACGAGATGCGCTTCGAAGCTGTTCCGGATCCATTTCCCAAGATCCCCCGCGAATGACAACAGGAGAAGATGTTTCGGGCCACACAACAACTTCGGTTGCATTGAGAGGTTTTCCATGGTTGAATTCTTTGTACCCGTCCTCGGTGTACGCATTGACCGTCAATTCGGCAACACTGCCGTGCATATCAAAAAGGCCAAATCCATTGGGCTTCTTGGTACCCACTGGTAACGTTCCGTCTTCTGCATTGTCAAAGTACCAAGCGTAGTCATCAATATCATCGGGACTGTCCCCCCAACTGTAAGCAGTGTCGGTGTTCGCACGACAGGCGTACTCCCATTCAGCTTCGGTGGGAAGTCTGAACTGCTGGCCCAAAACTCGACTCAACCACTTGGTGTATTGCTGAGCTGAATACTGAGTCATGGAGACCGCTGGCTGGTTGAGTTCTTCACCATACTCGTAGGTGTAACTGGGGTCATAAAGCGGCGTTGGTGCTGTGATGGCATCGACAGCGTTGACATCCACAACGCGGAATCCTCGACCCTCAAAATCCTTGAAGATGTGGTACAGGTTCATGAACTCTTTGTACTCGGCCCAACTGACCTCCTTCTCTGCAACCCACATCGGGTCGACGGTAACCTCAAGCTGAGGCCCTTCATCGTCGCCACGATCCGACTCACTTTCTGGACTACCAATTTTGCACTTTCCACCAGGTACAGGAATCATGCGAAAAGTGACATCTGTGCCCGGGATCGCGACCGTGTACGGAACCATGAATCCCGCGGGAACTTGAACACTTGGCCCTGATGCTGGTTTTTCTTTCGCTATCCCTGGTTCAGTTTTCGATGCCTCTACAGCCTCAATACGCTGAAAGCAGGAGACAGAAATCACACACACAAATAAAACAAACAAACGCATAGATGGAGATCCAACGAGAACTTGAAACATTCAGCACAATCGACACGAAGAGGCAAAAACCTAGTGCCAACAAAGTCCACTCAGCAGCACAGACTCGTGCCCGCGGACGATCTCCATCTTACTTGGTATCCCCCCATTTGATGAAGGCGTCAGACGCTAAGTGGTCGAATTTCATCACGAAGACGCCGATTTTCACACCTAGAAGAGCTGATCAGCCCAAATCCAGCACGTTCCGCGTTTACGGCGTAATCTTTCAAGGCATACGAAACATCCCGTTGGCCGAAAGTTACCCCTAGGTATCACGCTACGGCCGATCAAGGATTTCAGGACGCGTTCCCAGCACGACCGTTATCGTCAGCGGCCTACCCTGCCTCACTAGTTCCAGCGTGATATCGGAACCCGCCAATGAACCACCAATCAGCCGCATCAGGTGAGACAGATCTCTAACGACCACATTATCGACGGTCAGAATGTGATCCCCCAGCTCCAGTCCTGCGAGAGCAGCCGGTGAATTCTCATTGGTTAACCCCCTAATCAGGGCTCCACGTATCTGAAGATTATCACCAATGAGATTTTCTTCCTCAACCTCGCCGAGACGCACCCCCAACCAACCTCGATCAACGCGACCGATCTCCTTCAGCCGTTCGTAAACCTGCTTCGCGACATTACTTGGTACAGCGAAACTAACACCCTGATAGCTTTCACCAACAATCGCGGTATTGATACCTACGAGTGACCCACGACCGTCGACAAGAGGCCCCCCACTATTGCCTGGGTTCACCGCAACATCACTTTGCATGAAGTCCTGATAGTGTGTGCTGTCTTCAACCATCCGGTGCTTCCCACTGAGAATCCCAAACGTGACAGTTTGGTCCAATCCGAATGGGCTACCTACAGCCCATACCGGCGAACCTACTCGGCAACGATCACTATCGCCCCACGCGATCGGAATCAATTCATCAGCGTCTACCTTCAAAACAGCCAAGTCAGTCTGTTTGTCCGTACCAATGATGGCAGCACTCAGTCGACGACCGTCTCCCAAAGTAACATAAATCTCCTCACCACCATCAATCACGTGGCGATTCGTGAGCACATACCCATCTTCAGTGACTATGACCCCACTGCCCTGATCAGTTTGCGGCTGGTAGAGGGGAATGACTCGTCCCTGAATCCTGACATCGCCCAGTGCCGAAGGCTGCTTGACATCAATGTGAACAACACTCGGCCCGACAGTTGAAGTTACCATTTGGTACGCTTTGCTCAACGTATCGAGCGACACGTTACGCAAGCCCTCTGACCCCGATTCATATTCTGCTCGCAATTCTCCCCTATGCCAGCCGTATCGAATTTCCTCAACGACACGGGGTACAAAATAGCGAGCCGCCAACAGCAGCACTGCCATTGTCGCCAGCAGAAACAAACTTTGACGCAAGGGATCCTGTTGAACGCTGCGGCGTCCAGCCACTGAATCAAGATGCCCACCTGCTTTGAAGTGCATCTCCAACTCTGAATTTGGAGCCCCCGTGAACTCCCCATGACCAAGCCGCAACTTGGGATGTTCTGGCGATTCACAACAACCCGAAAGAGACAATTCATTCCGAGGTCCGCTTGTCCCAATTGCTTCACATGAGCCTTCACCAGACCGTTCGGGGCTCGCAATCATTTGCCCTGTTGAGTTGGAACCCGCCGACTGCTTGATATCTACCTGCTGCTTCACTTCACTCTCGGAGGCCCGAGTTCGAATGTCAATGTTCGACACATTTTCGTCCAAGCCCTCTGCAATTTGGTTTGGGCTAAGGCTGTCACTCGGTGTCACCGATGAGGGTGTCACCGATGAGGGTGTCACCGAAGAGAGCGAGCCATCTACACCATCATCCAGTTCAGAATGCGGTCGGCTTGATGATGGGTCATGGTTCATTGAGGCAACGTGGAGAACAACGTGGAGGAAGACTACTCTTGGTGAGGGAGCAACCTCTCTTAAGCAATGGCTTCGGCTCTTTTGGTCACTACATTGTAGCGCAGAGGCGACCTCAAAAAGACATGAATTCCGTAAGAAAGCTGCCAACACGATCTATTTCCAAGACGCAAAACGTGCCTAATCCTTATGTTTGAGTTCCTCAACCCCCATTGTTGAACCTCCCCAGCTCGAGAAACTGTTGCTACGGGTCACCCCGCCGGATGCCGGAAATCGGTATCCTGTGAACAGTAACTCGTGCCGATGTGGGTTCAATTTTTTCTGACTCGTGGCCAAAATTCCATCCATGACTGACACCGTTCGCGATTCCATCTACGAAGCCATTGCTTCCATCCGCCTGATAGACCCACACACTCATATCAACCCTCATGCACCAGCATCCAACACGCTGGCAGATTTGCTTGGTTATCACTACTACACTGAGCTTGCGCATTCAGCTGGAATGCCTAAAGAACAAATTGAGGAAGATGGCCTCAGCCGTCGAGAACTGGTCCGACGGCTGGTAACCAACCTCTCCCCCCTTGCAAACACAGCGCAATATCGATGGCTGATTGAAATTTGCCGCAAGTTTTTTGGTTTCACTGGTGAGCGACTGGATGGATCCAATTGGGAAGAAGTATTCGAAACGTCTGAAAAGCAGATGAAACTTGCGGACTGGCCTCAGATGGTTCTTGACCAAAGTAATGTCGAGGCTGTTTTTCTGACGAATGACTTCGACGATGAACTTGAGGGATTTGACAGTGACACGTACATTCCGTGCTTACGAACGGACGACCTTGTTTTCCATCTCTCCAAATCCGAGACAAGAGAGCGTTTGGCCGCATGCACCGGCATCGAACTGAATGGTTCCCTTGCCAACCTTCGTGAATCGCTGCGTCAAAGATTCGAACACTTCGTGGGTCGCGGAGCACGTGCGTGTGCAATTTCTTTGCCCCCAGACTTTTCCCCCACGCGTGTCAGTGATGGCCGTGCGACCACGGCGTTAAGTGACGTGCTTCTCCATGGTGTCATGGCAGACCCAGCTCACCAGACAGCTCTTTCCCGCAGTGTGTTTTGGACACTTGCAGAATTGTGTGATGAGTACGGCCTGCCATTTGATCTGATGATCGGTGTCAATCGTGGTGTCTATCCAGATGGCGTGTACCAAGGGCAAGACCTTTACGACAGCAGGGTTTCGCTGATTCAGTATCGTGAACTCTTCAACTCATTCCCACAAGTAAAATTTCCCATCTCTGTCTTGGCGAGTGTCACAAACCAGGAGCTTGTCAGCTACGCATGGATTTTCCCAAATGTAATAACGAATGGACACTGGTGGTACAGCAACACACCTTCGTTCATCGCGAGAGACGCGACAGCAAGACTCGAGGCAGTTCCACAAACGAAACAGATTGCTTATTACAGTGATGCCTACAAGCTGGAATTCGTCTGGCCCAAGTTTGATATGTATCGACAGATTCTCTCAGGCATCCTGACGGACCATTTTGTAAAAGGAAATGGCTGGAGCGAGGAACGTGCAATCGAACTTGGCCGCCAAATCCTGCGAAGCAATGTGGACGAGATATTCCCAAGGCCCACCACAGGAAACAAGACTCAGCCAGCAACAACTGAATCAATTACCAATGATTCCATCACATCCAATGAAAATCCTTCAGTAATCTCGATGATTAGCGAGGATGAACTCGACCCGCTCCCCAGTCACGAGGAAATTCAATCAGCCAACGCGGACGACGTACAACTATTCGATGATTCTATCGAACAGAGTCACCCGACGACGGATGAACTCGCGTCTGAGATTGATCCAGAGCCACTGGATGTGGGCGACGTGTTGGGAACGGACTCAGAGCCGACCACAAATCCGGACATTCAGATGCTGAGAGGAGAAGATTCCTTCGAAGTCGATGAAGAATCATTACTGCTTCGACCTGACCCAACCACAGGCGAATTAAAATTCCCACCGTCCAATGATGACGAGAACACAACATCCTCCGACGACTAGGAGGACGTCTCAATGAAATGAATGCGGGTCTAAAATCCGTCGAGTTCAATGCCAAATTTTGCAACTCCGCTTCAATGCTAATGCCGTCAGCTTCACGCTGACTCATCCTGCGGCAGGGACTTTTCAGAGATAATCCTGTTGATTGCATTGAGCATTGCTAAAATCGTGCTCTCGACACTATCCGTGCTCACCCCGACTCCACGGTAAGTACGTCCTTTGTGCTCAACCTCCAGGTTCACTTCGCCGATCGCATCACGCCCGAGGGTTGCGCTGCGTACGCGAAAATCTTTGCAGACGACCTCAATGCCAGTGATTTTTTCCACCGCCCAAAAAGCCGCATCAATAGGACCATCGCCTAGTTCAATACACTCTGTCGCTTCTTTATCACCGCAGCACAGGGTCAGCTCAACATGGGGCTGCCGTGACTTCCCGCTGGTCACGACATAATCCACGAGTGTCCATTGCTCGTCGACACTTCCGCTGATTTGCTGCTGCACCAATGCAATGATGTCTCCATCATAAATTTCCTTCTTCTTATCAGCCAAGGACTTGAACTGTTCAAAGACGACCTGCAACTGCTCACCAGTCAACGTGAAGCCAAGTGTCTTTGCCCGATCAGCCAATGCCGCTCTGCCGCTGTGCTTTCCAAGAACCAGGTCCGTCTTGGAAAACCCAACCTCTTCAGGCGACATAATCTCGTACGTACTGCGTTCTTTCAGCATGCCATCCTGGTGAATTCCTGATTCATGCGCAAACGCATTTTTCCCTACGATCGCCTTGTTACGCTGCACTTGAATTCCGGTTGTCTTGCTTACCAAGCGGCTCGCCGGAACCAAACGTTTGGAATCGATATTCGTAGTACACCGATAAAAATCATTTCTTGTCTGAAGTGCCATCACAACCTCTTCTAATGCTGCGTTGCCCGCTCTTTCCCCGATTCCATTAATGGTGCATTCAATCTGGCCCGCACCCGCTGCAACGGCGGCCATGCTATTACTTACGGCCATTCCCAGATCATCGTGACAATGCGTACTCACAACCGCCTTCCCAATATTCGGCACGCGATCCTGCAACATTCGAAAGCGATCATAAATCTCTCCTGGTGTCGCATAACCAACGGTATCAGGAATATTTACGGTTTTCGCCCCAGCGTCGATCGCTGCCTCAACGACTTGGCACAGAAAGTCGTTCTCGGTACGGCAGGCATCCTCAGGTGAGAACTCGACATCATCACAGTAGCTGACAGCACGTTTCACCCCAGCAACGGCCCGCTCAATAATTTCATCCGGACTCATTCTCAACTTGAATTCACGATGAATTGCACTGGTCGCCAAGAACACATGAATGCGTGAACTGGGTGCATACTTGACGGCCTCCCACGCAGCATCAATATCTTTGTCACTACAACGTGCCAAACCACAAATCGTCGCGCCTCTGACAGTCTGAGCTATCTGCTTGACTGCTTCAAAGTCGCCAGGTGATGCGATGGGAAAACCGGCCTCGATGATGTCGACGCCCATCTCAGCCAAGACCTGGGCTACCTCCAGCTTTTCGGCAAGATTCATACTCGCACCAGGTGACTGCTCACCATCGCGGAGAGTGGTATCAAAAATACGAATCATTCGTGGCTCGGACTGATCGGTTTCATCGCTGTTGGCTGCATGGGCCGGATTCGGATGCGACATTTCTGGTATTACCTTTGAACAGTTGTTTATTAGCCAGCGACAGAAAAAAAAAACCCGAGTCGCTGGGCGACTCGGGTTCGTTGTTTTGTCGTGCGAAAGACCTCAACGGTCTATCCAAACCCTCATCAGCCGCCTGTTTGGCGTTCAATTAGTAGGAGCAATAGGTCGAAGGTTTGGTTTCGCATAGTAGTATGTTAGGCAAAAAAGCCCGGGAACGTCAACGGTTCCTCGTTTTTTTTCAAAAAGGCAATCGAAGGCTGCTCTTGAAGTATCTCAGAACTATAGAGCGGCATTTCGCAAAAAACATCAGAGATTTTGCGAGGAAAAACCCCACAAAATTCTGAGTCACTACTTTCCCTGAGTTGAAAAACCAAACCCGCTGGGGTCAGGCAGCAGCCTCGGGAATATCCTTCCCCTGCAACTGATAAACATATCTCAGCACCTCGGCCACCGCCTGATAGCGATCAGCGGGTATTACATCACCTACCTCGACCGTTTTGTACAAAACCTGTGCCAATGGTTTGCGTTCAACCACTGGAATTCCATTTTCCAATGCCAAACGCCTGATTTTCTGGGCCACTCCCCCTGCCCCTTTGGCGACGACGACTGGCGCGGGCATGGTTAAGGGATCATATTGAATCGCAATTGCCAGCTCAGTTGGATTACTGACCACCACATCAGCGTTGGGAACTTCATTTTCGGCACGTTGCATCATCATTTGCCGTTGCACCATTCTTCGTCGGGCAGCTACCTGTGGATCCCCCTCCGTTTCTTTCAGCTCATCCCGAACTTCCTGGTCTGTCATCATTAAATCCTGTTCATGCTTCCATTTTTGAAAAGCAAATTCAAGAATTGCCAAGACGAAAAGAGCCAAGCCAATCCAAACACAGGTTCCGAGCAGGCAGCTAAACAAAGTAGATGCAATTTGGGGGACACTCAATTCTCCCATTTGCAAAATGGCATCGCCGTAATAGGTAACAGCAAAGAAGGCAACAACTGCAATCACAGCGACCTTGAAAAGTCCAAATCCCAGTCTCGCTACACCTTGAAGTGAGACAATTTTCTTCACTCCTGAAAGTGGACTGATATGGCTCAATTTGGGAATGATTTTTTTGGTACTGAAAACAACACCAGTCTGAGTCACGTTGACAAGCACGCCAGCTATCAACATTGCGAGCAAAAGCGGGACAGCTGCAAGAGCAAGACGCCCTGCATACCCCAGTAACCAATTTGCAGCGTCATTGGTTCCGAGCGACTCCATGCGCGGTAGAGACAGTGCATCGACAAGAGCCGCTGCCAGATGCTCAGCTGCTGGCGGCCCAAACATCCACAAAGTGCCGGCAGCTGCCAGCAACATGCCAGCGGATGTTAAATCCTGGCTGCGAACAACCTGCCCTTCTTCACGGGCCTGACGTCTTCGCCGTTCACTTGCTGAATGCTTTTTATCACCACTGGAATCAGCCATTTTCGATTAGCTCCTAACTCGATTCATGGCTACCAGAGACGACTTAATTTTGCGGCGACTGTCGCCAGTTCACTTTGAAAGACGAGGCCCACGGATCCGATGGTCACGCTCAAAACCACAAGCATCGCCAAAGCATTGATACTCAATCCAATCGCCAAAACATTGATTTGGGGTAACGTGCGACTGATCAACCCGGTGACAAGGTTACTTAGCAGCAAGGCCGCTATGACTGGCGCTGCAATCCGAACGCCCGATGCCATTCCCGCGGATAATTGCCCCACGACCAAATTCATCATCGAATCGTGGAACACCACATGCCCAGGCGGCACCGCATGAAAACTGTCAAGCAGCACACCCAACAAAATCCGATGGCCGCCCACAAGTAACATCACGGCGGTTACTAACAAACCGACCAAACGAGCGACTGATGGCATGCTGCTGGATGTAGTTGGATCAACCGCATCACCCAACTGCATTCCACCCGTACTGGTAATCATTTCACCGCCCATTTGTAGTCCGGTGATGATCAACTGCACGGTGGCGCCAATCAACAAACCAATCAAACCCTCTCTTACGATCGCAATCGCCAGTTCAACCAGATTGTCGATTTGTGGAAGATTTTGAATCGGTGTTTCACTCGCTACTGGAGGAAGTACCAATGCTGTCAAAGTGATCGCCAAGAAAGCACGTATGCGTTTTGGAACGCCCACTCCCACCGATGGCATCGACATCAACAACGCGCTCATCCGTGTCATGACCAAAACGCCAAGCACAAGATGCTCCATCAACCAATTGGTCAACATCTCCATCAGGGTGAACCTGCATTCTCAAAAACCACCCTCGTGAAATCGACCATTCTTGTCAGCAACCAGGGAAGGCAGGCAACAAGCACAGCCGCCATCGCCAAAATCTTCGGAACAAATGCAACCGTTTGATCCTGAACTTGGGTCAACGCCTGCATCAATCCCACCAATAAACCTGCAGCCATGCCAACTAATAAAACTGGCGCAGCGATGATCACTGCTGACATAAGGGTTTCACGACATAAATCAACTGCTGTAGCAGCATCCATCAATTCTTACACTCCGTCAAAGCATCGTCCCAAAGCTGTCCATCAGCATTTGCACTACCAAACGCCAACCATCAACCAAAACAAACAGCAGTAACTTGAAAGGCAGGGAAATAACCTGAGGTGGCAACATCAACATGCCCATCGAGATCGTGACGCTAGCCACCACAAGATCCACGATCAGAAAGGGAAGATAAATCTGAAACCCCATCAGGAATGCTGTCTTCAGTTCGCTCAAAATGTACGCCGGAAGTAACACTCTTAGAGGCACATCTTCAAAACTGCTGGGCAACGGTGCGTCTGGATCCATATATTGATAGAAGAGATGCACGT
Organism: Rhodopirellula sp.; assembly: GCA_002690925.1. Taxonomy (GTDB): domain Bacteria; phylum Planctomycetota; class Planctomycetia; order Pirellulales; family Pirellulaceae; genus Rubripirellula. The sequence continues at coordinate 24,887 of NZGD01000263.1, forward strand.
CATCATGGTTGCCCGCAACATCTATCTGTCGGGACATGAATTCCCGAATCGGGATCGAGCCAGCCTCATACGCTTCCTCCATCGTCATGGATATCTCGGGATCCGTATACGGCTTGATCGCATCGTTGTAAACACGCGACCACACAGGCGACATCACGAATAAGGTCATGAAAAGCGCAATGCTTGTCATCACTTGGCTTGGAGGTAGCGACTGCAGTCCAATAGCTTGCCTTAGCAAACCCAACACAATGATGATACGGACATAACAGGTCGTCATCAGCAGAACAGCAGGCGCCAAACTTAACACCGTCAACAACAACAGTACTTGAAGACTGCTGCTAAGCCCCTCGGGACTGGTCCACGACTCAGGACCGCCACCCAGCCCCTCTAGGGGAGTGTTCTCTAAAATTGGAAGAGAACTACCACTCTTGGAAAAGATCGTCGGGATCTGACCACTCATTGCGTTCTGCTGGGATGCTGCATCCTGACCGATCGGAAGCCCCTGCCCCAACGCGCACGGTGTTCCCGTCAGAATTAAGCAAAGAACTAATCGAATTAAAAACAGCCCGTTCAATGACGTTCGCTCCATCGAGTCAGATAGACGACTTCGACAGAGGGTAGGAAATCACGAGATTTGAGCGGAAGATGGATATCGGCAATAAGTGCGAGAAACTTGAGCCGAAATCAAAATTTGCTTCCTATTCAGCCGTAAAACTGATAAAGCATCAAATAAACAAGTACGCCGGTAACCGAAACGTACATCCAAGCAGGAAATGCGAAACGTACTAATCGCTTATGCTCTGCGATACGTCCCTTCATCGCCAAGAAGATCGCACGTAACGCAAGAACAGGCACAATGATTGCTAGCATAAGATGGGTGATCAGGATCCCATAATACGTGTAGCGTGCTGAAAGTGGTGCCACATCAGTATCGGTTGGGAACTTGTTATTGAATTCGCCGATCGTCATGTAGAGCGAAACTTTGTGTAGCAAATACATCAACAAGAAGACCGCGCTGACCCCCAAGGCCGAAAGCATCATGGTCTTGTGCCGTCGTGCCCTACCCCGTCGAATACTGACCAAGCCCATCAATAAAAGCACAGTGGCGGTCAAATTCAATGCCGCAGTGAGATGCGGTAAATTGTCGGCTAGAAATTCCCACATTATGACTTTCCTCCATTGATCATTTCTCGAATCTTCTCCTGCAACTTTTCAAATTGCGGCTTATCCGGCCAGTTATAAAATCCTTCGATTTTCCCCTCCGGATCGACTAGAACAAATCGCTCAGTGTGAAATTGCTTATTCACTGGTTGTTTAAAAATCTCGCCTCCGATCCTTCGGATATAGGTCAGATCCCCCGTCATAAATAGCCACTGTTCCGCGTCTGCGCCAAATCTGGCCGCATACTCTGTGAGCACCTCTGGCGTGTCCGTCTCTGGGTCCACCGAGATCGCAACGAACCGGACCTCTTCCCCTTGGAAGGCATCCTGAAGCTCTTTCAATTTCTGGTTTTGTTGAACACAGATACTTGGGCAGGTACTGAAAAAGAAGCTGACCACATACGGCTGACCCAACAGCTGTTCACTTTTGACGAGTTGTCCATTTCTTTCAATCAACTCAAATCTGCTGAGCCATTCTTCATCTTCTGGTGGATGGCTGGGATCAGGATTCTGGATATTGGAAAGTGCATCGGGGTCGTCTTTGATATCGCTACCGTCATTCCTGAACACCACATCACCCGGCCCTGGTTGCTCTACGTCTGTTTGTTTCAGGTAGGGACGTATCATGAGCCCCAAGCCGACACCAGCCAACAGAATCAAAGTAATATTCCAAGCAGTTCGCATTACAAGCCCTTTAAACAATCACATCTACTTTGCGGCTTCCCCTCATCAGTTGCCATGCAACAACCAACGTAGCACAGGCTGCCAACACAGTAACGGCCCAACAAACCGTGGAGGAAGGTGCGAAACCCGCGACGGAAAAATCAATTTCAGGAAACAGCAAACGCCTCATTTCGACCATTGAGTAACTCAATGGATTGGCCCGCATGATAGCACCAAGAATCCATTGCCCGATACTTGCATCGGGCCCCAAAGCAGGGATCGGAAAGAAGGTACCACTAAGAAGCCACATTGGCATCAAACCGAGCATCATGATGGCATGAAATCCCTGTGTGCTTTCCATTGGCCACGCAACAATCATGCCGAGACCGCACATCGCCAGTGCTACCAGAGCCAACAGCCCTAATAAGGGCAACACGGCGCCACCGGGATCGGCGGTTCCTATTACCCAGACGAGCAAAAGAAAAAAGACAGCCTGAACCCACGCGATCGCCGAGCCGCCAAGAACTTTGCCAACCAGCACGGGCCATCGCCCCACCGGAGAGACTAAGACTGCCTGCATGAAACCTTCCCGGCGGTCTTCGATAACGGAAATCGTCGAAAAAATAGCTGTGAAAAGAACAATCAGTGCCAGAGTGCCTGGCAAGAAAAACTGCAGGAAATTGAGCTCACCTGCACTTTGAAAAGCGCCGTTCAGACCTGTTCCGAACAACAGCCAAAACAACAGTGGCTGAGCAATGGCGGCCGTGACTCGATTCCTCTGGCGGAAAAACCGTACCCACTCCCGCTTTGCCAACATCCAAGCAGCTGCCATTCCTACACGAAATCGACGCGTAGGTAACTCCTTACTGTTCGCGACAGGCGATTCAGTGGTGGACTTGGGCGATGAGTTCATTGGCTCAATGCTCCCTGCCCCAACTGCCCCTCTGGAATACAAGTTCTCGCCCGGCAGCTTACCAAGCCGTCGACCATTCTCGAATTAAAGGTACTCATGTATTGAACACCTCCCCAGTCTTGGCAATGAAAACATCTTCCAAGCTCGGTCGCCCGAGACTGATCGACTGTGCTTCCTGACCTAGTGTTTCAACCAGAACAGGTACTAGTTTTGCAGGCGACTCAACATTCAAACGAATTTGATGATGCAATCTCTGTGGAGTCAGTCCAAGTTGGTTTCTAAGGATACTTTCTGCCCGCAAAGTATCATTTGCCACGATGGTGATCACCCCTTCGCCCATCTCCGCCCGTAGATCACTGGGTGCTCCCTCTGCAATCAATTTCCCCTGTGACATGATTGCAATGTCATCTGCTTTATCAGCCTCTTCCAGCAAGTGTGTCGTCAACAACACAGCCATGCCCTGACCGGCCATTTCACGAATGGCATCCCAAAGTTTCAGACGGGCTGACGGATCCAGCCCGGTACTGGGTTCATCGAGCAAAAGCAACCGCGGTTGATGCAACATTCCCTTGGCCAGTTCTACTCGCCGCTTTAATCCACCAGAGAGCACCTGACATCGATCATCCCGCCGATCCAACAGATCCAACTGTTCCAGCAATGCGTCTCGACGCCGACGCAGTTCTGCACCGTGAATTCCATACAGTGCTCCTTGGCAGGCAATATTTTCATCGACTGTCAATTTCATATCGAGGCTTGGAGATTGAAACACAATTCCAATTTGCTGACGTACGCGCAGTGGCTGGCTGGTACTTTCGAAGCCACCAACCAGAACTTGACCTTGCTGAATCGGTAAAAGCGTACACAGAAGACGAAAGAGCGTTGTCTTCCCACTGCCATTGGGACCAAGCAGCGCAAACACCCGCCCGGGGCGGATATCAATATCGATACCACGAAGTGCGTGATGCTCACCGTAGTGATGATGCAAGTTCCGCACCGTGCATACAGCTTGCGGCTCAAGCAATCCGCTGTCGCCCACCGGAGCACTCACCAAAAGAGACGCAATGTGACAACAGCCAGCACTGCAGGAAGGACGAGCAACGAAGAACGCAACAATTTACGAGCGGATTTATCATCAGGAGAATTTGCAAAACGTATCGAAGCAAGCAGCATTGGCCACGCAGCCGCAATCACCGCAATCGATCCCACAATCGCCCCCGTAATACCCAAGGGCAACCAGCAAAGCGTGACACCCATCCCGATCAAAACCGCAGAACCAACGATGCTTTGCCAGCCCGCGCTCCGCCCAGTCGGTTCTTCGGTGGTCGTCATTTTGAATCCTGCTTCCTGATATTGCCGACGGTACATCCAAGCAATCGCCATGAAGTGCGGGTACTGCCAAGCGACGAGAACACCCACCAACAGCCAACCCGTCCCGTCAGTCAGTAGACCACCTGCCGCGGTGTACCCAATCAAGACCGGAATAGCTCCTGCAATCGCACCCACCGTCGTATTCCACGCGGTGCGAACCTTCATCGGCGTGTAAACCAGCACGTACAACAGCCATGTGGCAACCCCGACGGCAGCAGGGGTTACCCCGAAGCGGTAAGCGAGTATGGCGGTACCGATGACTCCTAGAACCGTAGCGAAAATGACTGCGGGCGTGGGTGACATTCGACCAGATGAAATCGGCCGATTCGCCGTTCTTGTCATTCGCGAATCAATCACTCGCTCCCAAATTTGGTTGCTTGCGCCAGCACTACCAGCGATCGCAGCAGTGCCAAGCAACAACCAGAACAGAGTACCCGCATTAACGAGCCCAGAAGCCCCAATCATTGCTGTGGCACAAGTGGTCACGAGAATCATGACGACGATCCGAGGCTTCGTCAGCTGCAGCAAATCGGACCACAGACGCGATCCCGCTGCCCTTCCCTCGACCGAACCGCTGTCCTCAGAAGTGAATTTGTAACCGCCCTGCCCTTCCTCGTTTTTCGACGCAGCATCTATTCTCAAACCCCTATCCGTGTTGTCACCGGAATCAGTTGCTGACACATCGACAGGCACACTACCTTTTTGCGGCAGAGCCTCTCCCGAGCGTACTGCGGCCCCCGCCGTTGTCGCCGTATCAGCTGAAAGTAGGTCCGTTGCCATGATTTTTGTGGAAGCCACCTACGCGGAGGCTGGTTCAAGGAGCGAATCGTTTGTTTTGTGTTCTTTTTCGCGCGGCCGGATGGAGGCCGGTTGTTCGGTGGTCGATCGTTCGATCATATGCTTACGACAATGACGCACCCTCAACAGTCGAACCCAAAGCATAACAGAGAGTGCCAAAATTAATGATCCGGTTGCCACATGCGAGGTCACGATGATTGAGTCGGAAAAGCCTTTGGCACGGACCAGAAATCCGGCCGAACCTGGCACCCAACTCAAAATGGATGGCCAACCATAGTTCACAACCCATGTTCCCACGCCCAAGCCGATCTGAATAGCCACCAATCCTATCAACAATCCTGCTGGCCTCGACAGCGTCAAATCGCCGCAGCGGCGGATCTTCAGCCAAGCCGCAATCGTGAAAAACCATAGAAAAAACGCGACGAGCACATGGATGGCGACAATCATCGCAAAACTGCCAGGTGCGGCATTTGGCTGCACGTGCCGTAGTTGTGCACCTAAAAGCAACTGCGAATAGCTCAATACCGGAATTGTCGCGAACAGTGCGACAACGCCTGAGCCGATGTTCATCGCAGGCTCGCAGGCCAGATACTCGTTCCAGCGGCGGCTTGTAATCACCGCGGTGGCGGCGCTAAGGGCAAAGAATGCAGGCCCGAAACAGCCGTGAACCATCGCCAAAGTGCGATCACCCAGGACAACCCTCATCCCACCGAGAAGCCCTTGCGTAATGACAGCAATAAGCAGGCCAATGGTGAGGACAAACACCCATCGTCGTGACTCTTTGAAATACGCTGAAATGACAATTGAGAAGGCAACTAGACCGACAACTGCTCCCAGTAAACGATGGCCGTGTTCAATGAACAAGTCAAACGGCCCCAATAGCCAAGTTTTGTAGGGGTATAGAAAGAGGTTATAGCCGTAGGTCCCCGGCCAGTCCGGAACCGCCATCCCGGCGTCATAGGTTGTGACCAAGCCGCCGACCCAGATGAGCGGCCAAACCAGACACACCAATAATACGCAGAGGCGATGGACGAGCCGCGTTGACTCTTTCTTATCGGCAAGAGTGTATTTCGATGCCATGTTTCGCTCACCGGCCTTGATTGCTGTTCCAATGAAATAATTGCTCAGCAGCAATCCCGCCAACTACGCAGCCAGTTCCCCAGAAAAACGCGGATGCAAACATGCCGGTAAACCCGGTTAGTGACATGACGCCGTAACCCAACGCCAACCCCACGATGGCACCGCAGGAGCGATAGAACTGCTTTGTTCGCTGTGGTTGATCTGTCATCAGTGTTCCGATCTCGGCACTCTCACAATTCCTGGTGCATCATTTTACTTTACGGCGACGTCGATAATTGCTGTACATATCTAACGAGATCCCAAATTTGCTCAGTCGTCAATCCTTTCCCATTTGGTTCACTAACGACTTCGACAGCTGGCATTGGCGTACCAGCGATCCCCTGCGTGATCCGTCGATAAAGGGATGCCGAATCACCTCCACCATGAAATACCCCATCCCGAAGTGTTCGGGGAGCAATCTTTCGGGGTCGTAAGGCACCGGCATCTCTGAATGGCTTCATCGCTTCGCGGTCACTTGGAGTCAAACCAATTCTTGTGGTGTACTCTTTTGTCCAATCATCGTAGTCGAGTGTCGGAAGACTCCCATCACCCCCTGGCCCATGACAACCGGCACAGTTGGCCACCTGACCATGAAAAAAATCGCTACCTCTCGCTACAGAGGCAGCCAGTTGCTCGCCAGACAGTTCGGCAAAAGACGGCACAGCCACCTCGTGACTATTCGCCTCTTCCCAGTCTTTATGAACTCGGTCCATTACCTCCTGAACAACTTGTCCGCCTTCGGTATCGCTCTGACTGCTCAAAATCAACCCTTTTGCTGGAGAAGTCTCGCTGTAGTCCAATTCATCGATCGCTGCTGCAATCATCCTGCGTTCTACTTCACCCCGCGTGGAAAGAAAGATCACGTAATCGACCAACGCATCAAGGTCGTCGGGGTCCAGCAATGCGAATGAAGGCATGGCCGTTCCCGGAATGCCTTTGATGAGCAACTCACGTAGGTCGCGACGTGTCGGCTTTTGGCCACGCTCCGTGGACTTCCACTTGAAGACACCATGTCGGAAGTCACGTGGATAGGGATTTTGGAAAACACTGGCAGGTCCTGCTCCACTTCCCTCCAAGGCATGGCAGGTGACGCAATGTTCGCGGAACAGCCCAAGGTGAGTGCCGTCTTTTTCGCTGCTCACCGGCCCGCTCGACCGAAGCAGGTTACGCTCATCACTGAGAGGACTTTTCGCCGCCTGTGAGACTGGCCACAGCGGTTCGTCAGGTGTTCCGTACAAATCCTCTACAACGCGGCTTGTGTCTCGGCTGGCTAATTCAGTCGAAGTTGACCGCGTCTTTGCCAAGGCTAGCGAGAACACATCGTTCGGCTGAAAGGTATCGAATCGGGAGTCGCACCCAACCAAAAGGCAAACAACAGCGAGTAGAAATGCAATACGCACAGGACTGCCAAAAAAGAGACTTCAAACAAAATCGAGTGGCACGCCACTAAACAACAATTGAACCGTGAACGCTCCTGCACCGCAAACGCTACCCATTGTCGCACCCTTACCGACGACAATTCCTGTGATCGATCCGCAAAGCGATTTTCCGGCGGCACCGAACACCTGTGCATTATGCGGGATTACCGGATATTTACGCAGTAATTTGCAAAAAAGGTTTGGCGTCCGACCGGCCACAGCAAAGAAAATGCCTACTGCGAGCGTCGATTTAACGAAAGAGAATTTCGTGACGCGTTCGGGATCTACCGATTTGGGAAGCAGCAGGACTCACAGGGCATTAAAAACAATCGGCTTTAGAACGGTCCAAACGATGCACCCAACGCTCTGGTGAAGAAATCCCCACCAGAGATTGGAAAGATTCGCCGCTAAGACCTTTGACGCCTCATGACCTTACGACTGGTCGACATCAATCAGCACTCAAAGCATCTGCCGGGATCACCACGGTGCCCATATCATTCATGCCCGGCTTGACATCGACCTTAAATCGACTGCGGCTCCACTCCTCCGACTTACCATCAATTTCAACTTCCTTGATGCCACCAGCCTCGTGATAAACGCGGAAAACAAGCTCCTCACCAGCTGGCAAACCTTTGATCGTCAAGACACCATTTTCATCGCTGACAGCGGCGAAGGGATGGTCCAATACAACGACATACGACTTCATCCAGGGGTGGATATTGCAGTCGACGGGAATCGGAGCCGGCTCACTTTCCTCGAGAGCGACGGTTTTTTCCTGACCTGCAGGGATAGTGAAGTTCTGCTGTTTGTTATTGAAGAAACCGAGATTGGCATTGTGGCCAACCGCGTCAGGATTGGTAACCTTCAGAGTGTCACCAGTTTGCGCTATGACTATGTGTGGCTCAAAGCGGCAGGCATTGTTTGCCAATGTCAGCGTCTTGTTCGAAGCTGGAACAGCATCCAACTTAGAGCCACCGCGGCCGGTGTATACGTACACCACAACATTTTTAACACCCTTGTTCTTCGGGTTCACCAACAAACGCTCGTTCATAAGCTTGGATTTGCCGCAGAACTGAACATCCTTGTTGACGTCGATGGCGCTTGGGGCTGGTGCATCACCGCCGTATTCGAAGTGAATTTTCAGGTCGCCTGTCTCTGCCGTTGCTGGCATGGAATGAATTAGCAGCAACGCAACAGCGGGTAGCATCAAAATCTTCAACGGTGTCTCTCCTCTCGAGGGATCTGATGGGCTTTACATTTGGATGGGTTGATACTCAACCACTACCTGCCCAGTGTAACCGACGAAATGAGCTGCACAGGCATCAAATCGCAAGTGACAAAAATGAGATCAGAAGGTGATTGTTCATGCCAAAGAGGAAGAGTGGCGACCGAAAAGGCATCGAAAACCCTCGATCGCCACCCATTTAATTAGTCTTTGGCGATGAAAGCGCTGCCCAAGTGGTAGGGTGGTGGGATGAGCAGCAGAACAACTTTCCTCGGCAGGACGGTTTGAATTGTATTCACTAGCGGAAGATTGTCTACCGCTATCAGCCCTTAAGACGAAGTTTAAAACCGCTCCCCCGGTTGACCGGGTGTCGGCTGTCGAAGCATGGCGTCAGCCCTTAAATTGCAGCTTGTATTCGATTTGCATGCAAATTTGCCCGCTAAATTTAGGTAGTCGTGATGAAGGTTTTGGTGGTTGGAAATGGTGGACGTGAGCATGCCTTGGCGTGGAAGCTTGGCCAAAGCCCAAAAGTGGACAAAGTGTTTGTGGCGCCCGGTAACGCTGGAACTGCTCAAGACGCTGAAAACGTCGATTTAGCCGCCACGGATATTCCGGGTCTTATCCAATTTGCAAAGCAACAGGCGATCGATCTCACAGTGATTGGGCCCGAAGCCCCTCTCGTCGCAGGCCTGGCTGATGCCATGGATGCCGAGGGTTTGAAAGTCTTTGGCCCTTCGCAAGCGGCGGCAGAACTGGAGGGTAGCAAAGTGTTTTGCAAAAACCTTCTTCACACCGCCAACATTCCGACAGCAAGCTACCAGACCTTTAGAAGCGGCGAAGACGCCGAACGCTACATCAAGGATCGCTATGCCGAACCCAACGAACCGGTTCATGTCGTGGTGAAAGCGGATGGCCTGGCAGCAGGGAAAGGCGTGATCGTATGTGACACGCGTAACGAAGCGCTGGATGCGATCGACAGGATCGCATCACGCCGCGAATTCGGCGAAGCCGGCAACGAGTTGATCATTGAGGAAAAGCTGGTCGGCCCGGAGGCGAGCGTCCTAGCCATCACCGACGGTGAAACAATCTTGACGCTACCAGCCGCTCAAGACCACAAGCCAGCCCACGATGGTGATACCGGACCCAACACGGGAGGAATGGGAGCCTATTGCCCAACGCCTGTTGTCGATGAAGACTTGATGAGGAGGATTGAATCTGATGTTCTTGTACCAGTCGTTCATGCCATGAAACGTGCCCGCCGACCATTCAAGGGGATTCTCTACGCCGGTTTGATGCTCACCCCAGCTGGCCCCAAAGTTCTTGAGTTCAATGTCCGATTTGGTGACCCTGAATGTCAGCCGCTTTTGATGCGGCTCAAATCAGATTTGTTCGAGGTACTGGAAGCTGCCGCTGAGGGCCGCTTGGGAGAAATTGGCCCACTGGAATGGGATGAGCGACCCTGCACATGCGTTGTGATGGCTAGCGAAGGCTACCCGGGTGACTATGACAAAGGCCGCGAAATCAGCGGTCTGGCCAACGCAGATGCACTGGAAGATGTCAAAGTATTTCATGCAGGAACAGAGATCAGCGAAGGTCAGGTTGTGACCAATGGTGGCCGTGTCTTGGGCGTCACCGCCATGGGAAACACCATCAGTCAAGCAAAACTGAATGCCTATTCTGGCGTCAAAGAGATCCGTTGGCGTGGAGCTTGGTGCCGGAAAGACATCAGCGACAAAGCACTCACGATTCGCTAGCCTGCATCCTGCGTGAGGATATCAATCACGTACGCTGCAGCGAAAGAATACGACGATGACCGTCCAGATCCTTGATAAAACGCAGGTCACCGAACGCAGAATTTGCGAGAGCCAATGCTTGGCAGGCATCAGCGATCATTGGGCTGAGTTCGATGATCAGACGACCACCGATTTGCAGTCGATCCGGAGTTTGTTCCAGCAACTGTGCGATCACCTCTGTTCCTTCAGGGCCTGAAACCAAAGCTCCCCGAGGTTCAAAGTCTCGAACCGTAGGAGACAGTGCTTTGTACTCAGCCTCACTGACATAAGGCGGGTTGCTACAAATCATGTCAAAACGTTCCGGTTGTTCTACTGCGGTCAACAGATCGCTCTGCATAAATTTAATGCGATCGGCCACCTCAAGTTTCTGTGCATTCCAAGTCGCAATTTTCAACGCGGCCGCACTGATGTCCACGGCTGTCACTACCGCATTCTCACAACTTTGTGCGACGCTAATCGCGATGACCCCAGAACCGGTTCCCACATCGATAATTTGAAGGGGTCGGTTCAGGGAAAACTGCTTTGCACAGTCAAGAGTTTCGACGACAAGGTGTTCCGTTTCTGGTCGCGGAATCAGCGTGGCATCATTGACTCGAAATCGGGAGGAATAGAATTCCCTGTAACCCACCAATTGTGCAACCGGCATCCCCTCTCCACGACGACGTACCATTTCACGAAAAGCAACACGTTGCTCTTCTTCTGGCTCCTCGGCGAAAGCAGTGTAGAGTTCAATTCTTTCGCAATCACGAGCATGAGCAAGCAAAACCTCAGCATCAAGACGTGGCGATTCACTTCCTTTACGTTTAAAAAAGTCAGTTGTCCAATCCAGCAAACGCAGCACGGTCCAAGGCTGGTCTTGACTTTCGGACATTTTTTTTCCCTCATTCAAACGTGCAGCGGGGGTCGCTTTTGACATTTGAAGAGCAACTCCGTGTTAGGTAGTCAGCTTTTTCAGTCGATCATGTCACCGCGAAGTTGATCGCGGTCATACTCAATCAAAGCATCGGTTACCGGTGCAAGATCACCGGCAATCACCTGATCCAATTTATAGAGAGTCAGGTTGATTCGGTGGTCAGTCAAACGGTTCTGAGGAAAGTTGTAGGTGCGGATTCGCTGACTACGATCGCCCGACCCAATCAGACCTTTTCTTTGCTCAGCCTGCTTGGCAGCCTCTTCTTCGCGTTTCTTCTCGTAAATCCTGGCTTTCAGCACACGCAGAGCTTTGGCCAAATTCTTATGCTGGCTCTTCTCGTCTTGACACTGCACAACGATCCCGGTTTCGTGGTGAGTCAAACGGATCGCTGACTCGGTCTTGTTAACATGCTGCCCACCGGGACCAGAAGCCCCAAATTTGTCAACTCGATAATCATCCGACTTCAATTCAACCTCAACGTCCTCAGGCTCTGGCATCACTGCAACCGTTGCCGCAGAGGTATGCACTCTTCCCTGCGTCTCCGTTTCTGGCACGCGTTGCACCCGATGCCCGCCAGACTCGTACTGCAAATCACGATAAACCCCCTCACCCTCGAGGGTCAGAGTGACTTCCTTGAAACCACCCATCTCGGTTGCACTCGCGTCCATGACTTCCGTCTTCCACCCGCGGTGCTCAGCGTAACGGCGGTACATTTCGTACAGATCACGAGCGAATAATGCCGCTTCGTCACCCCCTGTTCCAGCTCGAACTTCCATGACACACCGTGTTCGGTGGCTGTCATCACCTCCCACTGTGAGCGAAAGCAAATCTTCCCAGATTTCTTCTCTCTGGCCACGTAAGGTTTCGATTTCACCCTCGGCCATATCACGCTCTTCGGCATCTTCTGCCGCTTCTGCCATTTCCTTGCAGTCATGTATTTCGTCGGTCAGCCGCTTGAATTCCCGGTACTTATTAGCAAGCTTTGCCAATCCACCATGCTCACGTGCTGTCGCACTCATCCGAGCGCCATTCCCGAGAACCTCAGGGTCGGACATATCACGCTCCAACTGCTCAAAGCGAGTCAGCTTGTCTTCCAGCGTGTCGCGTATTGATCCACTCATGGTGTTTTTTTCATGCGATAGAGAGCGATCGTGGTCACCTAGCCTCGATTTATGGGCCTACAAGACCCATCAACCAGTCACTTGACATATCGAGCTAAGATTGTGACCACACACTTCGAATACTTCTAAAAAAACAGCCGCGACGGTCGCTGTTGCGATACCCGCGCGGCTGAGATCGTGGTTCATGCCAATAGCAGTCGTTTACTTCTTGCCCTTCGCCGCAAGGCTGCCATAAGTACCTGCCGCAAACTTCTTCTGGAACTTATCAATACGTCCAGCAGTATCAACGTACTTCAGCTTTCCGGTGTAGAAGGGGTGACATTCATTGCAAATGTCGATCTTTAATTCGGGCCGCACGCTGCGAGTCTGGAAACTGTTGCCGCAACCGCAGGTAACAGTCGTCTCTTGGTAATTTGGATGAATGCCGTCTTTCATGGCGTCTTTCAGATGGTTTGAGGGAGTTGGCGCTGGCTTTCGTACAGAGCCACTGAGCCCCGCATCGTATGGTAAATACCCCATTTTGTTCAAGGCCTTTGAGACGGAAAGCGGGATTCAGCCCCATGATTTACCACAATAGCCCACCCCAATGCCCCATTCGTGGGACGAGGATACTCGTCTTAACCGCGTCCCAACCCCTCATCGGTGTAAACAAAGCGAGATCAACGCACTCCGAACAGAAATTTGCCTGGTGACGTTGAATGTAGCGATCGGAGCTGAAACAACCGCCCCAATGACGTAGAAAACAATAAATCCTTCCAAATCAAACCACCGCAATCTGGAGATGTCAAAAAACACGAATCATGCACGACCCAAGTCACACCTCTGCTGCAGTTTGGTCTGCAGCCTGTCAGCCGGCTATTTCTGTAGAGGCTTACCCCACGGGCTTACCCACAAAACACTCATGATCCAAATCTTTCGAAATGGCTGAATCGCTGGACGAGTCTGCAGAAGGATCGCCTTGGGCGGAAACCGCGTTTTCGCCGGATCCTGCAGTTTTGTGTTCGGGTACCAGTACCGAAGCTAGAAAATCACAGGCTTTCTCTAGAGCACCGGGATCCATCGCCGCCTGCATATGCCCCGCATTTGCGATGCTGTAAAACTCGGTCTTCACGCCAGCCGACTTCAACGCAAAGTAGCAGGCCTTGGTCCAAGCCTCCGGAACAAGCTCATCAGCAGAACCGTTGAAAAAGAAAAGCGGTGCATCCCCTGCATCAACAAATGCGGCTGTTGAAGCGGCCAGAAATAATTCTTTTTTACTGGTCAAATCGCCACCCATCCAAAACTCGGCCCACCGTCCGTTATCCGGAAACCAACGAAAATCGGTTGGAGCTCCCCCCGCAGCAGCTACTTGAATGCGTGTGTCGATATTCCCATTTGTGTCGCTCGGTGGCTTTCCGGTCGTCGCCAACAACGACACCAAATGACCACCGGCCGAATATCCAATGGCACCCAATCGATCAGGATTCACTTTGTAGTGGGAAGCATTCTTCCGAATCCATCGTACCGCCATCCGACAATCCTCGATTTGTGCCGGGAACTTGTGCTTGGGAGCGAGTCGATAGTCAATCGCAAAACAAACAAATCCACGTTCGGCAAGCGCAGTCGCATAAGCTCTCAACTGCCTGCGATTTCCGCTTCGCCAAGCTCCACCATGCACGACCAACACCGCCGGATGGGTTCCCGCTGCATTCGGAATGAAGGCATCCAGCAACAGCGCGCGATCACCTACCGTGGAATACGTTATTTTCTCCCGAATCTCAAATGCAGGCTTTGCAGGGGCCACCCCAGCAAATATCAACGAACAAAAAAAAGCCGCCAGCCATCGTATCATCGTTAGATCTCTTGTCTTAATAGTCAAATACTCCGTCACACGTTGGTAAAGGTCACGCCTTCATTCTACGACTGACAGCAAACTCGTCCTGTCTCGATCTGTAACTGGGACTAAAAAGCTCAATCAGTCACAAAATCAGAAATATACATTGGCAATGCTAAGCGGCCTACTTTTCTCAAACTTCCATCAAACGCAATCTCATAGGCCAATAGTGATTCAAACTCAAAACAACGAGCCAATCAGTAACGCCCACTTGGTGAAAGCGCGGTATGCCCTAAAGCCCCCCCTCTGTCTCAGTGAAACCCAACAACTTGAGAGTCCCATCATCCTGCAGGCGATACCTCGCAAGTCGGTCAACTGCTCTGGCAACGTCCACGAACCGCCCAAAAGAAAAACTTGGCCAGAGTTGTCCTCACAAGATCGGAAGCTGACAAACCTGCTTTTGATTTGCTACCGGGAAGATAAGTTAAAGAATTGTTTGAACTTCAATTGGCACACGGTTTTTGATCACAAACTGACGACCCACATTGTATTCATTGCTGAAGTAAACAATTGGCAAAGATGGGTGGCACAGCTCACCTGAACAGCGTAACTGACTTACCACGACAACTGCATCATTTCGACCACAAGGCGCCGAACGGTAGAAACGAAACACTGAGGCCTGTTCGTTGCGACGGCGATCTTCACTTGGCAAACTTTCCAAGTAATTTCAGCACCAGTCTCTTCTGGAAAGGTATCTCACCCGGTTAAATACCGGCGGAAAAAATCCGATGCAATAACAGCACTGACGTGCATCAGAGCTTGGGATAGGCTCGCAAGCCATGAAAACATCGCACGCTGAAGCCATTTGATATGACTGCAAACGCCTTCCCTAGGACACATTGGGAAGCCACGGCAGGTTACCAACGTGCATGAAGCAGTGCTGCCCGAGTTCATCGTCCAGTCCACCGGTGGCACCATGCGAGACACAAATACTGAAATCCCAGCGGCTCAATGACGACTACCGATCGCTGTTCAAAACTGTCGTCAGACACCATCACCAAACCAAAAAACACTAATTCTAGTTGCTAGCAAAGCATGCTTGATTGGGTGTTAACACTCGTTTGAAAGGTTGGCTTCAGCATCACCCACGTAACGTAAGTGATCCGATCAAATGATGGCAAAACCAACAACGAGCTCAGAATCCCGCCTAATCCAGAGGTATTGGTAGATACCACCATCGACCGCCAGTCAAGGCACGAGCGTTCACAAATCGATGCTCCTTCTACCTTTCCATCATTCACTAGCAACTCAAAACGACCTATCGGTGGTTCCGCCCGGGGACTTAAGATCGGCAGACTTCGCAGGAAAGCCGTTTGCCTTCCCTCTGGCCTCTACCATTCCGCGCGTACAAATTCTCGCCGTGCGGATTGGGCGATTCGCCAACAGGATGAACCATGCACGAACGAATTCAACGAACGATCGCAAGATTGCTGTTCGTATTCTGCTGCGCGGTTCCCACTCTCTTTACCTGCCTGTGCATATTGGTGACGTGGACGCCATGGTATCACCAGCACGCACTGCAAAACTTGGAGGCTGAGTTCTCGTTGGCGACTGGCCTTTCGATCGAAATTGAAGATTTTGAAAAAACAACACCTTCAGGTTTTTGCTTACTTGGTGTCACGATCAGAGAACCAGAAACGACCCACGAGATCGCGCGCATTCGCAAAATTGAACACATCACTGAAGCAGGTGAGGTAACCATTCTGCTGCAACAGCCCGAAATTCAGGCCGCCGAACTCAAAGGGATCTGGCAATTACTTCACCAGCGTTTCCTCTGCCGCCCCGATTTAACGGCCATACCAATACGAGCATCGGCCAATGACTTGACACTGCACAGTCGCACAGGTGCAGTGACCTTGAAGGATGTGGATGCATGGATCGTTCCTCACAACAATGCGGTAGAAGCGACTTTAGCCTGCCTTCCTGCCAATTCCATTTATGACACCCCTATCAACATCATGGTCCGCCGTGATCGAAGCGGCCAACATCCGGCAACGAGGTGGTCATTGGACACTCGAGGCACTGCCCTGCCCTGCTCGGCGATCGCAGACTTCCTCCCCGAAATGGAAAAACTTGGCGTTAATGCTGAATTCGCAGGCACCATGACATGGCAGATCGAAAAAAAACACTGGTGGATTGACCTTGGTGGATCACGATTCACCGATGTTGCGCTCGATCGGATATTTGAACGAAATTCCCATCGCCTCAGTGGAACTGCAACCTTTGAATTTGATCGCTGTCGCATTGATCCGCACTCCAAACGAAGTGACATTTCAGGTTCCATCGTTGCAAAAAATGGCCAAATGGGTCGTAGTCTGCTTCTGGCTGCAAATCAGAATTGCGGATTCGAGATTCGACTCCAAGATCGCCTGATCGATCAACACGGTGACATCCCTTTCGACCTCCTTGGACTTGGATTCAACGTAAACAATGCTCAGATCAATCTGACGGGAACTTGTCGTAACGAGGTGGGTTACGAAGGATTCCCTGCCAATGTAGCACTGTGTCTTGATGGCTTCCCAATTGTCTTCTCAACACCGCAAACATTGAACTCGTTGAGTGTCCTGAACGTTGTAGCACCCAGCTACAGTGTCGCAGTTCCGATGTCTGATCAAACTGACTGGTTAATGAACGTTTTGATTCCTCCCAGTCGACCGATGCCCACGAATGAGCCTCGTATTCGATCCGCCAATAACTGGCGTGGCGGCCCCACCATCTCGCAACCTCAATAAATTTAGTGAAGCGAGACCCGAGACCTCGGCAGCCTGTCTATCACACAACCCTGTATCAACAACTCTGTATCGATAACGCTGTGTTGGTAATTTGGTGTTATCACTCGTGACTCGAACACGAAAAACGAGCAAACCCAACTTGAAATCCGTTGGCGTAAAAGTGTGATGCCACCGCTGCATCGCCAATTCCCGCAAGCAAATGGGATCTGCCCATAGTCCTAGTGACTCAAGGTCTTGGTAGGGCCTCATACCGCAGACAACACCAGAACGCTGGCATTGAAAAGATCACAACGCAGCGGAAACGCAGGATTCCAGCTGCAAAAAATTTGAAGCAATCGCCACTGCTCAATTTCATCTTATAAAAATGAGCATCTGACCACGTTCGCTCACTAGCTCGGCGAAGCATCCGAGCCAAACCGCACCTTGAGCGATCGCATGACCAGATCGGCACAAACAAAGGCTAGCTGCATGAGGATGTAAATGGACAACCACATCAGAACACCAGAAGTAAAGCCATAGCTGTGCATTCCGATGCCCAGCTCGTTGGTACCAAACCAACTCCACGCTGTGACTACATTACCTCCGATCGCGAGGACGGCGAATCCACGTCCACTCACCATGCCATCCCAACGGGCATGCAGCATGAGTGCATTCCAAATCACGATCAGCAACGCCCCGTTCTCCTTCGGATCCCAGCCCCAAAACCGACCCCAACTATCATCCGCCCAGAGACCACCTAAAACAGTCCCGACAAAACTGAACAAGATTCCAAAGCATGTTGCTCCATAGATGCAACGATAAACATCTCGCAGCTTTGTCTTTTCGACGCCGACCCAACCCGCGAGCAAATAACCTGCTCCCAAAGTCCCAGCAACCAAGGTCGCGACGTACCCGAGAGAAACGGTAATCACATGGGTTGCCAGCCAGAACTGCGTGTCGAGTACCGCTTGCAAAACGGGCATCGTATCACCGGTATTCAAACCATAAGCGACCAACAAGGTCAGGGCACCGGCGGCGGAAGCTAGCAGATTACCAACACCGTACCGGAATATCCTCTCAACCAGCACGCCAAACAACACAGCCGCCCAACCGATGAATACTGCGGAGGAATAGATATTAATCACTGGAGCTCTACCAGTGATGGCAATACGACAGGTAATCGCGATGGTATGCACCACCAATGCAATGACTAACATTCCCCAGACCGCTTGACGCAAGCGTGGCAGGTTGACTGCGAAATAGACCAAACCGAGAACCAAAGTGACCAGATACAGGAACATAGCCACCCCTGTAGGCCAAGAAGCTTGCATCCAACGTTCGAGTGACACCAATCCAGGCGAGAAGCCGATAATCGGGTACGAAGATAATTCCACCGCGTGTTGATCGACTGCTTGATTGAACAACTCGGTGTCTTCGTCGCTGTATGCTGAAATCATATCACCAAAACTAGCAATCGATTTGGAACGTTCAACATCGCTCTCTTCACCTGCTCGAGCAAGTCTTTCTATTTCATCAAAAAATGCAGCTGAAAATGCGGTCCATTTCGGCTGATCAACCGTCTCGGAGGCAACCTCAGCATCCGGCGGGATGACAGCGGCCGCAGGCATCTTCTTCAGTTGTTCCATCTTCCCAGCAAGTTCTCGCATGGCAAACATCGCTCGAGAGGCTGAATCCGATGGTTGCCCAGGGCGGAACCTCTGAAATTCCTCCTCGCTCATCACTCTGGGGCTTGGGAATTGGAATGCTGCTGCGGCAACTGTGTATTGACGAGTACGCCGGTCGAGTTCCAGTAGCTTCCGCTCCTTAAAAGATTGGTCTGCTCCATCCTTCGCCATCGCTTCATCAACCATGCGGCTAACACGCCCCCACTCACCTCGTATTTCTGTGAGCGAGTAGAGCTTGCTTTTGCGTCTTGGAAGTCCAAATTCGCTTCGAACTTCCTCAGCATCAATCCGGAACATTCTGAGTTCCTCAATTTCCTTACTATTACTGGCAACTTCCATTAACCACTGCATCGCCGATAGTTTTTCCCCATCTACTCGGTCTTTGAGTTCGATAGGTGCTCCTTCCAGAGGGATGGATTCCTTGCTGCTGATGGCCTTGACTGTCTGTCTCGCATAAGCATCCAAAGGCATTACCCGACCACCGAACTGGGCAGCGATCTTCCCAGCCGCGTAAAAATCAAATTTGGTTACGCGTTCCGTGGGGCTCATCTCATCCCTGAGAGCAGTTTTCGGAACAAGCATGAACACAGCCAAAATGGCAAACCCTGCCACGCTTGCGAAAACTGGCCACATGGAAGGCCCACCTGAGTTTGCGTGATCACCCTCGGCAGTCTCTGTTTTGTGTTGCCGCGTCTCACGTTCACGGCGTTTCAGAAAGCGGGTCAGCGTCCCAAAAAAGTGTGCCAACATTCCGAGTGCTGTAATGCTGCACGCCAAGTACGGAATCAACCAGCCTGAATTTTGGACAACTTGAATGCCGGTTCTTTCCTTCCCGCTCGGCAACGGAGTGTAACTACTTTGATAGAAGGTTTCGCCACGATAACGCAGAGGATTATTCATCCAAACTCGCTCACGACGATCCTCACCAGTCGCCTCATCTACAATACGAATAAAGGAGGAATAGTCACGTGGCGTATCAGTGCCGCTGTAATTGACGCGTCGTACGTCGACTAATTGCACCCAGTAGGGTTTCACTTCACGGTGAAATTTCAAACCAATTTCGTAAGAAGTATTGTTGATCGTAACTGAATCGTAGCGATCTTCGCTCTTACCATCACCAAGCAGCATCACCCGATCAGACAGCAACTGGCTCACCAAATGAACACCAAGCGAATCTCCAGTCTGTTTATCAATTAGATCCACGTAAGCTGACGCCAAGTTCAGGTCACTGTCTGTACCACCGGACTTCCTTGAGCGAACCGCCTCGGTCTCTAATCCAAATCCTGTGGTCGCAAAATTCTCGCCCTCCACCTTGGCAAGATTTGAGTTTTCATAAAACGCGACGACCCGCACGTCCACAGGTAATGCCTCATCGCTGATCACCTCACCCGTCTCGACAGCAGCACGCAACCGGCTACCCGGAATCGCTATGACCTCATCGCGTTCCTTACCCTTTGCGATGAGATCCAATTCAACGAGATCGAGATTAACAAGAGTATTCGACGACTCACCCTCGATCAAACTCAGCCTCTGCTCCAACTGCCGATCGCCAAACGCAAATTGTCCAAACATCAACAAGCCAACGCCTAGATGTAATAGTACGTTGCCACCTTGCTTGCCAAAAACCAGGACACAACCGGCAAGCAGGATAATGCCTGCTCCCATGCCCTTTGCCAATTGCCAAACAATGCGTAATCCTGGATCACCAATCCGGAAGTCTTTCACAAGTGCGTAGGTGACGAACACAGCTAGCAAGCCTGCAAAACAAAACGCCAACGTCTTGATTGTTCTCTGTGATACCACTGCACCCGCATAAACAAAGCCAAACAGCATGACTGTCAGACTTGCCAAGACAGAAGCCCACAGAGCTTCGTAACTGATTGGGGGCGTACCCTGTAAACCTTCACTACTATGTCCTGCAGCGACAACAAAGAACGCCAAAAGGGAGCCCAGAGCAATGAGCCCGATTCCGAATGCCAGTCGCGACCCTTTCCCACTTACTCTAAACCGAGTTGCCTTGGCGGCGACCAAATTGATCATGAGCAACGCTCCAATCAGCGCGCCCCCCGGAAAAGGGATTCTGCCACTGATCGGCTCGTCGTGTGGGTAAAAAGCCTGTGGCAGCAGATCATCAAAATAAAGTTGTGTGAACCAACAGGTAAAGTACCGCTGCTTCACCTCGAACATATTCATCTCATCCTGGGCCAGCGTGCCTACCAGCACGGTAACCAGCGACAAAGCAAATAAGACTACAGTGAACTTCAGTGAACCTATCGCGGAGAAGATACCAAGCAGAGAAAGATTGCCTGCCTTTTCTTTGGGGCCGCGTGCGGAGTCTACAATCGTCGACATGGTTTCATCACGTTTTGAGTGCGGGCGAATTATTTAAAAATTCAATTTCAGAGATTTCAAAAACGAGGCGATAGCATCAGCCTGATTCTCAACGGTTTCGGCGGGTCCGAACATCTTAACAAATAAGCTGGTCGCTCCCTCAGATCCAAGAGGGACGATGGTTGCATCGATGGCCATTTTCGGAGCAGCATCCTCGTCGCCCTTTAGAATGAACCGTTTTCCCGGCTTGCCGGCAACGGTGACGTCATTCGCGTTTTCCAACGCTTGGTCAACCACCTCATCCACGACAGTGCCTTTTCTGACCTGCCCCAACCATCTGGCAACATTTCCACGAAGATCACCGCCTGCAGTAATGACGGTAATCTCGGCTGAATTATCTTCCGGCCCGACATTGAAGGCGGCCAACCGCATACTGCTGAGGCGACCATCTCGCCATCCCTCGGGACGGTCATAGTCAACAGCATTGTTTTTCTTGCTTGGCCCCGCACCAACATTGGCTTGACTAGCCACCGGAGGGGCGGCAGCCGGCAATTCATCAGTACCTCCGCCTACCTCACCCGACAAATCGACCCATATCGAGCCTTCATCTGCGGTTGCCACATTCAGTGGCTGTGCACCTGCCCATTTGTCTGTTGACGGTGGTAACCCCATCTGCCCTCGCCAACGGTTCACATTCATATCAACTTGCTCGGCCCAAGCCTTATCTTGCTGCCGAACAAGCTTGGAGATACTGATATCCAATTTTCCAACTGGCGTTACGACATCCAACGTTGCATAACGAAACGGTCCTCCTGCACCGCGACTCCAATTTTGAGGGAGAGTACTCAAGTTGGGCGCACTCTGCTCGAACTGAATGCCTTCAACGAAAGCCCGCAACGTCTTCGTCACTAAAGCTACTGAGTCCTTTGCACCTTTGACCTTGAAAAACCAGATATTAGAGCCCAATGGAACCATCGCGGCCAAAAGACGCTCATCAGAAACGGATGTGGTTGAAGGATTGGCGGACTGCGACGGAGGCGTCCCCAACGTGCCTGATGGTGCTGTACGATTGGCAAAGGGAGGCGCCATTGAGTTGGCTCCTCCTGTTTCACCAACAATATCTACCCAAACTGAATTCGGGTCAGCAGCCTGGACGGAGAGAGTCTCAGCGTCGGCCCATTTTTTATCGGACTTCGGTAACCCCAGTTGCCCACGCCAACGATTTACATTGTCCTGCACCTGTTCGTCCCACGAATTCTCCCTAAGTGGCAGAGAAGAGACACTAATCCCAAGTTGTTTGTCAGGCGTTTCTACGTCCAGTGTCGCGTATCGGAAAGGTTTTTCCCCCCCTCGCCGCCACCCAAGAGGTAAATCCTTCAGTTTTGGAGCACCATCTTCAAACTCAATCCCCTCCACAAAGCTCCGGAAATCAGCGCGAACTGAGTCAACAGCCCCTTCGGGACCTGTGACTTTAAAAAACCAAATTTCATTTCCCTTGGGCAACATCGCTGCCAACATACGATCCTTGCCTGGCACCAACTTTGCAGGAAGCTGAGTTGGAACGCTGTAGGTCGCGATCGGATCAAGCCGTTCACAGCCGGTAAAGCTGACCATGCAGCATGCCAAGAGCAACAAGCTACAGCCGCTTGCGGAGAAACGCCTGTGATACATCGCTGATGGCCACGGGAGCTGAATCTGAGGGATAATGGTTGAACCCAACATTTCTACCTACTAGTGTTCGATCAAAACCGGCCATAATTGACCTATTCCCTGACTACGTCAGAGAGCCCCATCGCCGGCTACCTGAAAAGCTACAAAGCAACTATTCAATTCAACGGGTGCCGCTTTGTGGCGAGGAACTCGACTGAAGAAGTCGATCGCCGACCGGGCTGGGGAGTTAGCTAAGCCCTAACTATAAACAACACTACACTAATAGAAAGCACGAGACGTTATGGTTCGTACCCAACATTCTAGTGGAAAGCCGCAAAGCAGAAATAATCCCTACATAGCGTTCGTATGACCATTGCCAAAAAGATGCTTCCTGCCTCTTGAATTGGCTGAAAACTTACGGCGGGGTCGGGTGCTGTGCTACGGGCCTGGCTTGCTGTCCAGCCACCCGGTCAGTGAATCGGTGAGCGAGCTGACTGGAGCAGCTGTTTCGCTGTAGCTCCACATATTTTGCATCAAGTCAGTTACCAACATTCCACCAACACTCAGCACTGCCAGCACCATACACAGTGTAACGCACTGCATCAGCGTGAACGGCACCTCAAAAGCGTTGTAACCACCGCTGGCACCACCAATCGCGGATACAGCCGCTGCTTCATCGACGGAGATTCCTTCTTCTCCCTCATCCATACCCAAGACTTCAACAGCCTCAGCTTCAGCACCAAACATGTCACCAGCTTGGTCAACGCCTGCTTCGGCAAATTCGATTGGTTCGCCGATTGCCTCAGATTCCTCTACTTCGATCACTTGCGAGCCACTTTCGAAGTCAGGTTCCAAGCTGATACCGGACGGCGAAAGCTGGAATTCTTCGTCAGCCTGAAAGTCAACCATGGATCCGCTTCCAGCACCACTACTACCGCCCTCTGATATTTCCTGCCCCAGATCGAGAGCTGAGATGCTGCTTCCAGCGAGATCCAATGGCTCGCTCTCAAGAGATAAGCCACTGTCGGACGGACTCATCAAATTAATACCACTGTCACCCGCGACAGAGATATCACTACCAGCACCACTGATCACCAAATCATCGTCGTCATCGGCAATTACGAGCTCATCATCCGCCAACACGTCGCCAAGACTGGATCCCAAACCTGACCCGATCCCACTGCCTAATCCGGAACCAAGCAGACTTCCGCTATCTCCAGAGATAACACCACTGCCAGACTTCTCTGCTCCAAGTAGGTCAAGCTCGCTCAAGACATCAGCCCCGCGTGATCCCGTCAGATCAGCTGGTTCATCCAAGTCACTCATGAGTTCCAGACTGCTGACTCCAGCTGAACTTGCTTGCGATCCAGCAGGGTCAATATCACTCCCAAGAACATCCATCGCACTATCTTCATCAGCACCGATCAGTTCTTCACCGCTGTCTTCATCGGGCTCACCTGAAGCAAAACTAAGATCACTGCCGGCCTGCAAGCTCAACTCGCTTTCCAGTTCCAGCATACTGCCACTACCCTCACCAGCACCAACCTCTGGAGAAAGTACATCAGGGTGTGACTCGGATATTTCTTTCAGTTCCTCGTCAGTAACCGGCCCTGTGCTTCCAGCATTCGGCTCAATGGCCAGATCAAGCTGCGCAGACTCGTGCATGATCGCCGGGTCGTTGAGTTGCAACTCAGCCGAATCGATCTCGAGCAAGTCGTTGGAGATCTCCAGATCGCTCTCACCGGACACGACCTGAACGTCAGCATTGTCTCCTCGCGAAGCCACAAGGTTGACGTCGCTACCCGGTCCTGAAGCAACGGGATCGCCTCCAATACCTAGATCGCTACCGCCACCATCAAGCAAATCGCCATCAGCGATCTCATCGGCGAGACGTCCAAGATCATTTTCGGCGAATTTCCAACTCGCTCCATCACGAAAACCACGTACTTTCCCTTGGCTACGCAAATCAACTAGCTGATCAGCGGTGACTCCGAGCTTCTGGGCAGCTTCTTCTAACGACAGGTAATTAGCCATTCGATCTTCGGCTCCGATAGACCCCGATTACCCGGAATCTTCGATATAGTAGTTGTGGACACGGAAAAACAAACGTTTTAAATGAACGTCATGGTTCATCCGTTGCAGCCCAACACCAACTACCATCACCGTCGATTGATCTCACGAATCTCGTCAGGCAGTGGGGATGTAGCGTTGAGTTGCAATGAAAAATCAGCGTCAATTGGACGACTACTGACAAGTCGGACCTTCCCCGACCTGTCAATATGATACACGGCCATCCAAGCTTTGCCGGTATGAACTAGCGTAATTGTCTGAGTTCCCGAACTGTCAGAATGGGAA
>NZGD01000264.1 GCA_002690925.1 Rhodopirellula sp.
CAATATCTGGTGGACTGACTCATGGCCATAGAAGAATCTGAAGCCAACTCCTTTCACTGGCTGATGGACATGCTGGAATCCGTGGAAGTGGGTCTGGTAGTCCTGGACCTGGATTTCAAAGTCGAAGTCTGGAATGGATTCATGGAAAACCACAGCGGCATCACTGCGAGCAGGATCCAGGGTCAGGTATTGTTCGATGTATTCCCGGATATCCCCCAAGCCTGGCTGACCCGAAAAGTAGACGCCGTGGCCTTGCTTAACACCAAAGCCTTTACCTCCTGGGAGCAACGCCCTTACCTGTTCCAGTTCCGCAATACCCGGCCCATCACCGGCACCGAAGAGTACATGTTCCAGAATCTCACCATCAGCCCACTCTCCGGCACCACGGGGGAAGTGAACAAAGTGTGCCTGATGGTTTACGACGTGACCGACATTGCCAGCAGCAAAATGGCCCTGGAACGGGCCAATGAACAGCTGGCCAAACTGAGCATGACAGACCGCCTGACCGGCTTGCTCAACCGGGGCACCTGGGAAAACCTGGTGGACGCCGAATTCGAACGCTTCCGCCGCTACGGCCACACCACCAGCCTGGTGATGTTTGATATTGACCACTTCAAGCCGGTTAATGACACCCATGGCCATCTGGCAGGGGACGAAGTGATCAAACACACCGCTAGTCTCACCCGCAATGCCATCCGCCAATCCGACAGCGCTGGGCGCTACGGCGGTGAGGAATTCGGCATCATACTGCCGGAAACGGACGCAGAGGGCGCACGCATCATCTGCGAACGGATACGAGAAAGCATTGAGCAGAGCGTAGTCGAAACCAGCGTGGCACCAATCCGGTATACCATCAGCATTGGCATTGCCCAGTTAACGGAAGAGCCTGAGAACTATATGCAGTGGATGCAGAAGGCGGATGAAGCGTTATACGCAGCGAAGGAAGGTGGTCGAAACCGGATAGTGGTGAGTTAACAGCCCCTCTCCCTGAAAGGAGAAGGGCCAGCTGATATCAGTCCTGCTGCCAGCTCTGTACAGCTTCCTTACCGTGCTTCTGACGCCATTCGTTCAGCGTCTTGTGATTGCCACCACGGGTCTTGACCACTTCACCGGTGTGCGGGTTCTTGTAGGTCTTCATCGGGCGCTTCGGGCGGGTGCCAGCGGTTGAATCGGCCTTTGCCCCAGACACTGAAGGATCAATTGCAGAAAGAATCTGAAGAACATCCTTCGGTGACTTGTCATACTCCTTCATCAACGCGCGAACCTTGTTTTCAAACTCCAGTTCACCTTTCAGAGCCTGATCTTCTTCAAGCTTTTCCAGCTCTGCAGCAAGCTTTTCCATAAGCTGTTTTTTCTGGTAGTAATCGTTAATCTTTGCCATGGAAATAAAACCTTATTCAAATAGGGGTTTTAAAAACTTAATTGGAGTTGACCAAAAGTCCGGAAAATAATAAATGAATAGTCCGTGCATCGCAAAGTTTATTTATTTAAGAGTTATTAACTCCGAAAATCCTGGAATTGATTTAACTGTCAGCAGGAATCAAAACATTGGAGTATCCAAGTCTGTCCAGCTCCTGTTTAAATATATGCTTGGCGCTTTTATCTCCGTGAACAATGCGGATTTCACTTGGGCCTTGTGAAATACTCTTGATAAACCGGAGCAAATCCGATTGCCCCGCATGGGCCGAATATCCGCTTACTTGATGAATCCGAGCCTGGATATCATACCGATCACCATCGAGCTGAACCCATCCGCCTCTGGGACCGTATTTCAAAATATCACGCCCTGGAGTACCTGCAGCCTGATATCCCACGAACAACACATCGTTTCGCTTATCACCCAGCATCACCTTGAGGTAATTCATTATGCGACCGCCCGCACACATGCCTGAGCCGGCAAGAACCACGCAGGGGCGATGTGAGCGGGTCAGATAATCCACAGCATTCAGGTGATCTTGGTGAGAATTGATGACCGTAAGTTGCTCAAAAGAGAGCGGATGCCGGCCCTGGCGCACCAAGTCTGTAGCCTCGGAATCCCAGTAGGGCTTCAAATCCCGATATATCCGCGTGAACTCTGCGGCCAGAGGTGAATCCACGACTATTTCCAGGTTATTCCAAAGCTCTCCGCCAAACTCATGAATCAGACTTTCAATCTCATAAAGCAGCTCCTGCGTCCGGCCAATACTGAACGCAGGCACCAAAACCGTCCCACCATCTTCAAGGGCATGCTCCAATACTCCCTTCAACCGGTAACGGCGCGTTTCCCGGCCCTCGTGATCCTTATCGCCATAAGTACTCTCAATCACCAGCCGATCCGCCCGTTCCGGCGATTGCGGGGCTGGTAACAATGGCGCGTGAGGCGCTCCAAGGTCACCGCTGAACACAACCCGCTCCTCAATCTCCCCTTCATGGGCATCGCACTCCACATACGCAGAGCCAAGAATATGCCCAGCTCTCTGAAGCCGAACCGACAGCGAGCAATCACCCTCAGCAAACACCGAATGCCACCGACCATAAGGCACTGGCACCAAGCGGGAGCGAATCAGTCCCAACACCCGTTCAATCAGACCCCTGTCACGGGTAAACCCAATCTTCAGGGCATCTTCCAGGATCTCCGGCAACATAATGGCAGAAGGCTCCGAACAAATAATCGGCCCATCAAAACCCGCTGCCAGCAAATAGGGGATGCGCCCGACATGGTCGATATGCACATGGGTGACGACCAAAGCCCGGATATGATCAATGGGGAAATCAATGGAAAGATCAGAAGCGGAAGCCCCGCGGCCCTCGTCCTGGCCCTGGAACAGGCCGCAGTCTATGAGGATGCCGCTCTTTTGAGCTCCACTCTCAAGGGAGAGTTCGTGGCAGGAACCGGTTACGCCGGAAGTGGCGCCGTGGTGCAATATCTTCGACATTCTCAACATTCCTTGTTGAATTTAGTTACCCGCTACTGAACTCGGGATTGCCGCATGTCAGCAATCAACAAACTTGAACAAATCACCATCATGAAGGCAAACACCATCACCCCGCTGTTGTGGCTCATAAAAGATTGACTGAGACTAAACCCTACATAGGAGAGGCCGACCATGGCACCGGCGGCAGCAAATGACCGACGTATCGGGTCTGCTCCTCCAGCGGCCTTCCAGAAAACGAACACGGGGATAAAATAGAGAAATAGCAGAGAAATGAGCCCCACAACCCCACGTTTTGCGGTTATGTCCAGAAACTCGTTGTGGGCGTGATCGTACTCAAGAATGCCGCGATCAATAACTCCATTTTCAGCAAACATCTCCATTCGTGATTCATAGCCGGGCTGCCCCCAGCCGGTGAACGGCCTCTCGGCAATCATCATCGCGGCTGCCTTCCACATTTCCAGTCGCGTGCCCACCGGGGTATTTACTTTTCCCTCGCTGTGCAGCTCCACATCGTAATACACCTGCATGACCCGGTCCTGAACACCCGTCTGAGGTATGAAGTACACAGCTGCCACCATAACCAGCCCCGACACGATCAGGCCGGACATTACTCTCTTGTTAAGCCAGGGGCGGAAGAAAACATAAAGGACGATCGCAGCAAGCGGCAAGCTCACCCAGCCGCCCCTGCTCCCGGAGAGAATGGAAGCCAGGAAACCACAAAGGAAACCAATGAAAAGAAATCCGAGCCACAACACCCTGTTTTTCTGACGTAACGCCCATCCAGTGCCACACAAACACAAGAATCCAAACAACAGCGACAAATTGCCAAACTGGATCGGATGGTTGTAGCCACTGGCTCTGGCTGCCCCCTCGAAAAACCGTTCCCAAATGGCAATGCCTGCCGCCCCAAAAGCGCCAACTGTGAGCGAGAGCCAGAACACACCCGGTCGAGGGGGGTATCTTAGGAGCCAAACAAACGCCACCGCCGCTGCGAGAAACCTGCTCGGCCTGTCCAGGCCACTGGAGCCCTCTCCCCGCAAAATAACGTCAAGAACCCAAACACCGAAGAAAAAAGCCAAAACGGCCACTACTACGTTGCTTTCTTTCGTAAAGCTGGGCCATTCAGACCTGCGAAAAAGAAGAACCAATCCCGCAAGGAACAAGAGAGCCGGCCCCCAGGAATAGCCCGAATCAACCGTCAGAGAAAGAACACCAAACAGGAAAACACAGGCCGATGAGTAATACACTCCAAGGCCCGCTTGGTCAGTAGGCATTTTTGTTAATAAATCCTTTTACGATGGTTAGGAAAATAATTCGCAAATCCAGCCAAAAAGACCAGTTGTCGATATACCAGAGATCGTACTCAACCCGTTTTCTCATTTTCTCCAAAGTGTCTGTTTCCCCCCTGAGCCCGTTTACCTGTGCCCATCCGGTAATACCCGGCTTCACTTTGTGCCGCCTCATGTAGGATTCAACGAGATCCTTATAATACTCATTATGCGACAGGGCATGGGGCCGGGGCCCCACAATGGACATCCGACCCTGAAGGACATTGTAGAACTGCGGTAGTTCATCCAGAGATGTGTAGCGCAAAAACGCACCTACGCGGGTAATCCTGCTGTCGTTCCTTGTTGCCTGGGTAACAGCCCCACCCTTTTCCTCATGGAGCTTCATAGACCGGAACTTGTAAACCTTGAACCGTTTTCCATTAATACCCATTCGATACTGCTTGAACAACACAGGCCCGGGGGACGTAACTTTGATAAACACCGCGATAATCAGGCACACGGGCGCAATCAGTACGGCAATCACGCTTCCTATCAGTAGGTCCTCCAGGCGTTTTAGCAGGAGGGCGGGACCATTAAACGGTGTCACGCTCAGATCAACAGAATACATGCCAAGAACATGACTAACGCGGTGGTTGAGCAACAGGCTGTCAGAAAACCGGGGAAAGAAACGAACTTCCGCAGTCTCATTCCGCAAAGCGTACATCAGCCCTTTCACGGTGCCACCCATTTCCATCGGCATACAGATCCAGACCTCCCTCGCCCCGGACTCGGCAATGCGCTTAACAACATCGATAATTTCCTGATCCGCCAACGGATCAACAACCCGACTAACCCCCGCAATGGAAAACCCTTCTCCAGGGTTCTGTCGCATCTTTCGAGCCACCTCCAACAACGTTCCGGGCGGTCCGATCAAGAACACATTTCGGCGATTGCGACCTGAGGCCCGGATTCGCGAGAGAGCAAGGCCAGTTGCAAGCCGAACAAACGACGCGATCAACAATGAAAAGACCAGCGAAAATCCAACCCACAGCCGGGAGTACTCAAGGGCAATCTGGGCGAAATACATAATCGCAGTAATGATCAGAGCGACGAAAAGCCAATTTCGGGTTAATTGCAAAATCCCTTGAAGCCTTCCTGCTGAAAGCCATTGCCCGTAGGCGCCAGACGCAAAGTTAACCAATAACACCAGCAGTGCCATCAACAGCGTAACGAAGAGATATCGCTCACTTAGATCAACGAAACCAAATCGAACGAATGACGCGAGAGCACATCCCGCCAATACCGCAAACAGATCGGCGCACAGCGCGATAAACTGAGGCTCAGATGGAAACCCGGAAAAACTGCCCTTGGTATTATTCATGAACTACCAGACGTCCCTTCAAAGTGTTCCCTCAAGCGGGCCCGCAAACTATCACGTTCATAAAGATTTTCTCCGAAACGCCCGATAGTCCCGTAAAAAACAACGCAAAAATCCAAAAACATCAACAGTGTAACGGGTTATCAACTTCGGCTCATCGTAAATCCTGTACAGCCATCTGAGGTTCAACTTATCCATCCAGGCCGGGTAATAGTCCATTCCTCCATCAGCGGTCTGATGGAAGAACCCTCCACAGGTGTACCCAGCCCCCGTCCAACCACCAGCACGAAGATCCGATAGAAATCGTTCCTGATGGGGCGTCCCCATTCCACAAACAACAATTGATGGGGATATTTCGCACAATTGGTCGATTACAGCATCCCTATCAACTTTTCCATTAAAAAAGCCAGAATGCGAGAAAACGACATGAAGATTCGGAAACCTCTCCAGGAATCGATCCCTGGCCGTGTCCGCGACACCAGGTTCCCCTCCCACCAATGCTACAGACAAGCCCCGTGTTTCAGCATCGGCAAATACTTCAGGGGCAACCGACGTCATATCAAAGCTTAGGCGCTCAACGGGATAACCGAGCAACCGAAAGAAAAGACACAAAAGGATACCGTCGCAATATATATGATCAACCGCAGCAAACGCGTCCATGTTACGTCTTGCTACCTGATAGGAGTAATGATTAAGAAACGTACTGATCTTCCTCTCTCCGGGCATCGCGAAACCGGAAGTGCTATCAAGAACGATCTTTATTAATTTCGCCATACCTCTAACTTGTCTGCGCGCCGGAAGTGCCGGCTTTTCTGATTTGGGGCCAGATGTTGAGCGCCATTCTCTCATTTGAAAGAAGGATTCCCATCAAAATCCCGTAAACCAGAACGAATTGATAAAAATAGAAGGGATTTGCCAACTGCAGGGTCGACATATGCCCGAAAACCACCGCCGTCAACAGGAAAAGATACGGCCTCATTGATTCGCCCAAAAGCCTCGAAACCCCAAACAGAAAAAAGGATAAGGCAACAAATACATAAATTAATGCCGCGATAAGGCCAAACTCGGAAACCAGCCACAGGAGTTCGAAATGCGGAGCCACATCGGGCATACCCGTCTGAGCCTCAAACCAGCCATAGAACCCACCCAGGCCAAAGCCAAACAGAACTTCCGAAACCGTTGCATTCGAGGCGTAAATATCCACGATATACATACGGAAAGAACCTGAAGCATCCAGGCTGCCTCCAGCAAGACTGCCAATCCGGTCAACAACCGAATTAAGCAAACCGGCCTTGTACATGAAAAACAGGCCAAGAATTGTCAGCGGTAGAGAAACGAACACCTTAGAGACAGGATCCCGCTTAAGGACAATGGCAAATAACAAAAAAGCACCGGAAACAACAGAAACGGAGCGGGTCCCGGAAAGAAAAATCAGTGCCAGAGCGGCAAGGGAGAGAACAAAAAACAAAAACGATTCGAATCGAAGCCAAAAGAACAGCAGCCCGACAAACAGAGCAAAAATATACGCAGAAAATCCGATGGGGCTTGAAAGGTTTGCGTCGTGCCGCAGTGCACCGTTCAGAAACTGTGTCTCTCCCGAGAGGTATTCCTGAATAACAATCACCAAAGAGACACACAGAAGCGCGGAAAACAGCCAGGACAGGCGCACCAGAAACTCCCGCTCCGAGAGGCAGATCCGCCGGACTATTTCCGAAACAAGGGCGAAAATAATCAACCTGAAATACGTAGACAGAGAAGAAACAACGGTATCGCTATAGATAGCAACCAAGAAGCCGTAGCTGGCCAGGATCACCACAAACCAGAATACCTTGGACGAGTTTGCCAGAAACCCGGGGGTAAAAACCGCAAAAACGAGTAAAAACAGAAGAGAGCCAGAAATGATGCCTGCACGGTAAAGCGAGACTGCCGAATCCTCCAGTCCTTCGACAAATGAGCCCGAAAAGGCGCACACAACAAGAACAAAAAGGAGGAAGCTGTTCAATACCAGCTTTTGCTGGTGAAAGTCGTTCATGAGTTCCTCACTCTGCCACCTGCTTTACAAACTCTGACTTTTGAAACTCAATCACATGCCTTGAAAAAAGACGAGCCACAGGCCCCTCGATCCTCAGTTGCTCCGCAGCTTCCCAGGGTAAGAACGAATTAAAACTGAAGGCTTTTAACTTGAAAATCAGCTTTGCCGTAATCAGCGCGCCCGTCGAAAACCCGCCAACACATTCAGGGTTCAACATCGGGATCGCAACTTCCGAAGGCGCCTGCGTTCGAACGCATGGAAACTCATCGTTCCAGTCCCGCTCCAAGGGATGCGGCTTAAAAAGTACCCGCACGCCGACCTGGGCCAGGGTGTCTGATATGCTATGAAGCAGATTCGCATATTCATTCCGGGACAAAATACCCAACTCCACTAAAGGCGCCGTAAAAAAGAGCATTACCCTCTCGGCCCCTGCCCCCTCAATGTCACTTTCAATAGTGTATTCGAAGGCCTTGGGGAACGCGGAAAACACTGTTTTCAGGGGCAGGAGATCTCCATCACTCTCAAACAGCATCGGCGTCCAACGCCTATCAACAAAAATCCGTGAACCCAGGGCTTTCTTGATGCAGAATTTCAGGAATGGGAACTTCATTCCTTCACGTTTAGCTACACGAACGTGGTGTGCCAGGGTTCCATAGGTGCCCAGGCCTTCCTCAAAACTGAACGTTCGTCCCGAGGAGGCATATTTTGCGGCGAAACCGTTTGGTTTGAAGTAAGAGTGGTGTCCAAGATATCTGTCTGGCTTTTTCCGAAGAAAAGGTGGCAAAACGCGCATCATCAGCGCCAGCATCATTCCGCAAAGGTTTCCTTTCCTGAAACGTTCCTGCTCAACGATTTGAACCTTCATACCGGCAATACTGAACTTTCCGGTGGGAACAAGGTAACCACCAGACATCCCCGGTATTGCGAGGACCAAAACCTGCTTCACACCGCAGTTAAGGCAGAAACTGAGGCCTGAGGCGAGATGAAAAAAAGTGATCACGTCCGTGATGACAGCTTTCGTTATCGGCCTTCCTGCTTCATCCTTGTCCAAACCGGGTAATCTCCCACCATACGCTGCCGCTGTTCACACGTGATCATACTCGCTGTTTCTCAGGAGCCTTCAACGAGCCTATCCCAGGTGACCGGGGTATTTGCCTCAACATCCGTTCGTGTACAACTTCCAATCACTCTGTCCAGGAATTTGGGGGCTACACCAAAGCCTGGCCGAACACTGCGCACACACTCTGCAGTAACCGTTTCACCGGCCTTCAAAGGCTTTACAAAGTAGAGAGAACGTCGGAACTGAGCGTTACCCTGCTCGCTGGACTTGCGGCCATAGTCCACCTCACCAAGTGCCTTCCAGGCGGTTTTACTGTCACGGCACAACGCTGCCAGATCTGCTGGCTCGAGCGAAAAGCTGTCATCCGGTCCGCCACCACGTCGGTCAAGGGTGAAGTGCTTTTCAATCAAAGCGGCACCCAATACCACACTGGCAATGGCAGTGGTGTTATCGAGGGTATGGTCGGAGAGCCCGGTTACCAGACCAAAGCGCTCTTTCATATCAACGATAGTGCGCAGATTGTAGTCTTCGGCCGGCGCGGGGTATCCACTAACACAATGAAGAATCGCCAACTGATTGCAACCGGCACCCCGGGCCGCATCAATGGCCTCTTGAATCTCATCGGCATCGGCCATGCCTGTTGAAATAATCATCGGTTTGCCAGTTCTCGCGACGTACTCAATCAGCGGAAGGTCAACGGCTTCAAAAGACGCAATTTTATAGGCAGGTGCTCCAAGATCTTCCAGCAAATCCACAGCTGTCGTATCAAACGGCGAACTGAATATCGTGATACCTTGCTTGCGGGCATGCTCAAACAACGGCTTATGCCACTCCCAGGGCATATGGGCCTCTTCATAGAGCTCATAAAGGGTACGCCCGTCCCAAAGTCCCCCTTTAATCTTGAAGTCGTCATTGACTGAATCAAGAGTGATGGTATCAGGGCGATAGGTTTGAAGCTTCACAGCATCCGCACCGGCCTTAACTGCCTCATCGATAATCTTCAGTGCTGTTTCAAGCTTGCCATTATGGTTGGCAGAGAGCTCCGCAATGATATAGGGAGGTTGCGCATCTGATATTTCACGGCCATCGATAACAATTTTTGGATCAGTCATATCAGTGTATTCACCTTACTGTTTCCCAAGTTTCCATTCTGAAGCCAGGAGCCCAAAACAGAGAACATCGTGGTAGTGTTCGCCATCGAAATGCTGTTCTCTCAACACGCCCTCTCTAATAAAGCCGAGCTTTTCATGGAACTTGATGGAGCGTTTATTAAAGCCCAGGGCCTGACCACAGACCTTATGAAGCTCAAGGTCACGGAAGGCATACTCAAGTGCCGCCATGCCCAGGGCACTGCCAGTCCCGCTCTCAGAATCGGGAGCGAGATAGAATCCCCAGTCTGCGACTTGCGAAGAGCGGGTTCTGGATATGTTCACGAAACCTCTCGGGATGCCCTCCAGCTCATAGATCAGTAGCCACACCCCCTGCTGCTCCCGAGTTCGCTCAAACCATCTGGCGTGTTCGTCAGGAGAAATCATATGGGAGGTGTACATAAACCTCCGAACATCCGGATGGTTTCTCCAGGACAGGACCTGCTCCAGATCCCGGTCGGTCATCTTTCTTAGCTGACCACCGCTCAATTTCCGCCTCCGATTAGAGCTTTTACTACCCGTTCAACGCCTAACCCGTCGCACAGGCCGGCAGCTTGCTGACTCATTTGCAACAGACGCCCGGGTTTCATGATCTGAGGCAGCAATACCGGCAGATTTTCACTGATATCTTCAATGCTCCCAATACACAGTGCCGCTCCACTCTCTTGGAGAGCATGCGCGCCCTGACGTTGATTGTCGGCCATCACAACCAAAAACGTCGGCAACCCCAAGCAGCAGCGCTCCCAGGCAGAGCCGCCAGCGGCGCCAATGGCAATATCCGCATCAGACATCAGCTGCGCCATATTACTGGCGTTAACAGCAACGTCCACACGCATCGACGACCGATCTGCCAGGCGATGTACAGCCTCAATGTTGGGGCAGGCTGCTCCCAAAACTACGGTTACGCGGCAGCTATCAAGTTCGGAAATACCCTCGAGTGCCATTAATACCTCGGCAGTGGCATTTTCCCGGTCTACCCCACCCATACTTATCAGAATCGACTCAACGTCAGAGTTCTCACGCCCTGCCAGGCTTCCAGGGCGGG
>NZGD01000265.1 GCA_002690925.1 Rhodopirellula sp.
CCCAGGGAATGAAGAGGGGAGGGTGCCAAAAACGAAAAGGAAACGCGATCGAAATCAGCAAACCCTCATCTGTACAACAGAAAGATAATACCGAGTGATAATTCACCGGCCCAATGCGAGCTGTCCGCATCCATGCCCGCTCACCTGTCACCCGATGATCTAACCGATAGTCAGCGGTAAGACGACTCCATCCACTTACACTTGCCAAAATCCAGCATAAAAAAACGGCTGCAAGCGGAAGCAACAGGAGATAATAAAGCGAGCCATCGTTCATTGTGAAAATACCACCCGGCAGTGCGTTGCAGAGCATCCGGTACGACTTACGCAATCCACTCGGCACCGAGCATGACCACTGACCACGTTGGTAGTAACCTAGCCACTACGTCTCGAACTTTGTAAAGATCATCTTTCCGGCGTTGGTCTGGAGAGTACTTGTGACCCGCACCTCCAACTCGTCACCTATCCGATCCCGAGCACCTTCGATCACTACCATCGTACCATCATCAAGGTACCCGACCCCCTGCTCTGGACCTTCCCCGGCCTTGATCACCTTCAACCTGAAAATCTCATCCGGAAGAAAAACAGGGCGTAATGAATTACTGATCTCATTCAGGTTAATCACGGCAACATTGTGCAATTTTGCAACCTTATTCAGGTTGAAATCACCTGTCACAACCTTTCCTTCTAAATGCTTTGCCAGCAGAACCAGCTTGAGATCAACCGTCTGACCGGCGAGTTCTGGCAACTCACGATCAAAAATCATGAGATCCACGTTTTCATCTGCACGCATTCGATTCAACACATCCAATCCCCGACGACCACGGATCCGCCGTAGCTTGTCCCCACTATCAGCGATGGCTTGCAATTCACTCAAAGCGAAACGCGGCAAGATTAACTGATTGTCAAAAACGCCTGTCGATACGAGATCGGCAATACGCCCGTCAATCACCACGCTTGTATCAAGGACCAATGGCTTGAAACCCTTCACCTCACGCACGAATTCCACATAGGGAATCAGAAAACGGAAGTCGTCTTTGGTTTGCAATAGCACACTCGTGCAGATGTAACACAACACCAATGCGATCACTAACTGAACTGTCAACGGAGTAACATTGAAAGTCTGCTGCAGAATTGGAGCCAGAGCGATGGAAAACACATAGGTAAGAAGAACACCAACCAAAACACCAAAGTAAATCGATGTGATCGTGTCGATGCGTTTTCGCGGCGCAAAAATGTCACCAATCACAACAAACAACGCGAGCGACATCACACCTGTGAAAACCAACCAAGGCGTCGATTCATAGGAATTCTCCACATTGAGTGAAGCGTTGATAACCGCCGACACGCCACCTGCACAAAGCAGAAAAACGCAGCGAAGAATGATGAGATCCATCGTAAAAAACGCCCCGACCTATCTGAGAAAAATAATTTCTAGGCAACAAACCAGTGCCCAATGGCGGATAAACGGTTCACCGTAGATCCAATTTAGGTTAGTGCCGCGTCAGACTCCATAGGTGTGCCAAGGTTTACCGCCGCAACCTGAAATGGGTCGCCGGAAAACAGCCTGCGAAAACCACCTAGGACACAACAAACTCCCCTGAGCGACAATAGCGGCACCTAACCATCCCTTGAGAGAGCGAGCATTTGCGATTCAACCCGCCTATTGAGCCGCAAACATCCATGAAGCCTACCCAAACAAACCGAGGAAAAACTAATGTTACCCTCGCTTTCACTTTTAAAGCATCACAGACCGCGCCAAGCCACCCGCAACTTAACCCCTCTACGGAGCCCCGTCGACGGTTGTGATTGTGGGCTCTGCTACCGCAGGTGCAAGTTCTTCCACCCTGGGTTCGAAAGAGTAGGATGTCATCATGGAATCCCCCAATACGAAAATCACAAACAACCCAACGAAGACAAACGAGCCGATGAAAATAATGGAATTAAAAGGCTTGTCGGCGAGCATGTGCATAAAAAAGGCCATCACCAGAACTGCCTTCACCGTTGCGATGAACATGACAGTCGCTACCTCAAACGCTCCAAAATCAAAGCTAGCCTGAGCAACTGTGATGACAGTCAAAAACGTCAATGCAAAGAAAACTGCGAGTAAGGTTTGCACCGACATTGGGTGCGCGAAGTCGTGACCGTCAGCGGAGTGGGCATCTTCGGAGTGTGCGTGGGCAGACATGTTTCAACCAGTTTGCGTTGGAATAGCGGGTTTCGGTTACCGGATCAGGTAAAGCAGTGGGAACAAGTAAATCCAGATCAAGTCGACAAGGTGCCAATACAGGCCGACGTAGTCGACAGGACCGAAATATTGACGGTTAAAGTCCTGACGAACAGCACGGACCAACAACCAAACCAAGACACCAATTCCTGCGAGAATGTGAATGGCATGAATTCCCGTCATGCAGTAGTAAATACTGAAGAAGACACCGGCCGTTGTTGGTGTCATGACGTCGATCTCAGTCGTCGTGATAGCGCCGAGGACAGTGCCGTCCCCGGTTACCGTTGAAGTTCCCGCTGCAACGGTCTGTTGCTCCAAAGCATCCAAGCCGCTCACGACCCCAACGTTAGTAGGATCGGTCGCAAGAATCTCGAGTACGCCTTCATCCACAGAAACCATCGCACCGGAGGCAGCGACAGCAGGGGCCGCCTCAGCAGCAGCCGCCTTCTCCGCCTCCTCTAAGATGGGAGCAGTCGCCAGATCATTAGGATCCGCGTGAGCATCAAGATGATCAGCAGATTCCTCCCCACTTTCCAAAACGGTCCCCAATCCGACACCCACGAAAAAACACAAACAAACGACGGACAGCGGTTTTGCTACTGCAAACTGAAACTTGTTTCCAGTCACGGCGCTTATGACGAGCCATATCAGCACCCCAAGGAGTGCCAGAGCGAAAGGCGCGCAAATGTATGCGAGGTAAGGAGGGTGGTCCGTTGGATGCGGATTGCTCGGGTCATAGAAAAACAAGCCGGCTGGAAGAAGTCCCATTCCAAACTTGTGCGAGTACTCGATTGCCTTGACGCCCAAGAAAATCATGGCGCACGAAAGCGTTGCGGCAAGCGTCCCGACCAAACCCTTGTGTTGCTCAAGCTGAGAGCACCTGACTGCCCACGCCATGGTCAGCGAACTGAACAGCAGCACGCCTGTGTTGATGGCACCAAGCTTGGTGTTGAGGAACTGGCTGCACCCCTCAAAGACCTCAGGGCGTAGGGCTCTGAAAATGGCATAAGCACAGAACATCCCGCTGAAGAACAACACCTCAGTGACGAGGAACAGCCAAATCCCCAGCTTGCCGCTGTCAAATTGCTGCTCCGGAGTATCAAAGTGGTGTGCCAAAAATGGCGGATGGTCATGGTCATGACCATGCTCGTCGTGCCCAACCTCAGGGCTGGCTTCGATGGTTGACATGTTCGTTGGAAATTAAAAGGGAAGTGATGATGGACAGACTTCAGGGAAGTCGGAAGTCTGTCAGCTATTTCGAATCGTCAGCGTGCACTGGCTCAGCCTCTGGTTGCTCCTCGGGAACAATTTCTCTCGCTGGCTCGACCTTCACGTATCTCTCGTTCTCAGAATCCCACTCGAGATCACTGAAATCATACGGGTCGCCAACCGAGGGAGCACGCTCAAAGTTGTAGAAAGGCGGTGGGCTCGTGCATTCCCACTCCAAGGTCGCGCCTCCCCAAGGGTTGGCGGGAGCCCGCTTGCCGCTTTTGAGCGATCGCAGAAGCACGACCAAAGCAACCAGCAATCCAAAACCTAACAGCATCGACCCCCACGTGCTCATCTGGTGAAGGGCTGCAAACTCCGGATCGTAAGTTGCGTAGCGGCGAGGCATCCCACGGCTACCCAAAATGAACTGAGGCAGGAAAGTCAAGTTAAAACCTGCAAACACGAGCAGGGCTGACAACCGTCCGCCCGCCTCACTGTACATTTTACCAAACATCTTGGGCCACCAATGAAAGACGCCCCCAAGAAACGCGACCAGCGTACCGCCCACCATGACGTAGTGAAAGTGAGCGACTACGAAGTAAGTGTCGTGCAGGTGCATGTCAGTCGCAAGTGTCCCCAAGTGCAGTCCGGTGAGCCCGCCAATCGTGAACAGGAATATAAACGCCAGAGCGTAACACATTGGTGTGGTCAGACTGATCGACCCCTTGTACATCGTCGCCAGCCAGTTGAAGACCTTGATGGCGGATGGAACAGAGACAGTGAATGTCAAAGCGCTGAAGATGATCGTTGTGAGCGAACTCATACCAGCGGTGAACATGTGGTGTCCCCAAACGAGAAAACCTAGCAAAGCAATCGCTATCGAGGAATAAGCAATGAATCGGTATCCAAAGATCCTCTTATGGCTATGCACGCTGATCAAGTCGCTGATGATTCCGAACGCTGGCAGAATCATGATGTAGACGGCAGGGTGGCTATAGAACCAAAAAAAGTGTTGGAACGTCACCGGATCGCCATTGTATTCCGGATCGAAAATACCAATCTTCATCGTCCGCTCCGCTATCAGCAGCAGCAAGGTAATTCCCAGAACGGGTGTCGCAAGCACCTGAATGATACTCGTCGCGTATGTCGCCCATAAGAACAGTGGCATGCGGAACCACGTCATCCCCGGCGGCCGCATCGTATTGATGGTCACGATGAAATTCAAACCAGTGAAAATCGAACTGAAGCCGAGAAT
Source organism: Rhodopirellula sp. (assembly GCA_002690925.1). Classification (GTDB taxonomy): domain Bacteria; phylum Planctomycetota; class Planctomycetia; order Pirellulales; family Pirellulaceae; genus Rubripirellula. Next base: position 4,689 of record NZGD01000265.1, read on the forward strand.
GAAAGCTCCGGACGTGGCCAAAATCACTGAACTGTCGGTAGTCGTGCTGTAAGGCGTGTAAAACGTCCATCCGGTATCTAAACCGCTGGCACACAGAGCCGAAACGAAGAACAAAGCTCCGAACACCCAAAGGTAAAAGCTACACAGGTTCAGCCGCGGAAATGCAACATCCTTTGCACCGAGCATCACTGGAACTAAAAAGTTCCCCAACGCCGCTGGAACGCTCGGAATGATGAACAGAAACACCATGATTGCACCGTGGAGCGTGAACACCTGGTTGTACCAGTTGTTCGCTTCCTCGCCCTGAAAAATCATTCCATCGGGTTGGAACAGATGTAGTCGAATCAGCAGCGCAAGCAAGCCGGCTACCCCGAAGGCCACCGTGACACCGATCAGGTACATAACCCCAATCCGCTTGTGATCCAGCGTGAAAATCCAACTGAGAATACCCTTTGAGTTCGTTAGGTAGTTCTCACTTGGAGTCGGGTAGCCAGGGTCTTTAACTTGCGAACCTGATGGTAGTGATCCAGCTGACATTTCTAAAACCTCTTCAGTCGAAACGCATAACGCGTAATTCGTATCAGTTTCCAGTTGCTCCAGGACCCGGTGCGACTGGTGTATCTTCCAGATTATTCTTCAGTAGTTTTCACTTCGTCGCCGGTCGTTGGACCGGCTTTTGGACCATAGTCCGAAACAGTTTTCAGGTACGCGATGATCGATGCAATGTCGTCATCCGATAGCTGTCCCTGATAACTCGGCATCACAGGTTGATACCCTGCCACGACCTGCTTCTTCGGATAAAGGATCGAATTCCGAATGTAGTCCTCATCCGCGGTCACTGTAGTTCCATCAGCGAGTTCACGCTTGTTCCCGTACGACTCCTTGAACGAGGGGCCGACTCGCTTAGTTCCGTCCAGTGAATGACAGCCGGCACAACCTCTTTGGTTGTAGAGTTTTCTACCCCAATCCACAGGCTTCACGTAGCCAGGACTATTTTCGTCGTCGTTCCTCTTGCTGACCTGCTTAATCCACGCGTTCAGATCCTCCAACGACTCGTGCACCACAACAGCGGTCTGCATGATGGAATGATTTTTACCACAGTATTCCGTGCAGTACAGATCGAAAAACTTGTAGCCGTCCGAAGTGAACTGCCATTTATCATAGTCCCACGGCTCCGTACCATTCTCCTTGCGAGCGTTTTCCAGCACCTCCTCTGACACCTTCTCGCTCGCTACGTCTGCCTCGAACCACATGTAGTTGTAACGCCCTGGCACAACATCTTTCTTGGCACGAAAAGCGGGGATGAACACGCTATGGATTACATCAGTTGACCGCATGGCGAGCTTCGTCGGCTCGTCGACAAGGATGTGTAGTTCCGGATTGATCACACCGTTCCCGTAATCGAGCTGCCAGTTCCACATCTGTGCCCTCAAACCAACTTCGTTGGCGCCTTCCGGAACAGTCCGCAAATTCAAGTAACTCTTCGCCCCGACCACAAACATCGCCACCAGAAAAAAGGAGGGCAAAATGGACCAAGCCAACTCCAGGGGAGTGTTGTGGGCGGTGTTACTTTCAGCCTTCTGTCCCTTCGGCTTGCTGTACTTCCAGCAGAAGTAAAACAAGCAACCTGCGATCGGAACAAAGAACAGCACGCAAATCCACGTGATGACAAAAAAGAGCCAATCGTTCTCAGCAGCAAAAGTCGATGCCTGCTCGGGAAACCAAGTGAACTTCGAGTCGAATTGATCACCAAGCAGGTAAGGCATGTTGTTCATTAGTGCAAGCATTGCGATTTCAAATCAAAAATAAAAATGGGTGATCTGCGAGCGTTCTAGGACTCAATCAGTTCCAAACCCCTGGTTTGTTCTCTCAGGATCTTCTGCTGCGTCTTTCCGCTTTGGCAGGGCTTTACGCCCAATCCAATAGGGAGCAAGGCATGCGATCATCAAGCCGACGGTTCCTGCGCCTGCGAGCCGCATAATCCGCCAAGCTTGGGGCACGTAACTGTTGCTGTCCGGGTCATAGCTAAAACACCACAACAGAACCTGGTCAACTGGCGTGCCTACCGATCCGTCACCTGCTTCGACCAACGCCTTCTTCATATCATCCGGGGGAAAGTCGACGGTGAGTGAGTATCGTGTGATGACCCCAGTTGGCGAGACGAATGCCAACATCGCTGGGTGATAGTATTCGCCGCTTTTCGAATCGTAGGTGTATCGGAAGCCCAAGTTGTCTGCTAAACGCGTGATAATAGATTGGTCTGCTGTACAGAAAGCCCATCCCTCATCAGCAGATGGCTGCGTTTTTCGCAGCATGTCAATGTATTTTGCCTTAGTCTTCGCCGCCGTGGCTGGTTTCTCCTTCGGATCGATGCTAACCGTCAGGATTTGGAAATCTTCGCCTATCCTCAAGTCGAGTTTCGCGAGCGACTTCGTGAGCTGGTCCAACTGCACACTGCATAGCATTGGGCAATCACTGTAGTTCAGCGTGATGATTGTTGGCTTATTCCCATCGATAAAGTAGCCAGATTCCACACGCTCGCCACGCGAATCCCTCATCGGCAGATTCAACTGGATAAGCCCGCCAAGCTTTTGCTCGATCGTGACCTCACGCACTTCCCGAGGAATCCCATTATTGAGAACGACGTCGGCCCCCGATCGGACGCCCGCCTGCGCAATCGCATATCTGCTCCCAGTTGTCCCCATCACTGACAGGGTGACTGCGAGCAAACAAGCAACCAGTGGCTGATTGACACTTCCGTTCGTGAACTCAGGTTTCGTCACTGCCGCCCTCTTCGCGTGTTTCGGACTCAGAAATAATGACGCTCATCGCAGTTTCTATGGGGATAACCAAATTACCCGTCTCAGCATCCACGCCTTGATCCCGGGTGATTTCAGCGGTTTGCTTCTTCAACTTGTCATTTTGCCGCGTGTAACGACTGTTTTCCGACGTTCGGGCCTGCTGCACGTCGTCCAAGTAGTAGTACAGTACCTGAACCGCTAAAACGGTCACCGCCGTCACCACTACTGATGCAATTCCGACAATGAAAATTCGTTTGACATTGAGATCGTCGTAGGCAGCCATGGCGAACCATCATATTCCGAGGTGACTATTTTCTTATTCGATTACTAACGCTGGCCATTCGACTGACGCCTGAGGCCCAACTCTTCTAAATATTCTCAAATGCGATTGATTCACCCAATCTCGGGTCACGAACCGCAACAACCTTGTTCTGCTGAGCGAGTATCAAGCACAGCCCTGAGAGCAACGCCACCATCCCCACAACGCAAAGGATGCTCGCAAATATACCCATCCCGCCACCAGCATTCCCTTCTTTGACCGAAGGCATGATCATGAAGTAGACATCCACGTAATGCATGAGGAGCAAATAAGCCCCCCAAGCACATACAAGGCCCGGTTTACGACGAACATGTCGACTCATCGTTCCCGCGAAGGGCAACATCCAGTGGCAGAAGATCAGCACAAGAGCGACCGTGCCCCAGTTTCCAAGCTCCCTGACATAGAACCACTCAGTTTCTTCCGGGATGTTTCCATACCAGATCAACAAATACTGGCTGAAGGAAATATAGGTCCAGAAAAACACGAATCCAAAGATCAGCTTCCCAAGGTCATGGTAATGCTCAACAGTAACCTCGTCCCTAAGCGCGCCTTGCTTCTGCAAAACGTAACTGGCAACTGCGAGAAGACAGTGGGCTCCCAGGATGCTTCCAGCGAAGAGGTAAACACCAAACATCGTCGAGAACCACATGGGAGCGAGACTCATCACCCAATCAAACGCTGCGAAAGTGGTGGTCAGAGAAAACAGCATGACAGCCGGACCGCTCCAGTACTGCATTTTGTCCGTAATTGCTTTCTCGCCTGTTTTGTCCTGACGAACACTGTTCTTGAAGAAGAACAAAGCAAGTGATGTCCATACGGCGAAGTAGCCGATGGTTCGAACCGTGAACCAATCCTGGTTCAACCAACGAAGCTTCTCCTCCCAGACTTCTGCCGGCAGTCCATGCTCTGGTCCGTACTCTGCATTATCCCAGCGGTAAAGCGTACCTTCACCCATCCAAAGTGAAGCGATGATGGGAACGAAAAGAATTCCCATTGGGATGACCATCACCATCACCAACTCAGCGATTCGCCGAACCACGATACTCCAACCTGCGCGGACGAGATGCTGAATCAGAACGAAGAACAAGCACCCCAAAACGATTGTCATGCAGTAAACAGCGGCCGTCAGATAGACCGCCATGCCGAAATTCTCACCGTACTCTCCAATGCCGCTCGCTAGCCACCAGCCAAGCGCCATTAATATGCCCCCCCCAACACACAGCGGTAGTCGCAATGCAGCCAAGAAGGCAGGCAGCATGAACGCGGGGTCATCAGAAGATTTTGGGGCAGGTGCGTTATGTTCGGACATCGGAGTCGTATCGTATTTGGTCGATTAGTGATTGAGTGAAACGAGTTTCGTTCACATCCGTCATTCAAGTCGAAGCTTTCGCCGCACTGGCATCAGCCTTTTCCTTGGCTGCCTTTGCATCAGCATCGGCCTTGTCTTTCAGTACTTTCCTGGCGTCAGCCTGTTCCTTGAGAATCTCTCCTCGCTCGGACTCATCAATGTCCTTGAACTGCTCAATTGAAGCATTCTGACTGAGCTGTAGTGCCCTCACGTAGGCAACGATTGCCCAACGATCGCGTGTCTTGATCTGGCCAGCGTAACCAGGCATTTTCCGGATTCCATTACTGATCGTGCTGAACAATTTCCCATCGGGATACTTGTCGGCGTAAAGGGTTTCCTGGTGAAGTGAGGACGGCTGAATCCAGTCAGGTGAAATGATTTTCTTTGCACGCTCGTTGACCAAACCGTTGCCCGATCCATTCATGCCATGACACACAGAGCAGTAAATACCAAAGTTCTTGCGACCATCTGCGAGCACTTTCTCATTGAGAGCGAGAGGATTTGACTCAAGCCATGGGGTTGTCTCCATCACGCTTGGCTTCGCTGCGGCGGCGGGCACCTCGTCAGCATCACCAGCCTCGGAATTCTCAGCCCCGCCGACTGCGGCAGGGCTATTCTCTGGCTCGTCACCCTGACTCTGCTCATCGGACTGGTCAGACTTCGCCTCTTCAGCAGCCAAAGCCTCAGCCTGGAAGTAGGGATTGAAACGCCTCACTAGCCGCTCCGCTCTGGGCCGATCGATTGCCGAGAGAGCCTCCATATCAATGCCGGTCATGTAATTCAGGTTCGCTTGCTCTTCACCTCTGGCAACCGTACCCGGCACGTCAGGCCGCATGGCACGACCATCACGAAACAGAGTGGAGTACTGTTGCGCATCTTTCGCAGGCGAAAAGTCCATATCATAGAAAACGTGGAACCTTGGCTGACTGCTGTGGCTGACCCGCATTTTCAATACGATCAACAGGGGTATGACGGACAAACCGACGACCAACCCCCACATCATGAAGAAGGGTTTCGGCACCTTATCGGATGAATCATCATCGACCACTGCTTGCACATAATCTGTCTCGGTATCGCCGAGTAGCTTTTCCACACCGCCACGCTCAAACTGATCGTCTTTGGAGTCAATGTAGAGGAAAAAACGGTCATCAGTCACACGGTCAAAACGTGGATCAGTGAAGACGGGATTACTGAATTTCGGCAATCCATTCAGAGCCCACATACCAAAGAAGGCGCCAAAAGAGGCGAACAGGACCGTCAACTCGAAGGCGACTGGCATGAACGCCGGCAATGACAGGAATGGCTTGCCCGAGATGATGTACGGATAATCAATCGTGTTCATCCATATCTGCATCACCAAGGCAGTTGCAGTGCCGGTCAACCCAGCCCCGAGCACGATCCACGGCAAGACGGTGGGCTTGATCCCCAAAGCCTTATCAATCCCGTGTACGGGGAAAGGTGTGAATGCATCGGTTTTTTCATACCCTGCATCGCGGACCCGTCGACATGCACTAAGCAATGTGTCAACCGAGGTGTACTCGGCGACGACTCCGTGAACTTTATTTTCGTTATTCTCTGACATCAATTCACAGTTGTAAAAAGTCTGACGTGCGTCAGTGGTTTCCGTTTCCGAGCGAACCCGGAGCAACTCTTCTCTCTGTACCCGTACTTAGTGATCGCCATCATTTGAAACATGGTACTGCTTCGCAAGTGTCGCCTTCGTTTCCGCCATATTGATGACGGGCATCAAACGGCAGAACAACAGGAACAATGTGAAGAACAGACCAAACGAACCAATCAACATCGACCAATCAACCCAGGTGGGCGAGAAGTACGCCCATGCACTCGGAAGATAATCTCTCGACAGACTCGTCACCACGATCACAAATCGCTCGAACCACATCCCGATATTCACAAAGATGCAGACCAAAACGATCATCCAAGGGGTGGTTCGAAGCTTCTTGAACCAAAACAACTGGGGGCTGATCACATTGCAAGTGACCATCGTCCAGTACGCCCACCAATATGGTCCGAAAGCACGGTTGGTGAACGCGAATTTTTCTTCCTGCACCTGTCCATACCAAGCGATGAAGAATTCTGTACCGTAAGCCAGGCCGACAATCGACCCGGTCGCAAGAATGATCTTGCACATATTGTCCAAGTGTCGGATCGTGATCAGGTTCTCAAGCCCAAGCATTTTGCGAGCTGGAATCATCAGCGTCAGAACCATGGCAAAACCACTGAAGATCGCCCCTGCAACGAAATAAGGTGGGAAGATAGTTGTGTGCCATCCAGGAACCTGCGAGACCGCAAAGTCGAACGAAACAATCGTATGAACAGAAAGCACCAACGGAGCCGCAAAAGCTGCCAGTAGTGCGTAAGCCTTTTCGTAACGCATCCAATGCCGGGAAGAACCGGACCACCCGAGCGATAGCACGCCGTAGGCCATTCGTCGCCACTTATTCACCGACCGGTCTCGGAAAGTCGCAAGATCGGGCACCATTCCCATGTACCAGAAGAGCAGAGAGACGGTTCCGTACGTACTGACCGCAAACACGTCCCAGAGCAGGGGACTGCGAAATTGGGGCCACATCCACAAGTTTAAACTTGGGTAAGGCGCCAACCAGAAAGCCAACCACGCTCGACCGACATGGATTCCAGGGAACGTTCCCGCGCAAACCACAGCAAAGATTGTCATCGCTTCGGCAGCTCGGTTGATACTGGTACGCCATTCCTGCCTGAACAGGAACAAAATTGCACTGATCAGCGTTCCTGCGTGGCCGATACCGACCCAAAACACAAAATTGACAATCGGCCAACCCCAGAAAACAGGCGAGCGATTACCCCATACGCCCACACCTGTGTAGATCAGGTAGAGAATACAGATCCCCAACCACTGCAGAAGCGCGAAGGAGATCAGGAAACCGATC
>NZGD01000266.1 GCA_002690925.1 Rhodopirellula sp.
TGGGGCGGGGTAGTACGCGTCGGAGTACGCGTCGGAGTAAGTGGTCGGAGTAAGTGGTCGGAGTAAGTGGTCGGAGTAAGTGGTCGGAGTAAGTGGTCGGAGTAAGTGATTAGGAGATCTTTTGTGAAAAGTGGTCGGCAGTTTATTGTTCCCATTATCATTGTTCCCCTCAGTATTGTTCCCCTCAGCATTGTGCTGGTGGCAGTGCTGGTTTTCCTTGGAACTGCTGCAAAGGTTCATGCACAGCAGCCCACTGAAAAGGGTCGGGAACGTCCGCCGCGAAAATTGCTGCTTGCTCATTACATGCCCTGGTATCAGGCAAAGCCTTTTTCACCAGTTTGGGGTTGGCATTGGGCGATGAACAGGTTCAATCCTGATACGACCGGTGGCGGAGGATCAGACGACTCAGTGAAAAGACAAATTGCTTCGCACTTTTATCCATTGATCGGCCCGTACGATTCGGCCGACCCAGCCGTGCTGGAGTGTCAGTTGTTGCAGATGAAGCTGGCTGGAATTGATGGGGTTATCGTCGACTGGTATGGCCTGACTGATCTGCATGATTATGCGGTTCTTCATCGGAGCACTGAGCAGTTGATTGTTCAGGCTGAAAGATTGGGAATGCGTTTTGCAATCTGTTACGAAGACAGTACGGTTCCTGCCTTGATCAAGGCAGGCAGGCTGAATGAAGGCCAGCGAATCGAGCATGTCGCAAAGGAAGTAGCCTGGCTCGCGAAAAACTGGTTTAACAAAAAAGGTTACGTGCATTTGGGCAGCAAGCCGGTTTTGCTGTCCTTTGGTCAAAGTGGCTTAAACGATTCTGAGTGGACAGCTTGTTTGGGGAAAATCACACCGTCGGTCGCTTATTTCAGCGAGCATCAGAAACGTACGTCTGCGATGGGAGCATTCGACTGGCCTATCCCTAAGGAGGGCGTCGCGGGCGTGGCACGTTTTGAAAAAAACGCAAAGGCCTGGCCTGAGTCGATTGCCGTTGTCTTTCCGAGGTTTGTCGACATTTACGCCCAGGCCGGTGTCCACGAAAGCTGGGGGCGAATTGAAGATCAGAAGGGAGCGGTTTTTCGTCAAACGTTGCAAAGAGCTTTTGATGGGCCTGCCAAGATCATTCAGATTGCAACTTGGAACGATTGGGGAGAAGGAACGCAGGTGGAACCAAGCCGCGAGTTTGGCTGTCGGGACTTGGAGGCGATACAGCTCATGCGTAAATCGAGAACGGGGGGGGCATTCAGGATTCAGTCAGACGACCTGCGATTGCCCAGTGAATTACTGAGCCTGAGGCGTCGCTACCAGACTGACGCCTCGGCGAAACAGTTGGATCAGATCGCTAGCTTGCTTTCCCGTGGTGAGATTGAATTGGCAAGAACCGCGTTGGAAAAGTTGCCGGCCGAGTGAACGTATGTGAACAGGCTTTTTTTACGGGTCAGGAGATAGAGATCGTGGAGTTCATCGATGAATCAAGTGTTTGAGAACTCATCATTGAGTTGCTGGGGAGGGTTTGCTGGGCTATTGGTGATGGCAGTTCTTGGAGCAACTTCCGTAACGGGGCAGGAAACTGGCAGGCTGATTTTTGCCAATTCACTCTCTGACGTGGATGAGTCTCAATGGCGTCAGTGGGGTGGTGAGCTGCGTTCCGCTTCCGGTTCGATGCGGCTCAGCGGGAAGCGGGGGCCCCGAGCGATGCTGACTGGGGTTCAGGTGAGCGATTTCGAATTGCAGGTCGAGATCAAACCAGAAGACAGGACGCAAGCAGGAATCGTTTTTCGCGTCGCGGATTCACAACTCGGGGTTGATGCTTATCGTGGGTACTATGTGGGCTTGCATGCCAGCGCTCATCGTGTGATGTGGGGAGCCAGTCTACCGGGATGGCAGGCCTTGGCTGGTGCGAATCGCGCCATTGAAAGAGCACAGTGGTATCGTCTTCGAGTGCGTGTGGTTGGCGATAACGTGAAATGTTTTGTGGATGAAGTGCCCGTGCTACAGAAAACACTGCCGGTGTTTGATGGGGTTGATCGAAGCTTTCAAAGAGGCGGTCTGGGGTTGCGAGTGTTGGGATCGGCAGCCGAGTTCCGGAATCTGAAAGTTCACGAAGTGGCGGGCACAAACCCGCTCAAATCCTACACCAATCCTGTGCTGGCGGGCTGTGCTGATCCTGTCATCCTGCGGCACGGTGGAATGTACTATGCCTATTGCACACACACGCCGGACTCTCCAGACATGGTGCATGGAATCCGCCTGCACATTTCAGAGGATCTGGTTCACTGGGAAGATCAGGGGTACGTTTTGAAAAACAAGGATAGTTGGGGAAAATCCCGTTTTTGGGCCCCCGACATTGTAGAACGGGATGGGACGTTCTATCTCTACTATGCCGCTGATACACGGGTCTGTGTTGCTACTGCTGAATCACCCACCGGCCCGTTTCGTCAACGAATTCAGAGGCCAATGGCACCTGAAAGCCTCCGCATCGATGCTCATGTCTTTCGGGACACAGACGGTCAGTATTACCTTTACTACGTCGACTTCAATCGAGGGAACGAGATTTGGGGTGGCCGCTTGAACGAAGATATGATGTCCGTGGATGCCAGTTCGTTAAAGCGGATGATTGTGCCTGATCAGTCATGGGAAACAAACCGAGGTCGCATTGTCGAAGGCCCGGAAATCTTGAAGCACAAAGGGCTTTACTATCTGACCTATTCAGGCAGTCATTTTGAGAGTCCTGAGTATGCGGTCGGTTATGCGATCTCCAACAGTCCACTTGGGCCATGGGAAAAGTATCAGCACAATCCGATCATGCAGTCGACATCCTATGCGCACGGAACTGCCCACCACTGTTTCACTCGGTCGCCTGATGGCAGTGAATTATTTATCGTCTACCACCGCCATCATTCGCTGACACAAACTGAACCCCGTCAGTTGGCAATTGATCGGGCCATGTTTATCAGCCAGGAAAATGGGGCTGATGTCCTGCAGATTCATGGTCCCACCTCTTCGCCACAACCGATGCCAGCGTACACTGATGATTGATGAGTTGAACTTTGTTGCATTTGTCGCCTGCTGTTCTGATGTCTTGTGAGTTGGAGCAGGTGGAAGGCCTCGTATTTAATTCTGCTTGAACTTTTGTTTGGGAGTTGTTCATGCGACACTGCTGCATGATTGGTTCTGTTGCATGTTTTTTTCTTTTGAGTGTTTGCCCGTTTGAGGCAACTGCAAAAGAAGATTTTCCCAACTTTGTCGTGGTACTCTCGGATGACCAGAGTTGGGTTGGTTCTTCCGTGATGATGGATCCAGAGGATCCCGAGACACGCAGCGACTATTATCGCACCCCGCAGATGGAACGGATGTCACGGATGGGGATGCGATTTACCCAAGGCTATGCCCCAGCACCCTACTGTTGCCCAACCCGACGCAGTTTGGTGGTGGGGCAGACGCCCGCCAGGCACGTTTACCAGAAAGACCAGCCCGGTTGGACGACAGCATTCCGTAAGAGTTTGAGTTTGCCACGCATGCTCAAACTCGCAAATCCGGATTACCAAACAGCACATTTTGGCAAGTGGGATTCCCGGTTCGATAACGTGACTCCTGAACAGATGGGGTATGACGTCAGCGATGGCTTGACTGGCAATGACACAGGGGGTGGAAAAGGTGACAAGGACGCCGGCGCAAGTGATGATCCCAAGCAGGTTGATCGTTTGACGAATCGGGCCGGTGCTTTTATCGCAAAACACGCAAAATCGGGGAAGCCTTTCTTTGTGCAGGTTTCGCATTACGCTGTGCATCTCGACATCTTCTATCGTGAAAGTACGCTCAAGCGTACTCGTCAATGGGAGCCCGGGCGTCGGCATACGTTGCCAAAATTTGCAGCGATGACCAGCGATCTTGATCAAGCCATTGGGCAACTGCTTGATCGCATCGAGTCATTGGGCTTGCTTGGAAATACATACGTGTTTTTTATGTCTGACAACGGCGGTCGTCTCACGATGCCGGGGCAAAAACGTGGCTCGCTGCCGAGAAATTATCCACTCCACGAGGGAAAGGGCTCCATGTACGAAGGTGGTTTGCGGGTGCCATTCATGGTTCTTGGGCCTGGCATTGAAGCGGGAGCAATTTCCCGGGTTCCGGTGACGGGTCTTGATCTGTTTCCGACCATGGCCGAGTTGGCAGGGTTCGACGGTGTGCTGCCGGAAGTTCTTGACGGTGGCAGCATGGTTTCCGTGCTGCGGGAGTCAGGCAAGGGAACGGTTGAACGCCGTCAGCCATTCTTGATTTTTCATCAGGCTGGGGCACGTGTAGCGCAGTCTGCTCTGAGACAGGGTGACTACAAAATTGTCAAACATTGGGCTGAGAACCGTGTAGAATTATTCAACCTTGGAGAGGATCTTTCGGAACAGAAAAATCTTGCTGCGGAAAATCGAAACAGATGTAATGAGATGGAACGCAGTTTGGACCTCTTTCTCGAGAGTGTGGGCGCATTGACCGAACGCAACACCACCAAAGCGGAACAGCGAGAGATGTTTTCCGAGGCCGCACCGTGATCTCGACCCGCACTGTACTTGGTGGGATGTTGCGGTTGCTTCTTTTCCTTACGCTCCACTTTGGGGCAAGCATTGATGGATTGGGGATTGATTTGCGATTTCGGAAGTGTTGGAGGCAACTGGCTGCTGGGTTGCGATAGCATGTCGGGGTGTTAATCTGAGTTGGTTGAGCGTCGAGGTAACACTCAAATGAGGAAACCCATCAGAAATGGATTGGTGCGGTGAGTCGCGTTTTTGTAGGTACTCTTGTTACTATGATCCTTGTACCGTGCCTTGTGGCTTTGCTCACTTGGTTTGCGTTGCGGTGTCTGCAGGGTTGGTGGGTATTCGCCGGAATCAACGATAAGCGTGCCGGCATTGTTTTTGTGGCGGCGATGATAGGATTAGCCGCCGTAGTCATCAGCGAATTTTTAGCTTACCAGCGGCAAATCGCTGTACGTACGCTTGCCAAGCGTATGTCACTTTGCTTCTCTTCTGAGCCTGAGCCATCACTGAAGATGCAAATCAAGCATTTGGTGATTGGCAAAGGAAGTCAACTCAGCGTGATTGTCGAAAATGTTGTCCATGGTGAATATCAGGGGATGCCGTTGGTCATGGCAGACTCGCTGTTTATGGTTGATCGAGGCGAGGACACAACCAGAAAAGAAAAGACCATTTGGTTTTTTACCGACATGGTGGCGTTGTATCCCAAGTTTCGAATCTTGCCGCGAACGGGTTCAAACGCAGGAAAAAACAAGAGCGGGGGAGACCTCTCGCATTTTCCGGAATTTTCAAAGCTCTATGTGATCCAAAGTGATGAGCAAGACGCGGCCGAACAGATCTTGAGCAGCGATATTTGCGGCTATTTCCGATCGCGTCACAACTGGCAGGTGTATGCGAATGGGCCATGCATTGCATTTGTTCGCGATGGAAAAATCGGTGTCGATGAGTGGGAAATGTATCTCAGTGAGGCGATTGGGGCCGTCAAATTGTTGAACAGAGCACTTGAGGAATTACTTGAACGACAAATGCCGATGGAAAATCTGGCTGGATGCGATCCTAAGGTGCTGCCATCTGATGGAGATCGTGTCCGCGTGTGGGGGACGCCAACAGAAACTACTGGGGATGTGAATCGTGAAAACAAATCGACGGCGCTCCGCCGAACCTCTCTAATCGATCAAGCCACACGTAGCGAGAATGTCAGGCCTCGTGCAGTTAATGCATTGCAGTTTGAAAAAAAAGAAGCAGTTGGTGCATTTGCCGCCATGGAATCATTGGTCAACTCGGCGAATCAACAGGCCATTCGCTACCATGAGGTCTCTGACTTCATGCAGCATTTACCACCTCGGACGATCCCCCGTCATCTGCGGAATGAGAATGTGCCGCGTCTTCCTTTTGTTTTCTGGTTCATGTCTTTCCCGATGATCGGTTTAAGTTTAGTGACCATTTTGTTGGGGATGCCGAACGCGGGTGGGGTGATTAAAGCTGGGCATCAGGCTTTTCTTGTATTTGGAGTCGCTAACCTGCTTGCTGTGTGCGCGGCTTGGGCTTTTTTTTACCGAAGGCGCCGGGTCTACATTGCGATATTACGTGACGGCGTGTCTGTACCGGCGATCGTGGAGAACTGCCACTCGACCGATGACTATGACATGGAAGACTGGCTGATGTGCAGACTCAAAGTGCAAGTGCAGTTTTGTGCTGGTGCCGAATTTGTGCAGAGTGAAGTGAAGCTGAAAGGCATGCAGATGAAGACTTTGCAGCAATGCCTCGATGAAGACAGAGATTTGTTTGTGCTTTACTTAAAGAATCGACCAAATTCTTTTCTTTTGTCAGCGCAACTGGCAAGCAGGCGGTTTGCGGAGTGACGCAAGGTGGTTCAGAGGCTTATTGCGAAAGCATTTGCCTTAAGAAAGTGCGGCTCGGTTCAAACAATGCGGTTGGTTGTGGCATCTTAGAGTTCCCATGCGATTGGAACTTGAATTTGGGGGGGGGAAGTCCTGCGATTGAAGCTCGTTGCCGTTTCGAAAGGTCCGGCTGTTTCGGCGTCCGGCCGGAAAGCCGCTGTTCAGAACGCTGTTCAGAACGCTGTTCAGAACGCTGCTCAGAACGCTGCTCAGAATGCTGCTCGGCTTGGCGAAGTGTCGCCTTCATGCAGGCACAGTGCGGTCCGTGTGTTCCCGTGACACGTTTTTTGCCAGCGTTTCTGCTTCTTTTATTGAATTCGATCGCGACTGGCTTATTGGGGGCCGTTTGGCTTCTATAGGATGGTTAGTGGTTGGCTGGTGGGAAATGTTTGTTTGTGCATCTGATTTGTAGTGGCTTGGTTTGCTTCGTAGTCCACTTATCACGGCGAGTGCATTTTCTGTCCGACGGAGAGACACTTTGCCTAGCAGGCAAGGTGAATGGTCTGCTGGTAACGCGGCCGAGGAACTGCGTTGATTTTGGAAAGGAAATTCCTCTGTTTTGCGTCAGGTATGAACAGAATGTTTTCTTTTAGGAACGCAGCGTATGAGGCGGGACCTGCTTATCTGGAATTTTGAGTCTGCTTGTAACTTGAGGGATTGTTTTTCGTCTGTTTTGGCTTTGGCTTTGCGTTGGTTTTTGTGATTCATTGATTGATGCGAAGGGTTTGGTTTGACCAGAAGATTCCCTCATCATTTGTGAGTCGTAAACGCAGGAACAGAGGCGTTTGCCTATCAATTTTAGGTAGGGTGATTTGATTTGAGCCGTCTTTGATTTTTGGCAAACGGATTTCGTGTTGCCATTGATCAGCGAATGTCAGGGCTTCTTGGTTTCCGTAGTAGAGCGTTGCCAATGGGTTGCTGCCGCAGTTCCGCACGGTGCAAGAGATAGCGCGGGGATTCGTGGTAAGAGTATCCTGGTTGAACTCAATCGATGAGGGAATGTTGATTAGATCCTTGATGTCTTCGTCGTTCAGGTAATCAGGCCTGGTTGGTTGGATCGTGAGTTCGATGGTGGAGGCGGTGGGTGGCTTGCGAAAGGTCCAGCCACCCGTTTGTAAAAAGAACCACCCATCATCGGTCAAACCGCGGTGAGTATGTGTGAGTCCGCTCTCTTTGTTGACGTTGCCGTTGGCCATGCGGTCCAACGGGAACCACTTCCCGCTTTTGTCCATGCACCAACCACGGTATCTCATGGTTCGTGGATATGCCCCTGTGCGTTGGACTGAAGCACGGCCAGGGACTTCCACAAAACTACCTACCCATAATGACTTGAGGGGTTTCCCGTTGTTGTACCTGTTGCCAATGCCGAATAGACGCCACCGTTTTTCATCATTTGCATAGAAGTAGCTGTAGTAGGTGTCGTACGGTTCCCCAGGTTCGACACGCAAAGCAAGTGTTTGTCGTTGTCCTTGGCGGCCAGCTAATGGCTCCCAGTTGCGAATTTTGACACCGGTTCCCTCGTGGGAAAAACCGCCGAGAGTTGCGTTGCGGTTGCCGGCGGCCAGCAGGTGGGACAGTTGCTCGATGGGGGGCGCCTTTTTGCCACGACTAAAGGACCACATCGAGAAGTTGAAGCCAGAATTCACTTTGCCATTGGCTTGCCACGTGGGGCCGTAGTAGCCAAAGGGTGTTGTGATCGGACTGTAGAAAGGGAGGTCGCCCGGTACAGCATCCATCTCCATCACCCAAAGAGTGATCGGGCCATGTGGTTTTGATGATGTGAACTTGGTGTGTGCGGCAGCGGGACGCCAGCGTTTTCGTAGGACCGCGGCGTTGTTGAGGCACCGGCCGGTTAATTCAATTGCCAAAACATGGAAGTCAGGAGAAGCCTGGTTGCAGATGAGTTGAAGTGCATTAAAACCCTGCTTCTCCGCACGCAGTCGGCCAGCAATGACTTGTGTTGTTGCCTTCTTGTTTGCGGTAATGACAGCTGTTGACTGTCCCATTCGAATTTCAAATTTTGCCGGAGGGTTCACTGCATCACAGAAAACTCGGAATTGGAGATCGCCCGCCTGTTCGAGGAACAGACCCCACTCGGCAACGTCTCCGGTATTCCATTTTCCGATTGCTGAAAATGATTCGCCTTTGTTGAGTTCCGCAACTTTACCTGTGGTTCGGGTTTCGTTGTGTTCCTGAGGCAGGCACGCCAAGCCCAGCTTTGGAAAGAAACATTCATTGGCCGTAAGCACCAACGTTCCGTTCGGGGTTCGCTGTGCCAGGTATAGCTGATCGTCTCTCCCCGGAACCTGAATCCAACTGAGAGGGGAAGCCTTTTGGCCAGTATTGGAGGTAGTGGCCTTGTCTGGTCTGTGTTGTGCCCACGAGTTGCCGGTAATTGAGAGTCCGAAAAGCAAGGACAGGGCCAAGAGGATGCGTGGTAGGGTGAAGCGGTTGGGCGGGGGCATGTTCAGGTAATTCCAGGGGGCATTGTCGTGCAGTCGTCGGCGGTGGAGCGATAGGAAAAGGGTCTCAGTTACCCAGCCAACGGCAGGCGTTTTGCAACACTTGGATCATCTCGGGTTGCTTGTACACCGGGTAGGTTTCGTGCCCGGGGCGGAAATAAAATACTTTACCTTTACCAATGTTCCAAATCATGCCACTGCGGAAGCGTTCACCTTTGGTCCAGGTCTCTTCAAAGATGACTGCATCGGGTTGTGGGACATGAAAAGGTTCATTGTACATCTCTGTTTTGGGAACCTGAAAAGTTCGGGGCAAGCCTTTGCTGATCGGGTGGTTGGGTGATTGCACGGTGAGCAGCCCGGGAGCTCCGTCAGGTCGATAGTCAGGGAAGCAGCACCAAGGCAAATGCACTATGGCTTGGAATTGGTTCTGGTTTTTTTTGTAGCCGAAATAGGATGGCGTGAGTTCACTGCCGTGGATTGGGACAGTACGTTCAAGGGGTGGCTTGACGGATTCAATCAGGAAATCACCTTTCCAGCCGTTCAGTTGGAAGTGCTGCTTGGCGTCCTCAATGCTACGCCAGTTCATTGCCTCGATAAACGGGCGTGCCCAGTGAGCCGAGTGCAACGCAATGAGGTCCAACTTTCCTTCTCGTATGTAATCCACGATCAGCCTTGCTTTCTCTTCGGGAACCTCGCTCTGTCGAACGTGTCCCCACCAGATGATCACATCAGCCCATTCCAGATTGCCAGCAGCAAGGCCTTGGTCAGCATCATCCAGAGCAACTGAACGGACTTCGAAATCGGAGGTTTGGTCCGTGATTCGTTTGGCGATTTCGTTCCCCAGGAAATCTTTGTAAGCAATCGCTTGTTTGGGTTGTCGTTCATCCCAGACAAGCACGTGAATCGTCTTTGTGTTTTTGGTTTGTCCAGAAGCTCTCAGTAGCGGTGTCACGCAAAAGACGATGAACACTGTTGCAATTAGCTTTTTCATGGAAAGACTTGGTTGATGGCTGAGGTGATAGATAGCAAAACACTCGCTGTTATACCAAAGTCGTCTTGCGCTTTTTAGTGATTCCTTTTTTGGGAGTTGTGTGGGATCAGGTGCGTGCATGAACGGTCTCATGGTTTGAATCGTTGCCGGCAAGGGGCAGTACCCGTTTGGGTTCGCTGAGCAAAATTTGATTTGTTTCGGTTTGTTTTGGATGCTGCGGAACCTCTGTCTTGAGTTGGGGTTTTTGTTTCTATGGCACTGGATGTTGAAATGGATTTTCCGGAATGCAACGAAATCGATCTGCTGCCGACTGACTGTAAAGGGTTTCGCTAGGGTTGGCACCTCGGCATTACACCACGCTTCTTTATATACGAAACAATGGAATAGAAATCATGTTGAATCGCGTGCTAGTTATGGCTATGGCAGCTTGCTTCGGGTTGCCTGTGTGTGAGACTGTGTCTGCACAAGGTCCCGCGTTTGGCGGACGCCCCGGTGGAGGCTCACAGTGGGCTGATTGGATGACTGCTGGGAAGCGGACATCGTCACCCGTTGGCATGCACGAGCGAACCCCTCGTCATGCGTCCATGTTTGGGAACAGAGAGCGTGGATCAAGGATGCAAGAATCGCGTGGATCGCACGCGTCGCATCGTGGCCGTGGACATTCAGACTCACTCAATCATGGCCGTGTTCAAGGACCTCAGCGATCCCATGGCAAGGAGGGGCATCGATCTAGAGGTAGACACACTGAAAAAGACAAGGCATCAAAAGGCCATCATCGTGGAAGCAGTGCACATGCTGGACGCTCAAGCGGTGAAAAAAATATGCGAGGCGGTGAGGGGCGATCGAGAAGCGGCAGGTCTCATGAAGGGCAGATGTCGAAACGCTCAGGCACGCACATGAAACAGCGTTCAGGTAGTGGTATGCATGGCCGTGATTCAGTTCGACCAGAGAAGCATGGGAGATCTGCAGGCAAGCAAGGCAGATCTGCAGGCAAGCAAGGTGAGCGCAGCAGGCCCCGAGTTCAGAAACCAAGTATGGCTGACGGTAAGATGCCCGAACCTCCGCAGATGAAAGGTCGCGCACCTTGGATGCGAGCAATGCAGCAGCGTGGGCGTAGTGATGACCGTTCTTCGATGATGCGTGGGGGGCCGCCATGGATGAAGGATGGCGGGCGACCGATAGGAATGCGAAACGGTCCACCTTGGATGCGTGGGCAGATGCAGCACGCTGGGCAAAGGCACGGCGAGAATCAATCGCAACGGATAAACGAAGGGCAGCATTCACCGCGTGAACACCGTCGTGGTGCTGGCGAAGGCGATGGTCCCGGTCGTGGCGGGCCAGAGGGGCGTCGTAGCAGGTGATCGTTCCGTGCGGGGGGACACCGATAGGCCGGAGGCGGTACCGTCTGTATCAGGAATGCATGATGGCGAGGATGTTTCCTGATTTGGATTAGGGCCGATCGGTAGAGGGCCGCGAAACGTTTCGGTTCCTTGCCGATTCACTTCGCTCGCCGCCCGGGGTGTGCGTTGGTAGTCCGCGAAGTCTTCACGCGGGCAGGCTGTCGATTAGAATTCTGTTTTTTTGCTGACTCCGTATCTTTGATTGGTCAGCAACGGTTTCCGTTCGCCAACTCTTGGCAGTTTTTTGCCTGCTTCAATTTTGCATTGCTGACCGCGAACCGCGTGTGGTTCGGCCATGTTAAGCGGTGGGCGTTTGTGCAGTGCAAACGTATCTTGGCGATTGATCATGCCAATTTGGTTGTGTTTTGAACGGTATCGCAGCGGTATCCGTTCGGTGCGTCGAGCCTGATTCTGCTTGGGACGCCTGGTGGGGTAAGTGGCTTTTTAGGGCTTATTGCAGAAATGCGAAAAAGTGGACTTGTTTGGTATCTGGCGGGGCAGATCACGTCACTTCGGATATAAGTGTCTAAAACCCTGTGAAACGCCTGTTTTGACGGCCTTGGATACAGAAAGAAACCTTGACTATTGGGGGCTATCCACTAGGCTTCAATGGTGCCGCGACTGATCGATCCGAACCTTTGGGTTTGCCGTCGGTTCCCACCCCTGCAGGCATTGCTCGCTTACCAATCAGAGGTACTTGGCTACGTCGTGCTTCCTCGGTGCGTCGTGGCTCGCCACTAACGAACAGCGGCAGAAACAGTTAACGCGAGCCTTGGACAACGCTCGGGCCTAACGATCTGGTGCCAGCCATACTCGCCAATCATCTCACACTCAGCAAGTTTGCATGACAACCTTTTTGCCCTTTCGCATTCAACAGATGCAATTTTTGACGTTCATTGCGTTGGTCACGGGGGTAGCGATTCCACTCTCCGTAGGACAAGAAATCAAGTCAGTCCTGCCACCGCAGTCGACAGCCACGCCGGGCTCCGATGGAACACCCGAGGCAGCAGATGAGGTGGATGCTGATACCGCTCCGGCAGAGGAAGACCCCGGCAAGGCTCTCGCGGATCTGCTCGGAAAAGCGATGGCCGATGAAAATTCTGCAGAGGAGCAGGCGGGTACCGAACAGAGCCTCGGCGCGAAGGTCCCGAACGATCGAGTTCGTTTCTCATTTGATGGGGTAGCCTGGCGTGATGTGATCCGATGGCTGGCGGACGAAGGTGGTTTGGCGTTGCAGGTTTCTGAGTTGCCCACTGGCAGTTTCACCTACTCTGATCCGCGAGTCTTCAAGCACGCTGAGGCAATCGACCGGATCAACCTGTTTTTGTTGCCGGAAGGTTTTACCTTGGTCCGCAGCGGGCAGCTGTTGTCAGTCATCAACCTTGGCGATCAGCGAAGTATGCAGCAACTAGACGCGATGGCAGAGTTGGTAACGACGGACGAACTCAAAGATCGCAATCGGCACGAAGTACTGAAGTGTATTTTTCCTCTTGGTGATATCGATCCAGAGGAGGCGGTTCAGGAGCTTTCTGTCATGAATCTGATGACAACTCCTGAAGTGCTCGGGAAAACCAAGCAACTAATCATCACGGACACCGCATCCAAACTCCGTAGTGTTCAATCAATACTGTCAGCCTTCACGCCGGATGAGATGGCCAATGGTACGGTCGTTGAAAGCTTCGCCCTGAAACATGTTTCGGCCGAGGATGTACTTCTTGTGGCTCGTCCACATCTCGGTCTCGCAACGGGTGAAATGATCGGCATTGACGTCAGTATTTCTGCGGATGTGTTGGGCAAGAACATCTTCGTAACTGGAATGGAAGACAAAGTGAAATTGCTCGAGGGATTGGTCAATGCAGTGGATCAACCGGAGCAGAAAGAATCTAGTGAGGAAGGTGAGTCCGTCCTTCGTTCACACCTGGTGACCGGTGGGAACGTCGATACCGTCTACAACGTTTTGCAAACGTTGCTGGCAGGACGCACCAATACAATCCGACTATCGATGGATGAGGCGGCGAATACGATTGTTGCCTTCGCTCCCGAAGCGATCCAGCAAGAGATTCAGGGGACGGTCTCTCAGTTGCAGGCTAGCGAAGCCGAGTTCGCTGTGATTCCGCTGAAGACAGTTGACCCATACTTTGTGATCAGTCTGCTTGACGAAATGCTGGATCTGCCAGACTCGTTGGATGATCCTGAAACGATCGACCCGGATGCTCCCAAAATTGACGCTGATCCGGGCAGCATGCGGTTATTTGTACGTGCCAAGAAAGCAGAGTTGGAACAGATCAAGAAAATCGTTGAGGGACTGGACTCTGTGCAAGGTGTCGATAGCGGTAATCGATTGCGTTTCCTGCCATTGAAGGGCGAGAATGCAGGTGAGCTGCTCGATGCGGCCGTTAAGTTTTGGCAGGGCAATAACGAAGTCATCCGATATCGTTCACTTGGCAATGCTGGTGCCGCTAGTCTCGAAAGGGTTGTCAACGATCCCAAAGAACGAAAGGCGACCACAGACCAATCTGAAACCCGACCTTCTGACAACAAAGAACAGCCCAAGACGCCAGATCCGGGCAAGGTTGATGCGAGGTTGAATACTAACGGTTCGCATGTTCTGACGGTGGCACAAGATGAGTCTTCCGCTATCCGACTGCAAATGACACCTCGTGGTTTGATGTTGCAGTCGGAAGATCCTGCTGCCTTGGATCGTTTCGAGGAGCATTTACGTGCGATCACCGGGCCATTGGATTCGATGCCTTCACCGCCGGTGGTCTTTTATCTTCAATACACAAAGGCTGATGACGCGTTGCGTTTCCTCGCTGATTTGATCGATGGCGGTGAGGCAGCCATGGAGGGACAGGCCGGTTCATTGGTAAACGGTTTCCTGTCATCTTCAGGATCGATGCTGGGAAGCTTCTTGACCACTCGCGACGGCGTGATGACTCTGACGGCGGGCACATCCATGAGTGTCGTGGCAGACACTCGCTTGAATCGTTTGATTGTGCAGGGTTCAGCTTCTGAGGTCGAACAGGTTGAAGCGTATCTCAAAATTATCGATCGCAGTAATGGCTTGGCGGATATCAAGACCTATGGTCAATCGCACGTGATCGAATTAGTCAATATCAAGGCCGCCGAAATGGCGTCTGTGATTCGTGAGGCGTTCGCAGGAAGAGTGGTCGCGTCAACCACGGGACAAGCTGGACAGCCGGGCGAACAACCCGGACAGCCACGCGCTCCGCAGAAGCCTGACCCGCGCGAGGCGGAAAGCAAATCCAAGAAGGGGGCTGCTCCTCAAAAATCAACGCCCGCTCGAAACCTTGAACCCAAAATGACGATTGCGGTTCACGAACCAAGCAATTCATTGGTTGTGACCGCTCCAGACCAACTCTTTGAAGAAGTGGAAAGGTTGGTCAAAGTGATCGATTTTCGTGGTGAACAGACGATCGAAGTGGTGGCACCTGCGAACGGTCTGGTTTACGAAACATTACTTCAGCAAGTCATGTTGGGCGAAGAAGGGTCAGCAAGTCGTCGTCCGTCTTCCAGCAGCAGTCGCAGCACGTCGTCATCATCGTCGTCCCGGTCGACAAAACCCACTGGACGCTAAAGGTAATTGGAGAGCATTCCCATGGTTGGACGAATGGTTGGACGAAAGAATTGTTTTTTGATCCTCACAATGACGGGATTTGTTGCGGTAACGATCGCCCTGTCGGGCACTCTTGTCGCCCAGTCCGGTTTACGTGAATCGCTGGAGAAGCTTGATCGCAACCAGAACGGTGAGATTGATCCTGAAGAAATAACACCGTTGGCTCGGCCCTACTTGGAAAGGCTTGCGAAATCTCGCCGAATGTCGATGGGCCGCGCGTATGACATCGAGCGTTGGCAGGAAGCAGCGAGGGTCTATTTCGCGCTTCAGAATGGCGTGTCAGGGGCTTACGTTTCGCCGGAGTCCGAGGCGACGGTAAAGTCGTTTGTTCCGGACCCCGAGACTGAGCTTGTGCCGGAGTTTGGCTTGCCTTCCGTCAAGTTTCCCTACATACAAGCCGATTTGGATGAAGCTGACCGTACTCTGAAACGTTCGGATCGCAATCGTGACGGGTACATCGACCATGCTGAATCTGAAAGAGCTGTTTGGACACATCGCCAGCCATTTGAAGAGGATCTCAACAAGGACGACCGTCTGAGTCGCCTCGAATTGGCACAGCGCTACGCCCGCCGTCGTTTGCTGTCGGGTGCATCCGATGAATTGGTACGTAAAGCTGGAAGGGTTGGCAATGGCATCCAGCCGGTGAAGCGAGAGGAACCGCAACGACAGGACAACAGTCAGTGGTGGCGTCGAGGTCGTGAATATTATTTGACGTCTACCGTACTCGGACGTTTTGATAAGAATCGAAATGGTCGGTTGGAAAAAGACGAGACGGTGAGTCTCGGATTTCCGCCGGGAAAAATTGATATCGATCGAGATGGAGAACTCTCACGCGAAGAACTTCATACGTACCTGATGCAGTTGCAGGAAGAAATTGGCGATCTTGGCGAGGGGCTCCCCGGATGGTTTTTCGAGCTCGATGAAAATCGTGACGAGCAGATCGCGATGGTCGAATTCACAACCGAGTGGACGGCAGAGAAGATTGCTGAATTCGCCTCGTATGACGCCAATGGTGATGGCTTGCTGACTGCAAGTGAAGTGTTGAGTGCCAAAGCTCTCGTGGGCGGCAATTATTCCAACAACGATGCTGAAGTGTTAGCGCCAAAGAAAACCGTCATTTCCGAAATTGAAGTGCTCGAAGATTTTGTTATCGGCGATTTGAATTTGCGTCTTTCGATTACGCACTCGCATACGTCCTATTTGGATGCTTACTTAACAGGACCAGACGGGCAACGAATCGAGCTTTTCACTGAAGTGGGCGGACATGATGACCACTTTGATGGAACGGTCTTCGATGATCAGTCACAAACACCGATCACGAAAGCCCGCCCGCCCTTCCAAGGAAGTTTCATCCCTGAAGGGGCTTTGAAGAAACAACCAAGTCTGTCAAGTTTCAACGGTAAGAGTGTCAAAGGTGTTTGGCAGCTTGTTGTACGAGGGTCTCGCAGCGAACGTTGGGGCATGTTGCACAGCTGGGAACTGATCGTGACACCAGTCGATGATATGATGGACCCCGAAAATGAGAGTGCGGAGGCTTCTGCCATAACGAGTCCTGACACAGCAACAACTTCTTCGGTTTCCCAATCCGCACCTCAGAGTCAGGCTCGTCCGGCAGAGGGCGCTACGAACGCCAAAATGAGTGCTGGTGGAGCAGACCCCGGGAAATCGGAAGCGAGACGCGTCGCGATTGAGAGATACCAGCAGATCCTCAAGAGCCGTGAAGGCATGACAGGAACCGAGGCAAAGCAGATCTATATGCAAAAGTATGGATCAGGTGACAAAAGTGGCAAGTCTGGATACGGCAAGGAAAAACGTGAGGACAAAGGCAAGAAATATGACAAGGTCCAGAAAGACAAGTCGGATTACAAACGGGCTGGCTGATCTCTAACGCTCCTCGCCTCCTCAATGAATGTCCAGATGCCCGTGTGACAGCTTTGTCACACGGGTTTTTCTTTGCACACAGATAGTGGGTGCGGGTGGGACTTGTGTGGGGCAAACCAGTTTTGGAGAGTCAGTGTTCACGCTTGAGAGCTTGTGCCCTCGGGGGCGACTGCCACACAATGATAGGATGTGTGTCACACTTCGTGCCCGCGATAGATTTGGATAGAACCATGGACCGATTGAAGTTTCCCCCGTTGGCTCTCTTGCTCTTGTGTGTGGCATTTGAAGTAAGCGTCTGCGCAAAGGACCTCAACGCTGACTCGCCCTGCAATGTCGTTTTGATTTTCTGTGATGATTTGGGATATGGTGACCTCGGGTGCTACGGTTCCACCGTCAATCGGACGCCAAACATTGATCGATTGGCTGCCGAGGGTCAGCGTTATACCGACTTCTATTCGTCGAGTCCTGTCTGCACACCATCTCGGGCAAGCTTGATGACTGGCTGTTATCCACGGCGTGTGGGTTTGCATGAAGATGCGACTGGACACTGGGTCTTGATTCCCAGAAGCCGGCGAGGGTTGAGTCCCGAGGAAACGACTTTGCCTGAAATGATGAAAGCTGCCGGGTATGCCACAGCATGCATTGGCAAGTGGCATTTGGGAGATCAGGTTCAGCATTTGCCGGTTGCTCATGGTTTCGACAA
>NZGD01000267.1 GCA_002690925.1 Rhodopirellula sp.
AGGCGCGACTCGATACAGGCGCCAAAACGTCGTCTCTGCACGCGGTCAACATCGAGGGCTTTGAGCGCGACGGCGAGGAGTGGGTCAGTTTCCAGATTCCACTGGGTGACCACGAAGACCAGCCGACCGAGGGCGAATTGGACCATGACGACGTCATTCTCGAGTTCGAACGGCCGGTTGAGCGAACAGTTCTGATCAAACGAAAAGGCGCGCCGTCCCAGAAGCGCTATGTTGTCATGATGGACTTCTGCATTGCCGGAACCACCCATACCACGCAGTTTTCACTGACAGACCGAGGCAAGTTTTCCTATCCGGCTCTGCTGGGTCGCCGATTCATGCGAGACGACAACATCCTGATCGATTCCGCAGACTCGTTTATGGCTGAAAAAGAGTGTGAGTACATAACGCTGGAAGAGCTGGCAAAGAGGCATGCCGAGAATGTGGTGGAGGAAACCGATAGCGATTCCTGAACGCGGGGGCTGGGATTGCTCATCCCAGCCCAGTTTTATTGAAGACCCGAGAGCGGGACAGGCGAGTTGCGTATTTGAGGGCGAGCATTTTTATAAGTTTCTCACTCGGTACTTCTACACTAGATTTAACATAATATACATTATGCGCAGTGTGATATGGGTTCGAATAACACCATAGCAATTTTTTTGGACGACCACTTTCCGCTCCACAGCCATCTCCTTGCCGGCAGGCTCTGTCAAAGCCACAGCAGAACGAGCATCAATGAAACGCTAACCCCGGAAGCAAATGCAGTCCTTATCAGGTTCCATCGTACCCAGCGATTTTCGAAAGAGCGCCGTTCTGATGCGAGCATGAGTTCATCCATGTCGTCCACATTCAACATTTGCAGGGCGTTGTTGAGCGGCACATTAATCAGGAATGTTGGTAGTTGGACCCCAAGGGTATAGACGACCGCACTGGCAACTACCAGGGTTGGCACCAGGCCGTCGTTCTGCAGGACTGCCAGAATCGCCGCTGCCACTAAAGCAAAGACGGATCCGATCCATACAAGACCGAAGACGGGATGACCGGCCTGGATCACACCGTCGATAGCCTGAAATGCGCGGATGAATTCCTTGTCCGTTAAGTTTCCAATTCCTGGCATAACGACCGATGCGAAGGAAAAGACGAACCCGGCCGTTAAGGCCGAAAGCAACGTAGCCACGATCAGTGCGAGTTCAAGCAAAGTCATAAGATGGCTCCTGTCAGATGGGCAATGAACTTTGGTTGGTTCAGGTACACGTCAATTTTCGTGGAACCATGTCGGATGTTATTGCCGCAGCATGCCAAAGTTTTTGCCGAGGACGACAACTTCAAACACAGCCTCAATCAATCCATAGTCGATAGGACTTTGGAGTCTGTTCTACTCAACGCTTGAAAGCCGTGTACATCCGCCCTGCTCCGTCTATTGCGGCCTCACAGCCAATGGCAGCCGCTCTCGAATGAACTCGGCTAAAGCTTTTGTATGCGGTGGCACACCTGCCCGTGAGGGCATCAACAGACTGAGGCTTGCGTGCTGGGATACCCAGTCTGGCAATACCCGAACGAGCTGGCCGGCTTCAACGGGTGCTCTGCAGACATAATCAGGCAATGCAGTAACGCCCAGGCCATCGATTGCGGCTTGCCTAATTGTCGACATATCCTCTGAACAAAGAGCGATATGGGTAGTCTGGTGGGTTCGAAGACCATCTTTGTGCTGCAAGGGAATCGCCTCTTTCGCGCCGGCTCTTCCCACCTTTAAGAAACGACAACTGGCTAAATCATAGGGTGTTTGCAGTTGTTCTAGTTGCTCCAGATAACCAGGCGAGCAATAAAACTGCCATTCCACATTCGCGATAAACCGCTGTATCAAGCTCGAATCAGGCAATTCGCCACCGTGCCCGCGAATAGCGATGTCTACTCCTTCAGTAATCAAGTCGATCATGGAGTTGGTGACGCGTTGTTCGATGAGCACTTTCGGGTGCAGCCTGGCGAAATCGGTCACGATATCGAACAGAACAAATTGCGCCACACCCAGCGAACAACTGATCACAACCTTTCCTGAAAGGCTTCCACCTCTATTGTCCATTGCTGCTTCAGCCATCTCGAATTGGTCAACGAGCTTTCGAGCATGCTGGTAGAAGCTCTTCCCTTCTTCGGTAACGGCGACATTGCGGGAACTTCTCTGAAGCAGCCTCACACCAAGGCGCTCTTCCAGCTGAGCAACATGTCGGCTCAGTCGCGATTTGGGCATGTCCAATGCCTTTGCCGCTGCGGTGTACCCCTTCTTTTCAACAACATGCACGAAATAGAAGTAGTCGTTCAGGTCAATACTCACACTAGCGTCCTATATATGGAACGTATAGTTCATATTTTAGCCATTTTTGTTCAGATACCAAGCTGCTAGATTATTTTCAGATCAGATATGGAACGGAGAAAGACAATGACCGATCAGGTTGCTCAACAACATGACTCGATAACAGCTCTTGCCCCGGTAAAGGGGAGCCCACTGAGTGTCGGCTCAGGGTTCACGGGTGTGGGTTTTCGCCACGGGCAGTTTTATGGGGCCATGGATCCCTTCATCATGGTGGATCACTACACCATGACGGCACCTACCTTTGGCGCGCACCCTCACGCTGGCCTCTCGGCAGTCACCGTTTTGTTTGAAGATACGGAAGGCAAATTCAACAACCGCGATTCGCTGGGGAATGACTTCGACATTAACCCTGGCGATCTCTACTGGCTGAGTGCCGGCAGCGGTGCCGTTCACGACGAGGCACCGCGAGAAGGCGCCTCGATTCATGGACTGCAGATTTTCGTTAACTTGCCCGCCCGCATGAAGCACCAGGCGCCAAGCTCCCTGCATGTGAAGCGAGAAGACATGCCGACCCTGAAGGGCCAGGGCTACCGTGTGCGGCTGGTTCTTGGCCAAAGCAACGGGGTCGAGACGGACGCAGCGTCGGTATGGCCAGCCACCATTCTTGATGGTTTTGCTGACAAAACATCGGTATTCGAACACCGCATTCAAGCGGGCTTTAATGCCTGGATCTATTCAGTTGAAGGCGACATCGAATTTCACGTGCGCGGCGAATGGTTCACGCTCCACCAGGGAGAGTCCAGCGCGATTGTTGGCACGGAGGGCGAGACAGTCACAATACGCGGAAAGTCTTCATCAAGCAGCCATTTTGCTGTGCTCTCGGGTGAGACAATCAATGAAAATTTCGTTCAACACGGGCCGTTTGCAATGAGCACTCAACAAGAAATCGATGAGGTGGTTGCTCGTTATAACGGGGGAGAACTGAGGAGCCTTGTATGAAAGTATTAACGTTTGCCGCGACCAACAGTCGCAAATCCATCAATAAACAACTCGTGAAATACGCTGCGACCAAGCTGGCGAATGCTGAGATCGATTATGTTGAGATTAATGATTTTGACTTGCCGATCTACAACATCGACCTGGAGGAGCAATACGGCATTCCTAAGTGCGCGCATGCCTTCCAGGCCAGGATCGAACAAGCGGACGTGATTCTGGTTTCCTTTGCCGAGCACAATGGCAATTTCACTGTAGCGTTTAAAAACATCTTCGATTGGATGAGCCGAATTGGCCGAAACGTTTACCGTGACAAGCCGATCGTGATGCTCGCCACGTCTCCGGGGCCCGGTGGCGGAAATACCGTGCTGAAGCTTGCTGAAACCGCTGCTCCCTTTTTTAATGGCAAGGTCGTTGGCAGCCTCAGCATTCCAAGCTTTTTCGATAACTTTGATGTCGATCGCGGCGAGCTGACGAATAGTGATCTCGTTGAAAAGCTTGACCAGGTATTGGGAGCCTTTGAACCCCAGACCACCTAAAGAGCCTCACCGTGGACACTGAATTCACGGTTTCATTTGATGGTTGATGAGAGGATTATTCTGAAGTCGTTCTTTTGCCAAATCTACGAATGAACGAATTTTGGCACTAGCTCTCAACCCCTCAAGGTAAACAATATTTATCGGTATGGGTTCGGGTTCGTGTTCCTGGAGAATTCGTACTAACGAACCGCTTTGGAATTCCTCTCCAACTTGATATGACATTAGCCGCGTAACTCCGTAGCCACTCTTTACTGCAGAGATTGCAGAGTCATTCTGATTAAATTGGAGGCGCGGCGAGACTCGTACAGAAGTCTTGCCCTCAGATGACTCAAACCACCAGGTCGTCGATGGTTCTACCGCAGAAGACTGGATAATTTGGTGATCAGCAAGGTCAGCTGGATGGTTTGGCAGGCCATGTCTGCTTAAATAATCCGGAGAGCCACACACTACCTTTTGGACATTCCCAACCCTGACAGCGAACTGGCTGGAGTCTTTCAGGTTGCCGATACGGATTGCTACATCCAGGCCCTCATCGAGAATATTGCTCACTCGATCGTAGAAAGCTGCCTTCACCTGGATTTCCGGGTGTCTGTCGAGGAACTCAATAAGGATGGGAACAATGTATTTTCTCCCAAAAAGCACAGGCGCTGTCACAGACAAAATGCCCTTTGGTTCCCTGTAAACCCCCAATAGCGCCGACTCGACCTCCTCAATTTCCTCCAGAATTCTCTTGGCATCCTGAAAGTAGCGGTTACCAGACTCAGTCAAACGGACACGCCTGGTGGTGCGGTTGAATAAGCGAACGCCTAACGAGCCCTCCAACTGGGCAATTGCACGGGTAACAGCCGGGGCTGACATGTCTAGCCTCTGGCTAGCCCCTACGAAGCTTTCGCGTTCAGCGGCCTCCACGAAGACGCGCATCAATGCAATCTTATCCATACAGCGGTCATCCTACCGAATTGATACTTCCATAATGCGCAATAGTGAATTTCTCCATGCACCAATTATTAATTGATTCTGAAATTTTAATATCGATGCTCCTTAACGAAATCAACAGGAGAAACGATATGTCACGCATTCCAACACCAGCCTCAATTTCAGAGGCTCCCGAAGCCTCGCGGGCATTGCTCGAAGCTGTAAATAGCCTTTTGGGTACTGTTCCCAATTTATTCCGCATTACTGCGAATAGCCCCAAAACCCTTGAAGGATATCTTGGCCTTAACGGCGCCCTCAGCGCTGGTTCTTTGTCAGCCCAAACGCGAGAGCGCATTGCGTTGGCGGTCGCAGAGATAAACGACTGCGACTACTGCCTGGCGGCTCATGATTACCTGGGCAGAAACGTTGCAAAACTCAGTTCTGAGGAAATCGAGGCTGCCAGACGCGGACACTCGGACGACGAGAAAGCGGCCGTTGCCCTCGAGTTCGCAGCAAAGATCACAAAGGATCGAGGAAACGTTTCAAATGATGACGTTCAGAAGGTTCGCTCAGCCGGATACAGCGACACCGAGCTGGTCGAAATCATTGGCAACGTAGCCCTGAACGTTCTGACCAATTACATCAACCGGGTTTTGGCGACTGATATCGATTTCCCGTCGGTTAAGCCGCTGTCGGAGTAACAAAATAGAGATCACGGTGGCGAAAAGGGGCCACCGTGATCTCTATTTCATCGCTACCAAGCTGAAAGATCTCAAGACAGTTCCAGGTATTGGTTGCTTGAAACGCCGGGTCCCAGGTCCACAGGATTGACCGAGCCCTTCAGGTAAGCGTGGCAGTTCTGGACAAAGATGAGCCTTTTCTTGCCGACCACTTGCGAGATCATTTGCTCGTCAACGTCCAACAGCGCCACGATGCTCAACGCGCTTTTATTTCGAAGGTCGGAGGCTGTCGCCATCAACTCTACGGTGCTCTTTTTCTGAACGAACTTCAGATAAAACCACCGCCGCAAAAGCTCCTTCATTCCCTCTGTCGGTACATAATTTCCCTGCGATACCTGAGTTAAAGCGGTCATGGCGCCCTCCCGAACCTAATCAACGATAGTCACTCCTTTGACTATCAGGGCAGTCTTATTGTTACAGAGAAGTCCCCTGGAGCACTTCCTGTTCTGTTGGTTCCATTTAACTTTCCTGCTGCATGACAGAAAGGCGCCCTGCTCTCACGAGTGTGAAAACGGAACTCACAAATACCCAACCGAATCCAATCACGCCGACATTGATGCCTGATACAGTCTTTTCCGTACCATCCGGGTGCACCATTGATCCGCCGTATAGCCCCTGTAAGGCATAGGCTGCAAGGAAACCGCCGGTGACCACCAGCGCAATAACACTTGCTTTGCCCTTTCCATCGACAGACATCCAGGTAAGCCACAGGGCAATCGCACCGAGAGAAGAGTTGGTAATCAGTTGCCACACTTCGTGCAATCTCGCATGGGCTACCCAGTCCGGGTTGAACACGTGGGTGTCATTAATTTCCAAATACGGAACAGCAATGGCGTAAAGTGCGATTGATATTGTTAACAGTATCTTATCCAGCATTCTTCATGTTCCCTGTGAGTTGAAAGTGGGAAAGGGCCAGGTTTGACAACTGCTGCAAGCGCCTGCCAAACCTGGTTCATTTCGGGGGCCAGACTCGTTTATCGTTCTTCCCAGATACCCGTGTTTGCCACTTCCTCTGCAAAGGTTGCAAAGTCTTTCGGTGGCCGGCCAAGTGCCTGTTGTACGCCATCGGTCAAATGGGCGTTGCGGCCGTCAAGAACCGTTGCGAAGAGATAGTCCAGCATCCAGACCACATCCTCAGGCGCCCCGGAGTTCTCCATCTCTGTAATAAAGCTCTTGTGAGGCACGTCGATGAATGAAATCTCGCGACCGGTCGCTCGGGAAAGATCGTTGGCCACGTCTGCAAAGGTCATGAGTCTTGGCCCCGTCACTTCATAGATGCGCCCGGTGTGGTTGTCCTGAGTCAGGGCAGCAACAGCCACGTCTGCGATGTCGTCGACATCAACGAAGGGCTCGACCTGATCGCCTGCTGGCAGAGTGATGGCGCCATTCAACACCATGTCGATGAACGCGCCTTCAGAGAAGTTCTGGTTAAACCAGCTTGCGCGAACGATTGTCCATTCGAGGCCAGATTCCTTAACAATGTCTTCGCAGGCTTGCGCCTCGGCTTCACCACGACCTGATAGCAGCACAAGTCGCTTCACTCCACGGCGTCTGGCCAGGGTAACGAACGCCTGGATCGCGTCGGTTGCACCTGGCATGGCCAGGTCTGGTGAATAAGTGATGTAGGCTGAAGTGACACCGATAAGGCACGGATCCCAGCTTTTTTCGTTGTTCCAGTCAAAAGACGGTATGGCTGAGCGGGACCCAACTCGAACCTCATAACCGCTGCTTTTTAACTGTTCAACGACGCGTTTGCCGGTTTTTCCGGTACCGCCTACGACAAGAATTGTTTGATGTGACTGATTGGATGGTTTCATTGACTTGCTCCTTCGTTGATGTGTGCAAGTCAATTTTCGTGGAACAGTCTCGTTTGTTATTGCCTCAGCGTGCCAGAGTTTGTGCAGTGGGCGACAACTTCCAGCTCAGGGAGTGCGAAGGATGCCGCCCATCAGCCAAACTTCCAATACACACGTATAAGCTAGACTCACGCTAAGGATCGAAATTGTTTCACCCAACACAAAGCGAGGACAACAAATGAAAATTCCAAAAAATTCGCGCAACTGGCTACCCTTGGCTTTCTGCCTGGGTCTCTCCATAACCGCCTTTTCGGCAAATGCACACGAAGTCTCGGCACCTTCTACCTCAGGCCCTGACGCTAGCCAACCCGATGGAGGCGAAGCTTCAGGAATAAAACACCATTACCACCACAAAGACGGTTATCAGGGCCACCATGGTAATGGCCAATACACGGATCACCACGGCATGCACGGTCAAGGTGGAATGCATCACGGTATGAACGGCTATGGAGGCGGAGCCATGCCGCCAGGCCCGAAGATAGAGCTTGATCTTGATGACGAGCAGCTCGAAGAGATTGCGGAGATTCAGAAAAAGCTGCGATCAGCGCTACAGGAGCTGAAAGTCGAAAGGTACGAGGCGTCGCTAAAGTTAGAAGAACTCTACGCGGCGGAGGATCTGGATGCAGGCGACATCAATGATCAACAGCAGAAAGTGTTCGATGTCATTAAGGAAATCACGGAATTACAGGTTGAAGCCCAGCAAGACATTCGCGATCTGTTGAACACCGAGCAAAAAAAGCAACTCCTGCGCTCCGGAAATTGGTTGATGTTGAATTGATGCCAATTGCCGTGGCAGAACGGTTTTTTTGAAAACCTTTGGCTGGCTGATGCTCATCGGGTAGTTAGGTGGAGACCCAAAAAGGGGTGGCCGGAAAGGCCACCCCTTTTTGCGTGATTTCCCGGATAAATTATTCAAAACCTTCCAATACAATCTTACCTATAGCTGTTCCACCTTCCAGCTCGGCGTGCGCCGCACGGAGATTCCCAGCGTTGATCAACCCGAGATTCTTTCCGGCGGTTGTGCGGATGTGGCCCTCGTCGACCAGGGTCGCGACTTTTTCCAACAGATCGTGCTGTAACTGCATATCATCGGCAGCGTGCATGGAGCGAGCAAACATGAATTCAACATGAAGCGACAGGCTCTTCGGTTTGATTTTCATCACATCCAAAGTGTTCGGATCATCAATCATGGCGATTTTGCCAAATGGCTTTAGCACCGCCACGTAATCATCGAAGTACTGATCCGTCGCATTAAGACTGGCGACATGAGTAATGGAACTTATTTTGTTGTAAGACACGAGCTGGTCAATCTGCTTTTGCAGAGACTCGCGGTGGTTTATCACGAAATCAGCGCCCAGTGATTCAACCCACTGGCGAGATTCAGGCCGCGAGGCCGTGGCAACCACGGTCGCGCCTGTGAGCTTCTTGGCTAACTGGATCAGTATGGAACCAACGCCACCAGCCGCGCCAACCACCAGGATCACGTCTTTGGTTGGACTGATCTTCTCTGGTTGCTGCTGTTTGAGGCCCAGATGATCGAAGAGCATCTCCCAAGCGGTGATGGTAGTCAAAGGCAGTGCTGCCGCCTCCGCATCACTCAGGCTGGCAGGCTTGTGACCTACAATTCGTTCATCAACGAGTTGGTATTCGGCATTGCTGCCCTGGCGGGTAACATCGCCTGCGTAGTAAACCTCATCGCCTGGTTTGAATAACGAAACGCCCTTGCCCGTCTCGATCACTTCGCCGAC
The DNA here is from genome assembly GCA_002690925.1 of Rhodopirellula sp. GTDB lineage: Bacteria > Planctomycetota > Planctomycetia > Pirellulales > Pirellulaceae > Rubripirellula. The sequence continues at coordinate 9,097 of NZGD01000267.1, forward strand.
GGCGTCCCAGCCCAGAACTTTAACCTGCCCTGCTTCGGCTGCTGCCCGCTTACGGACCTTGCAATCAACAGGATTGACGCCAATCGCTTTGACCCGCACCAAGAGGTCCCGGTCCTCGGCAACCGGTTTTGGCAGTTCAACGTCCTGCAGCGATTTCGGATCGTCGATGGGTAGAGACTCAGTGTATCCGACAGCTTTCATGCTTTTCTCCCAAAAAAGTTTCTAGTGACGAGCAGTTTGATCGACCTTTACACTATGAAAAACAGGCCAATCCCATAAACATATTCAAATAGTGTTTGAAAATGACGTTCGACGATCTGACTGTGGTGCTCAAAGTGGCGGAATTCCGGAACATCTCGGCAGCCGCTACCAGTCTCGACATGCGCCCGGCAACAGCCAGTGCGGCTGTTAAACGCGTTGAGAAGGCGCTGGGAGCTGAGTTGTTTGTTCGCTCAACCCGACAGCTTCGCCTTTCAGCCGCTGGGGAAAAGTATCTGCCCCAATGTCAGCAAGCTCTGGCATTGCTGGACGAAGCCCGTCAGAACATCCGGTCCGGGACGGAGGCCGTGGAAGGAGAAATTCGGCTTTCGGTGTCGTCCGATCTGGGGCGAAACCTGGTGGTTCCCTGGATTGATCAACTCTTGGTGTCCCACACGGGGCTCAGTTTGCGGGTTCAGATTACAGACAGCAACGTGGATTTTTTCAGGGATTCGGTCGATATGGCTCTTCGCTACGGGTCTCCGGATGAATCCAATCTATACGGCTTCAAGATTTGTGATGTTCCGCGTCTATTGTGCGCGGCACCGAGTTACCTGAACGAGCGTGGCGCGCCGATGCACCCAAAGGATCTCGCCGGCCACAACGGGTTGTTTTATCAGCTTCAGGACATTCCTTATGATCTGTGGGCTTTCAAGAGGGGCAACGAAGAGTTCCGGGTGAAAATGAAAGGCAACCGGGCGTCTAACGACGGCGATCTGGTACGACGGTGGTGCGTGGCGGGTCACGGCATTGCCGTGAAATCCTGCCTCGATATGTCGCAGGACCTGCTCTCAGGCCGGGTGACCCATGTCATGCCGAACTATGCCCCGCCCGTCTCTGAGTTATGGTTAATTTGTCCAACACGGCAATCAGTGACCCCATCCGTGCGTTTGCTGCGGGATACACTGAAACAGCGGTGCCACGAGCTCATCGACGGCATGATCCAAAAAGGTATTATCTCTTCCCATGATTAGCACGCTATGGCAGAGCATACGAAAAAGCCGCGCCCCATTTAGGCCCTACTGGACGTTCGCGCCTTACATTGTTCGCCAAGACTTGCCTTCTATCTTCCTGTTATTCCAACTTTCAACCCAGCTAGGTATGGCATCGCACGGCATTGGTTTTGCAATACCGAAGCCCTGGCCGAAGTAGCACCCGATTTCAATTAACTTTGCACTGTGCTCTGCGGTCTCTACTCCCTCTGCAATGACTGCAAGGTCGAAAGAACTCGCCAGACCCAGCACGCCTTGCACGATTGCAAAATCGTTAGAGTCTTGGAGCATATCTCGAACAAAGCTCATATCGATCTTCAAACGCTCAACCGGCAACCGGCGCAAGTATGAGAGCGACGAGTACCCGGTTCCGAAATCATCCAGCGAAAAGCTCACACCCATCTGCTGGCATTCACTGATTAAGCCTGACACCGTCTCAAGATTTTCAAGCGCAGAAGTCTCGACAATCTCCAACTCCAGATCTCCTGGGCGAACAGAGGGATGCAGTTTCAATATATCTCTAAGCCGAGTGGCAAAGTTACTCTGTTTAAGATGAAACGAATTAATATTCACGCTGATTGGCATATGAATGCCCTGCTCTCGCCACACGTCCATTTGTGACAGCGCAGTGTCAAGCACCCACTCACCGATTTCCACGCTCAGGCTATGGTGCTCAATCAGAGGCAAAAAATCATTCGGCGGAACCAATCCCCGTTCGGGGTGAATCCAGCGTATGAGCGCTTCCGCCCCAATGATTTCAGCGGTTTTAAGGTTTACCTTTGGCTGGTAGAAGAGCCCAAACTCTGTGTTCTTCAATGCAGCGCCGATATCGGCTACAACTTCATGGAATTGGCGAACCGCTTTATCGTTATCCATATCAAAATACTGACAGCAGTTCCGCCCGCGCTGCTTTGCGGCATACATGGCCTGGTCGGCCTGTCTGAGTACCTGATCAGCGTCGAGCGGCTCTTTCTGTGGATAGAAAGCAACCCCTATGCTTGCTGTGATTTGAAGTTCCCGATCAGTCAATAGGATTTTCTCTTCGACCACCGTTAGAATCCGGCGAACAACGTCATCCACGGTTTCGGCATTCTCTAACTCTGGCAAAACAACAACGAATTCATCGCCGCCAAATCGAGAAAACGTATCTGTATCGCGAAGCTGGCTCGAAATCCGACTGGTGACAACCTTCAGCAACTCATCACCGCCCTCGTGCCCCATCGTGTCGTTTACTTTTTTGAAACCATCAAGGTCGATGAATAGAACCGCAAGCCGGTCTCCATTTCTGTCTGCCTTTCGCATAGCTTGATCGAGCCGATCTCCAAGCAATACACGATTTGGCAACTGAGTGAGCGCATCGTAATGGGCCATGTTCTCAAGCTGACGTTGGTATTCCTTCAGCTCAGTTATGTCGCTGATCAAAAATATATATCCACTGGGCTCTCCCAGATCATCCGGTATGGTGCTGATACTGAGCGAGAGGTAAACAATCTGTTCGTTGTTGTTTTCTATCGAGGTTTCACCTTGCCACTGGCCAAACTGATTCAGTGCGCTCAATACACTCGATGAGAAAAGAGCACTGCCCTGATTCGAAATAAAGCTGTTTGCCTTCTGGCCAATGACTTCGCTGCCTATGAAGCCCGTAATCGTGGAGAAAGCAGCGTTGACATCCACTATCAAAAAATCCGCATCGGTGATAAAGATCCCCTCATCAACGCAACTAAAAACGCTGGCTGTTTCCTGCAATTTTCGGTCGGACCAAAAGCGTTCAGTCGCTATTGCAATTAACTGGCTGGCTCGATTGCCGAACTCAATCTCCCGGCCAGGATGAGAGTTCCGATAGCGGTGCAAAATTCGGAAATTCCCCATATGCTCACCACTTGAATTAACTATGGGGATCGAATGCAAGGGGCTTTGAGAGGGTAATCGATAATTGCCGTCTGCAATGTTTAAGTAACAAGCCCGGGGGAGGTAGCTGTTGGCTCCGCATCGGCTACCACCCAATTCAATGACACACCTTACCGGAAGAATCGACTCAACACTGTGCAGAACAGTTTGGTAAATCTCTTCTAATGATTCTTTCTTCGCCAGCTTCTCAAGTGCTTCACGGCCAAACAGTTCAAGTTCTTTAATTTTTCGTTGTTCGGTCACATCCGTCTCAACCGCAATATAGCCCTGGCTCTTTCCGCTCTCCCCTCTCAACGGCTCGCAATTGATGTGAACCCAATATGGCCGACCATCTTTGCCATAGTTGACCATTTCTTCATCAAACTTGCGCTCCTCCGCAAGCGATGAGCGAATTCTGTCCACCGTTTCCGGGTCTGTACCAACGCCCTGGAGTATCGCCCCAGGTTTTTTCCCTTTCATGTCTTCTATGGAGTAGCCAGAGATCTTGCCAAAACCCTTGTTGATCCACTCAACCTCACCTTCGAGGTTGGTAATAACGATGCCATTCGTTGAGCTGTCCAACGCTGCCGACAATCTCCAGATCGGAGCCGTCAGCACTCGACTCAAAACCTGCGAGACAATTATGCCCAACACTAAGAGGACCCCAAGCAACAGTAGGAGGTTAAATGTTGCCTGCGCCATTTTTTCCGCAAATGGGGCTGCCGGAGTTTGAATCACCACCCACAAAGGCTGACCATTATCAATGGCTTGCACCATCTGATATCGGCCTTGTCGAAGACGCTGGACAAACGAAAGGTCGCCCTCTGGCTCAATGAATACCAGTTCCCCTTCGCGGAAGTTGGCAGGGACTTGATCACTATTCTTCAGCCAGGGGTCCCGTTTACTGGCGACCGCTTTACCTGATTGGTCAAGCACGGCAAAGGACAGGGATTCGTCAATCCTCGGACGGGAAGTGAACTCATCCAGCACATCATTTGCTGGTTGTCGTGACAACTCAAGGTCAGTCGCAAGGTGATTTAGAGGCCCGGAGAGCGTCGCTTCCAAGCTTTTCTCAGTATTACGCTCGTCGGTTTTACTGGACTGGATGATGGGAAGGGTTCCAGCACCCAGCGTTAAAGCGACCATTGAGTAGAAGAGAATATCCTTTATCTGTTTATGTCCTAGATAAAATGACGAAAGTTTCCCTTGCGCGATGTTCACTATCAAAACGATGAAACTGGCAAGGAGAACATTGAAGATGGCGTTGATAAATTGCTTCAATGCGATGAGAGACGAAGAGTCAATTGACAGCTCGATAGCCTGAGTAAGATAAAGCAGGGTAATTGGGAAGCCGAGAAAGCTCCAAAAAACTACATCGGACAAAAGAAGGGATTTATTCAGACGTCTATGAAGAACATAGACAACGATCGCTTCTAGAACGAAAACGGCTGATGCGTAAAAGTGATCCCACATCACCCAGGTATAAAGCCCGCCGGAGAGCGCAACGATCGCCGATGATCTGGGCCCTAGGTATGATATGGCAACGAACACAAAGATTGTGCCGAAAATCAAATCGACGCCGAACGCAAGTCCAACCGAAAGCATATTGCCCAGGCAAGCCAAAACAGAGAGGAGCAGGGTCAGCCCCAAACCTTTTACATCTGAGGAGAACATACCAGTGTGACGAGCCATAGGCGCTTCCCTCAGCAAAAGGCTTTTCGCTTATTGGTTATTTTTGTCTGTATGAAACCTAACCACTAAGTTAATTATAGTGCTCCCTTCAGACTTTGGATTGACGCTGGCACTGAGATATCGCTTGGGCTCTGAAGCAACCACGCCTTCTTTATGAAACCCCTATTTGACCGTCGCGTCGCCATTATTTTTTAAACAGCCTCAGATCGGATAGCGAGGCCCGCGAGCCCCGCCCCTCCAGCCGCTGTCAGCGAGCCGAGAGTCGATAGGATCGTGGCGTCTGACCTGCCCATCGCTTAAAAGCCCGTGTAAAACCACTCTGCTCCGCAAAACCCGTCAGGAAGGCCACTTCAGCGAGACTATAGTCTGTCTCCCGAAGCAGTCTCTGCGCCAGATCCTTTTGCGCCTGGTCGACAACGTTTTGGAACGAATACCCCTGCTCCGACAATCGCCTTTGCAATGTCCGTGCGCCCATATTCAGTTCGGACGCAATCCGTGACAGCTTCGGTACCCCTTCACTGAGAACATTTGCAACAGCACGCCGCACCTGTTGTTGCAGGTCGATGTCGCCAATGAGCGCATTCAGTTGCTGTTCAAGATGTCGGTCAAAAAACTGCGCGATAGATTCATCGCCCAGTTTGTTAGGGCTTTCCAGGGTTTCTTTATTCACAAGCAACGCATCTCGTCCCGACTCGAAGTGGACCGGGCACCCAAAATGCGACTCATAGACTGAGGTGTTTCCTCTCGGCGCATGCTTGAATAAGATGGCCATCGGTTTAAAGCTAGATGCGCTTACTTCCCTGCTAATGGTGGCTACCGCCGACATGCTGGCCTCATTTGAGAGCAGCATGCCTGGACAACCATCCCCCGCTTTTTCAAGGTTGAACAAGAACCCCTGTGGCGCTTCCTCAAGAGAATACGTTTCTGCACTGCCCAGAACATGCCCGTACCGCTCCGCCCTTGTGAATGAGCCGCGCAAGGTCGGCGCGGATTTCCAGGACAGGCCGAAAGCACCATACTCGTCGCTTCGCATGGCAGCGCCGATCTTCAACGGTAATGAAAGGCCATTGGGATCCCGATCAACCAGTTCAGCAAAAAAGTTGTAATACTCCGCTGATGACACCATCTGAGTTGGATCGATGATGCCGTCCACGGGAAGGCCAAGTTTGCGTATCAAGTCTCGAGTTTCGACGCCTGGGCTTGCCTGACCGACCACCTTATAGACATACAGTGAAGTTATTTGAGCCATAACACCATAGATAATCTATGTGCTATTGGTTGTGCAACCTCTGAAGCCTGGCCATAAAGCGGCGCCTCTGGCGCAGCACAAAAAGGTACATCTGTACGGCAAAGACGAGATAGACGGATAAGAATGGCAGAAAGAACCACAACGGCTCGTTGGCCTTCGGGTCAACATAGACGGTCTGGCCAGGAGCCTTTTGTGGTTCGTCTAAGGGTATTTGCATATACGCAGTAATGGTTTCTGCATACGCCAGAGCGGCCATCTTCTTCGTATACTAACTATAAGCTTGAATGCGAACCAGAGACCTAATTTAAACCACGGGAGGTTTAAACCTATGAACGTTATCCCCTTGATTACTCTGTTTGGCGGCTTGGCGGCATTCTTCACTTTAGCCATTACGCTCAGATACGCCGCCGGCAAAACCCAGATGATTCAGAAGCAGGACGATAACCAACTCACTGGCTCTTGAAAGCCAATAGTGGTCTCAGCCAGCTGGATTGCTTGCGAGTTCCTTGAGCGCCTTCATGGCCTCCTCAGTCCGGTCACTGGGCACGAACATGTGGTCATGGTAGAACCCGGCTATAACATTGGTGGTGATGCCTCTCTCTGCCAACAGGCTTGTTACCACCGATGTGAGCCCCAGTGCCTCCAGGCTTGAATGCCCTTCCAGAGTGATACGCCGGAAGATTCTGTAGTAGTCCAGGCCCTCGGCTTTGGCCTGCTCAAGAGGAATTACCAGCGTCAGGCCTTCCAGTTCGGCAATGCTGACAATCGGGTTAAGGTGTTCCAGTTCGCCATACCTGGCCTTGGGTACTGTGCAGTAGACGTAAGTTGTCGAATCCAGTTTTGGCGAGAGCTGCTTGATCAATTCCTGAAGAAACTCAGTTCGCATCATCTCTACTATCCTTTATTGGAAGGTCGTGGGCATAACAAGAACTTAGCATTTTCTGCGGCCTTACAAAGCAAAATAATCGTTTTCTCCTGATCGCGACCGCAATATTTCTGCATAGGAATTCATCCTGAACGCACTGCCCTACTGATCCAGGAAACAAAGGCCCGGACTTTGTCGGTACGAAATTTAGCCTCAGGTGCCACAAGGTAATATTGGTACTCCGCTGGCACAGAAATATCGATTGGGCTCTGGATTAATCCTGCTTTCAATAGATCGGCAACAAGGCTGTACCGCATTAAGGCAATCCCTCGGCCAGCAAGAACGGCCTCTACAAGCGTCGTCCCTTCTGTAACCCGAAGCGTTATAGCGTTGTCCGGTATTTTTATTCCGAGTTTTTCCTGAAATACCAACCATGAGCGCTCCAGATCAACCGATTCATCGATCAGCCATGGAAGCCGAGCCAGGTTCTCCGGCGTAACGGGCTTACCTTCAGTCACACTGCTGTGGCACACCGGTAAAAGCTTTTCTTTTTGCAAAAGCCTGGATTCAAGCCCCGGGTACTCACCATTGCCGAAGCGGATCGCCAGGTCGACACCATCGCCCTGGAAATTCACCAGTTGCAGATTAGGCTGCAAGCTAAGTTGTATTTCTGGATGAGCCCGCTGAAACGAATCAATGCGGGGAACCAGCCATCGACTGGCAAAGGATGGCACCGTGGCCACGGTTAAGCGCCCAGGGTTCGAGTCTGGCGCAAACAGCGCAATGCCTTTCTCCAGCTCCTGAAACCCCGTCTCCACATAGCCGGAGAGCTTCCTGCCTTCATGCGTTAATTTCACTTCGCGGGTCAACCTGACAAAGAGCTTCATACCAAGGAACTCTTCAAGGCCGCGGATGTGAGTACTAACCGCTGCCTGGGAAATGTTCAGCGCTTCAGCAGCGGACTTGAAGCTTAACTCCCGAGATGCGTACCGAAACGCCTGAAGAGCCCTAAGGGGCGGAAGCTTTTGCATTTTCTGGATCGCCTACGATTAATTTCACATTAAGTGTAGTGGGGTTTTACCCGTTTGTTTCGGGAGCCAGTCACTGAAAAGATTAAGTCACTCAATAACTGAAGGAGCAATCATCGTGAAAATTGAAGTCCCTGTTATAAGTGCCTTTGTTGACGGTAATTCCGGCGGCAACCCCGCAGGTGTGGTGCTGCACGCCGAGCGATTCAGCCATGCAGAAAAGCAGAGAATCGCTGCTGCAGTCGGCCTCTCAGAAACGGCTTTCGTTTCTCCATCTGACGCGGCTGATATAAAACTGGAATTCTTTACGCCTACCCAGCAAATCGCTCATTGCGGCCACGCCACAATCGCGACCTTCAGTTTTTTGCAGCAGAAAGGCCTGCTAGCGAATGACCGGTCATCGAAGGAGACCATTGATGGCCTGAGATCCATCATCATGGAAGGTAAAGCGGCTTATATGGAACAGAGAGCTCCTCGTTTTGAAGCGCTGAACGAGTCTGATCTAAAGGCCGCCCTGCTCTCACTTGGAATAACCATCGACGATCTGATCGAAGGTGCCGCGCCAATGTTGGTCAATACCGGCAACAGCTTTGTGGTGATTGGCATTCGCGAAGGCCAGACAATAAAGGGTCTTGAGCCAGATTTGGGTCTCATTGAGCAGCTTAGCGAAGCTCTGGATCTTATAGGGTTTTACGTATTCTCCTTCGACGGCGTTGGCGAAGGCCGAGACGCAGGAGCCCGCATGTTCGCCCCCCGTTACGGCATCCTGGAGGAGTCTGCAACGGGAATGGCTGCTGGCCCGCTGGCCTGCTATCTGCGCGAGCAACTGGCTAGTCAGAAGCAGGAATTCACCATCGAACAGGGTCGCTGGATGGCCGAGCCCTCACCCAGCGTCATCAACGTGCGGCTGACTGTTGGAACCGATAACAGGATCGAGAACCTGTACGCCGGTGGTTGGGGCGCGATCAGAGAAGTTATTGAAGTTGACGTTAACTCATCACCTGAACTGATGTGATGTATACCGCAAAGCAATTTTTTCTGAGGGCGGGAAACCAAGAGAATAACCATCAAGCCAATACGGCGATGCTGTCTAACTTAATTCTCTTAAAAGGTGGAATATCACATGAACGCAATCAACAAGTTCTTTCTCGTTTTCTCTGTAATCGCTTTCTCTGCTTTCGCACAGGCTGAAGGTGTAAGCCAGGAAGATATCGAACGTGGAAACAATCCAGCGATCGAAACCGTCGAGCTTGGTATCAGCAACTAAGCTGACTACAACGAAAAAGGGCGGTCAAAGTGACCGCCCTTTTTTTTGCCCGGTTCGCTCACCAATTTTCGTTAGCCGGAAGGCATAAAATGGAGCGGCGAATGCCGCTCTTTAGGTGAAAGAAACCAGTACCAGGAGACCGAAGAACACACTGATCACGGTCGTCAGTCCGGACAAACCTTCTCTGTCAGCGCCTCCCGTTACCCAACGCCTCAGCGCCTTCAGAAAGCGCCTGGGCGTGTAAATGTTTTTGCGATAATTGCTCTGGTAGTAATGCACAAGAAACAAAGGCATGGATTCACTATCGAAACGATGCCAGAGCTTCAGAACTCCAAGGATATCCTTGCGGCAAGCCCAGCCCTGAAGGGGTGTTGGGAGCCAACTCAGGGGAATGGCTGAGCCGAAATCGATGATTGCAGGGTCGCCACGCCCCGAAACCAGAATGTTTCCGGAATTGCCAAGGTCCATGTGGGCCACGCCATGCTGGTGCAGGGTTTTCACATCCGTGAAAAGCTGTGAGAAAAAGTTGTCCGGTACACCCTTGCCTGCCGCAATCTCCTTTACCGGCCTTCCCTCGATCAGACGATAATGGATGGTGGGCGCGGCATCTGATGGGCGCCTGATCTGATCGGGGGTGAAATCCAGGTGCTCGACTTTCCTCAGCATCCTGTACTCATGGGATGCAAGGAACCGGAAGTATGCCCCGAGAAGGCCCCGGGAGAATCGGAAAGCCTTGTACACGTCCCTGTTGCCACTCTGATCAGCATTTAAAGAAATGATTGGCTTGTACCATTTCTGGTCAGCGGTATCGGTGATTGCAGCAGGCTTCCAGCTGGAGCCCATAGACGAGCAGTTCGTTTGGCCGTTCATTCTCCCTCCCAACTCCAAAAAATGCAGATTATTGGGCAAGCTGGCCGGATCAATCGTGGTTCAACCGAGCCCTTGCCAATGCCGCAATTCGCGACATCTGCAGAGGATTATTGGGAGTTTTCGGGAGGCTGAATAATTCCGTTGCCGTATCTTTGTCATCACGGAAAATGATGAGTGAATGTTTAATTGTTTCAGGCGATGGCTTTTACTGCAGACCGGCCACAGGGCGAGTTGGTCATAATGTCGTGCCAGCGCTCGCGAAGGAGCCGTTCCACGTGGTTCCGCAACCACACGATTCCGGGATCACGGTCGTGGCGTGTGTGCCAGATGAGATACAGGCTGGTTGGATCTACTTCGAAAGGCAACTGCCCCATCCATAGCCCATCCACGAAGCCACAATCCTGGCTTATCAACTCGGGGACCGCTGCGATCAGGTTTGAATCCCTGAGGACCTGGGGAACAATCGAAAAATGGTTTACCGTCGCGGCAATGCGTCGGTTCTGGCCCTTCTGATCAAGGTAGCTGTCCACGAATCCGTGCGCATCCCCCGACATTGTCACGAGCAGGTGCCGGGCCTCGAGAAATTCATCCATGGTGATCTGCCTGCCGGCGAGCGGATGGTCGGCTCGCATCGCCAGAACATACCCGCCTTCAAACAACCACGTACTTCGCAAACTGTGATCGTGCTGGGTAAGCATGCCGACCGCGAGATCAACATGCGCCTCGCGCAAATCTTCGTACGTGCCCTCCGGCGTGTAGGGGACGGCGTGGATATCAACCCCCGGCGCCTGGTCCTCAAGAAGTTCAATCAGCTGTCGCCAGATCATTTCAACAGTCACATCCGTGACCGCTATGCGGAATTTCCGCTTCGAGGTGGCCGGATCAAACTGCGTCGCACTCACCGCATTCGTCAATGCGTACATGTGATCCCCCACCTGATCCCACAGACTGAGCGCGTAAGACGTTGGCTCGATGTTACGACCCTTTCGCACAAACAATGGGTCGTTCCAGATCTGGCGCATTCGGGAAATCGCATTGGAGACGGCAGGCTGAGTCATGGAAAGTCGATCAGCTGCTCGGGTCACGGAGCGTTCGGTCATAATCGCATCGAAAATGTACAACAGCTGAAGTTCTTGCGTTTTCATTCAACGTTCCTGAAGGATGGACCCTGACAAGTCTGGCCCGGAAGAACCCGAACCGCAATTGCAGTATGAACAAGCCTCCCGATGGGGAGGCCGCTGAAAAGGTTTACAAGTTTCCTTTCACGAACGTTCTCAGTTCACTCAGACTGCCGGCACCGGTTTTCTGGGCAATTACGCCACCATCCTGAAACAGTGCCAGGGTTGGGATGCCCCTGATACGCATTTTCGCAGTCACATCGGGACTGTCGTCGACGTTCACTTTGGCGATGGTCAGCTCATCGCCAAACTCATCAGCGATTGCCTCCAACATGGGAGCTACTGTTTTACAGGGACCACACCAGGGTGCCCAGAAATCGACCAGCACAGGGCGATCACTCTGTACAACGGCCTGCTCAAAATTTACATCGGTTACTTCGATCATGTTGCTCATAAGTTCAACTCCTTTTACAAATAGATTGGTTCACACCCTGCAGCCAGCTGCGCGGAAAAACCAATTACTGGACGGTATAAGTTCTATTTCCACTAATGATGAGTGTCGGTCCGGACTTCAAAGCCGTTTGCTGAATACCAGCCCGCCCCAGGCCAGCGTGCGATTTCCCGTCCCGGATTTGATTTCGGAACTCTGAACACGCAACACATAACTGAGCTCGGTGCCCGCCAGGAAACTGTGGGTATAACCAGCCCATACTTCAGCCAGCAGGATGTTCAGATCATTGGCATCCAGTTCATGGTCCGATTCACGAAACTGGCCTTGTAGAAAGGCGTTGTAAGCCCGGGCTTTCACCGACACCCCGCCCCAGAAATAATTCTCACGTCCGCCTGGTGCAGAAACTCCGGGCGCACGCTCACCGTAGGCCATCAGCTCGGGGTTAAATCGGTTGTCCGGAGAGGAAATCAGGCCATCCCGGAAAACCAATGCTGCTCCAAACTCGGTCAGGTATCCGACCGATCCGAAATAGGTCACTTTGAACTTTTGATCCGATTCGCTGGCATCCAGGTACTGGTGATACGCTGCCGAGTATCGGAAAGTCGGCTCACCACCATTCGAGATCTGATGGTCCCAACCGTTCGCGCGGTCGCTACCTACCACTTTGTGGACCGCGTTCTGGCCGGATTTGAATACATCGAGTCCCAGAACACCCACGGTCATGGATGTCGTCCAGCCCGAATCGACGCCGAGAGCCTGGTAACTCTGGCTTGAGGACAGGTAGACCAGACTGCTGTAGGGCCGATCACTACGATCAATCTCGGATTCCTTGATTTCCTCAGGGGTGAAGCCATACACCCCCAGCTCAATCGCGGCGCTTTGCGGGCTCCCTTCCTCTTGACCCAGATAGGGCAACACAAAACTGTCCAGACCCTGGCTCACCCTGGACACCGGATTCCCAATGAAATCCTCGGAATTGGAGGAATAGGTAATCGCTACACCCGCGGTGTAATCCCGATCCGTTTGCGTTGGCGCGAACAGGTCGTTGTCCGTGGAGAGCGCAAGCGCCGAATCCGCCGACTCTGCCAGCGCTGACGAAGCCAAAACAACGCCCATAAGAGAAACGGTCAAAAATCGAAAAATCATAGCCAACTCCGAAATTGTGTCGGTAGAAAAGATGGCTGCTATTTTTCGAACTCCTGGCCCTCAGAACTAATCAAGCGTTGATATTTAAAACATCACCTCGGTTGATAGATAAGTAGTAATACGTGCGGTTTTTGGGCAGTCGTCATCAACCCCCATCACTGGCAATGATGTTTGCCATACCGTTTCAGAATTATTCCTCCACATTGTTCAGTCCCACAATTTGCTCATCTGATATCCGACCGATTCCGGTATCGGAGTCAGCTAAATCAACTCAAACTGTGGAGAATTGAAAATGCGTAAATTTGCACTGGTTACCCTGGCTTCCCTTATTACCGTGGCTGCCCTGCCCGCTCATGCGACCCTCGCAGACCGCAAATCAGACGAACCTCGCTCCGAGCAGGCTCAGCCCGCTCCCTACAGCGGCCAAATCGTGATTCGCGGTGAGATTCAGGATCGCGACGCCGACAACCATGCGGCCAAACCTGCTCCGTACAGCGGTCAGATCGTTATCCGTGGCCAGGTGCAGCCCGAAAGCCACGGTTGAGTCTCAGATGTTTCATTTGCGTCCTGGCACCATGGACGGTGCTTTTTTTCAGTCTCGGGTTATGGTCGGAACGGTGAATGTGTAAATTCGACGATCTCTCGAACGACTTCCGGATTCCGCAACAGCCGGCTATGGCCATACCCCGTTGTATGGGTTAAACGGCTCCTTGGAAACGCCTCGTTCAGTGCAACGGATTCAGTAACCGGAACTTCCGAATCAGAATCATCATGGATGAGCAAAACGGGTACCTCGATTCCAGGCGCAAGCGCAATCAGATCCAATCGATCAACACTCAGTCCTACCGTTTCTTCCATGTCGCGAACAAATAGACGCTCACTGCGCTCGCCAAGATTTACAAACCGGGCGAATCGACTGAGTACGCCCTCTATCGTTGCCGGGCCTGAAACCAGTACCAGACGGTCGAAACACCCCCTGGCGGATTGGGCGTAGACAAGGGCCGCAGCGCCCAGCGAATGCCCGATCGCAACATCAAAAGAACTCCCCACGTATTCATGGGCGTCCAGAACGGCCTCAATAAACCGTCCCGGATGAGATTTGGTGGCCGTTGAATCGCCATGGCCGGCCGGATGAACCGCATAAACGGTGCATTCATCCGGATCAATCTCACGGATCAGATCCCTGAATTGACCGATCCAACCCGACCACCCATGAAGGACCAGAACTTTCTTTGGCCCACTCCCATAAATTGACAGCAAGCCATCGTTATTGAGTGGCACCACCCTCTCAAACAATTCACGGGATGAGGCGCGCCTTTCGACCTTGATTCGGGGACTGGTCATCAATCCGACAGCTTTTGATGCCGCGCTGGATGGCAGCAATCGGCTGTAAACACCGAACGCAGCCTGAAATATATTCAGAGAAAGGTTCATTTCCGTCTTCCTAAATTGGTTGAACACCGGTTCTTCATCGCTATAAAGTGTATATACATCTCTAAAGACGATGCAAGCTTTAGTTGTTCATTTCTTGTACACGCAATCGCCTCAAGCGCCGAGCTCAGACAGATGGATAATTTTTCCAACCGTCCTGCCGCCTCCCCCTTGGTCAAACTGCGGAGAATGGCACTCACATTCACGACCAGGGAGACAGCAAATGTCTGTCAGTTCAAAAGCCACATCGTTTTCTTTGTACCACTACCGTTCATGCCCTTTTTGCGCGTACACCCGCTCTGCGATGAAGCACATCGACATCGAAGTGGAAGAACGTGATATCGCCAGAAACCCGGCCTACCGCGAGGAACTGATCAAAGGTGGCGGTCGGGCACAGGTTCCTTGCCTGAGAATTGAATCGAACAGAGAGGTTCGCTGGCTGTACGAATCCCAGGACATCGTGCATTACCTCCAGCGCCATGCCGCCCAGTCGACTGATCACGATCAAACCTTGTGAACGATCCTCACAACATACAGGAGAGCGAAAATGCTCAAACGCAAAGTTGATGTTGCCATTATTGGCACAGGCACAGCCGGTATGGGTGCCTATCGCGAAGCTCGCAAACATACCGACAGCATCGCGCTGATTGAGGGGAGTCACTATGGCACCACTTGCGCGCGTGTCGGCTGCATGCCCAGTAAGCTTCTGATTGCCGCCGCAGAAGCCTCCCATGGCGCCAGGCATGCGGGGATTTTCGGGCTTAATGTCCCGACGGTTGAAACCGACGGTGCTGCGGTCATGGAACGCGTTAGAAGAGAACGCGACCGGTTCGTCGGGTTTGTTGTTGACGATGTCGACGAGTTTGACGATAGCCATAAGGTCCGTGGTTACGCACGGTTCGTGGATACCCATCGTTTGCAGATTGATAACGGTCTTGAAATCACTGCCGACCGGATTGTTATTGCAACAGGTTCCAGACCGTTTATTCCTGAAGTACTGGAGGGCGCGGGTAACCGCCTGCTCGTTAACGACGATGTATTCGAACTGGAACATCTTCCGACATCCGTACTTGTTGTCGGGGCCGGTGTTATCGGTCTGGAATTGGGGCAGGCCCTAAGCCGACTCAACGTCAACGTTACGATGCTGTCGCGCAACGAATCGGTCGGTGGAATTGCCGACTCCGAAATCCGGAAAATTGCTGCGGATACTTTCCAGTCCGAATTTGATCTCGTCCTTCACGCGGAAGTTCTCGCAGCAAAGGAAACCCTGAACGGCGTGCAGGTGACCTATCGCACATCCGGAGGCATCGTTCACACAGTAGTGGTTGATTATGTACTGGCCGCAACCGGTCGCATTCCCAACACTGACAAGCTCGGCCTCGAGAATACCGGCATCGCCCTGGACGCCCGCGGCGTTCCAGCCTCTGATCGGTATACCATGCAAACCAGTGCACCGCACATATTCATTGCAGGTGACGCCAACAATGAGTTGCCCCTGTTACATGAGGCTTCAGATGAGGGGCGTATCGCGGGCAGCAACGCGGGAACCTTTCCCACTGTGGAACGCGGCCATCGACGTGCCGGGTTGGGCGTTGTCTTTTCCGACCCCCAGGTTGCCAGCATAGGCAAGCGAGCGCACGAATTGGCGCCACACACCTTCATCACTGGGGCGGTCAGCTTTCACAACCAGGGAAGAAGCCGCGTAATGGCCAAAAACCAGGGCATGCTCAAGGTCTACGCAGACAAGCACAGCGGCATTCTGCTTGGCGCAGAAATGTTTGGACCGGCTGCGGAGCATATTGGTCACCTCCTGGCCTGGGCCGTGCAACAGTCTCTAACGGTAAACGAGATACTCGGGATGCCTTTCTATCACCCGGTTATTGAAGAAGGTGTTCGCACCGCCTTCCGGGAAGCGGCAGAACAGTTGAAAAAGATAGAACGTGAGGAGGCATCCCATGCAGTTGCTTGAACTGTTCCGGCGTTACCACAAACAGGCAGCAAAGGTTGCCCTTGTGGTAGGTTCGATTCTATTGCTGATCAACCAACATGATGCGCTGTTCGGATATCAGAAAATTCAATGGCTGCCGGCAGTCTTGACCTACTGCGTCCCATTCTGCGTTTTCATGCTCGGTAAACTGTCCAGCGAACGGGATTGCCAGAAATCCTCCGGACTGAATGTGCCCGTTTCAAGGTATCGTTAACCACTCGAATATTGCCGCACTGCGTCTCAGTGCGGCGATATCATCCTTGAGGCAACCCCCTTAGCCTTCAGTGCCGCGTCCAGATCGCCTTCAACGTGCGCTTTAACAATGGCGCCCTCTTTCAACAAAAACAGCGCATTAGCCAACTCTTCTGCATCGGCTTCTGAATTGCAAATTTCCCGGGTGTGCTGCTTCAGGAGTTCAAAAATCCTGGTCTTGTGAGCCGCACATCGTTTGTGTACCGGGTGCTCGGGATCGCTGTACTCACCACAGGTATTGATAAAGAAGCACCCATAGAAACGATGCAGTGTCGGTACGCGATTGTTAAACCAATCATGCACCGCATCAAACATCTCCATAAGAGCCTCTCTTCCCGCGGGCTGATCGCTCATTCGCGACTCCAACCATTGGAAAAACAGTTTGTCGCGATGCTCGACAGCAGCCTCTACCAGGCTGTCCTTGCTCTCGAAATGATTGTAGAGCGTTTGCTTTGCTACACCCGACTCCTGGAGCACCTGGTTGATACCGATAGCGTGGATCCCATGTTCATAGAACAGTCGCAATGCCGTATCAATTAGAACCTGTCTTCGTCCCATCTGCGGACCTCCGTTTTTTCATTGAATATATCTTGACCAAATTAGACAGATCTGTCTAGAATTAAAAATAGACCGACTTGTCTACTTCAAGAAATGCCACGCGCCGTTATGAACAGGGTGTTTTTTGACTGGTGTTGTTGTCGGTTTCATTAGCGGACCACCAGCGAACACGGCACGGAGAAGAGCACGATGGACATACAAATCAAAACTACCCGGCAGGCGCCCGTGTTTGGGCTTGAAGCTGATCTGATTGATGGCTTGCAGGCCGGACACCCGAAAGCCTTTGCGGAAGCTTACCGGAGATATCATCCGGCAATGCTGAGAGCTGCGGCTAAATATACCTCTGCAGCCGTTGCCGAAGATATTGCTCAGGAGGCCTGGATGGCGGCCATTGGAGCCATTGGGTCTTTCGAGGGCCGTTCGTCACTCAAGACCTGGCTGTGCCGTATTGTCACCAATAAAGCCTTCAACACGTATCGGGAAAATCGGAAAGAGTTTCCCGCAACGCCCAGCCTCGCCCTGTTATCCGATAGCTCTCAGGACAACCAATTTAGTGGCACCGCCGGGTATCTCAGCGAACCGGAGCTGGCTACCCAGACTGCAAAGATTCAGGAACGCATTCGCGTTGAATTGAAGAAGATGAATCGGGACCACGCTAACGCGATCCTGCTGAAGGGCATGAGCCCCATGACAGGTTCGCAGGTGTCTGAAGTGCTTGAGATTTCTCACGGAAACCTGCGGGTCATTCTGCACCGTGCACGAAACGAGTTGGCCGCCCTGCTCTGATCAAGGCG